>NZ_CP020569.1:7857324-8169811 GCF_002082195.1 Streptomyces gilvosporeus | reverse complement strand
CTCCCAGCTGCTGCACACCCTCGGCGACCCCGATCCGGCCTGGGGAGCCGAGGACATCACCGTCGTCGGGACCGACCCCCTGGTGCCCTCGGTGCACCGCCTCGCCGACGCCATGTCCGCCGCCATCGGTGTCTTCGGACGGCAGACGGCGACCCTCGGTGAACAGCGAGGTCACCGGCACCAGAAGGTGGAAGTGCGAGCCGGAGCCGCGATCGACCAGCTCATGGCGACGCATCACACGACGCTCTCGGGACGCCCGATCGGTGTCTCGCTCGACGATCCGACGCTGCTCGGCAACAACGACTTCTACCGGACGCGCGACGGCCGGTGGATCTTCATCATCACCACCTATCCGCACCTGCGGGACGCGGTCCACACCGTACTGAGCTGCGGGCCCGACAAGGTGGGGATCGCGCAGGCCGCGGCCGGCTGGGACGCCTTCACGCTGGAGGAGGCCATCTGCGCGCGGGGCGGCGTCGCCTGCGTGGTCCGCAGCCGGGACGAGTGGCTCGCGCACCCCGCGGGACGGTACGTCGCGCAGCGCCCGGTCGTCGAGATCGAACGCATCGGTGACGGACCGGTCCGGTCTCTGGAGTCGATCGCCGAGGCCGATGAGGCACTCGCGGGCGTACGGGTGCTGGATCTCACCCATGTCATCGCGGGTCCCGTATCGACGCGACTCCTCGCCCAGTTCGGCGCCGACGTGCTGCACCTGACGCGTCCCGACCGCCCCGACCCGATCCCGATGATCGCGATGACCGGCGGCGGCAAGCGCAACGCCTACTGCGACCTGCGCGACGACAACGACCGTGCGGCCTTCCACGACGCGCTCCAGGACGCGGACGTTTTCGTGCACGCCTACCGGGGACTCGCCCGGCACGGGGCGTCGACCGAGGAACTCGTCCGGCGCCGCCCCGGACTCATCACCCTCGAATACCACGCCTGGGGCGCCGACGGCCCCTGGGGCGAGCGCGGCGGATTCGACCAACTCGCCTGCTCGGCAACCGGATTCGCCGTCGACGAGTGGACGGACCGGCCGTCGCTGCCGCCGACGTACCTGCTCAACGACTACCTCGCCGCCTACCTCGGGGCCGCCGCTGTCACAACGGTCCTGCGCCGACGTGCGACGGAGGGCGGCTCATGGCGGATCCGCGTGACCCTGGCCGGGGTGTGCCACTGGGTACAGGAACTCGGGCTGCTGGCACGGGAGAACGTACTCGGCCTGCCCCGACCCGGGCGCGCGCCGCTCGCCGCACTGTCGACCACCGGGACCGACTTCGGCCCGCTCACCGAACCGGCGACACCGTTCACGTACAGCGGGCGCACGGTCCCCCAGCCCGGCCGTCGTTCCCCGCTCGGGTCCGCCGAACTCCAGTGGCGTTAGGTCATTGGTCATTGAGCTACCCCGGCACAGCACCACGTGCCCGCCGCCGCCCGTACCGCACCACCGTTCGCCCACCCCACCCGATACCCCAGGAGGCACCGGAAGATGTCCGAGAAGCCGAGCGGCCCGTCCGCCCGCGGACTCCTCACCGGAGTGCGCGTCATAGAACTGGCCAGCGTGATCATGGCCCCGTACGCCGCCCAGCAACTCGGCGACCTGGGTGCGGACGTGATCAAGGTCGAGCCGCCCGCCGGTGACATGACGCGCCACTACCCGCCGCGGCGCAACCCCGGCATGGGCGGCACGGCCCTCAACCTGAACCGCAACAAGCGCAGCGCCGTCATCGACCTCAAGGCCCCGCACGGCCGCGACGCCCTGCTCACCCTGCTCCGTACCGCCGACGTCTTCATCACCAACCTGCGCCCGCAGGCCCTGGAGAAGCTCCGCCTCGGCTACGACGACGTCGCGGCCGTCAACCCCGGCCTGATCTACGCCAACGCCCAGGGTTTCCGCAGCGACAGCCGCTACGGCACCCACGCCGCCTACGACGACATCATCCAGGCGGCCAGCGGCCTGGTCTGGCTCAACCACAAGGTCTCCGGCCAACCGCACTACGTCCCCACCGTCCTCGCCGACAAGATCTGCGGCATGCAGATCGCCCAGTCAGTACTGGCCGCGCTCCACTACCGGGAGCACGGCGGCACCGGCCAGCACATCGAGGTCCCGATGGCCGACACCATGCTCACCTTCAACCTGGTCGAACACCTGGGCGCGGCCACCCTGGAGCCCGACGGCGAGTTCGGCTCGGCGCGCTCGCTCAGCCCGGAGCGCCGGGCCCAGCGCACCGCCGACGGCTGGATGTGCATCCTGCCGCACAGCGACCGCAACTGGCGGGACTTCACCGCCTTCGTCGGCCGCCCCGACCTGGCCGACGACCCACGGTTCACCACCGGACCCGACCGGGCCCGCAACGCCGACCAGTTCTATCCGTTGCTGGCAGAGTTGATGCGCCGTCATACAACCGCGGAATGGCAGAAGTTCTGTGACCGGTCGGGCATCGCCGCCGCCCCGGTGCTCGACCTGGAGTCCGCCGCCACCACTGTCTACGCCCAAGAAGGCGGCCTGCTCCACGAGGCCGAGCACCCCACCGAGGGCCCCTACCGGGTCATCGGCCGCCCGGTCCGCTACTCGGCCGACCCGGAGCCGGAGCTGAGGCCCTGCCCGACCATCGGCCAGCACACCGACGAAGTCCTCCGCGAAGCCGGCTTCGACTCTTCCCTGCTGCACCCCGTGAACTGACGGGATTCCATGCCGAAACCATCGCCAGTCACCCGTCCCGGGAGTGAACGAACCATGTGCCCTTCGACGCTTTCACCGATCGCAATCCCCGACGCCGCCCTACCCGAATCAGCCCGCCGGCTGCGCACCGAGGTCCGCGCCTTTCTCGACGAGGAGCGTGCCCGCGGCACCGCGCTCGGCCGCCCCGACTCCTGGCTGGCCGGCTGGGACCCCGGCTTCAGCCGCCGCCTCGCCGAACGCGGCTGGGTCGGCATGGCCCTGCCCACCGAGTACGGCGGCGCGGGCCGCGGCTTCCTGGAACGCTATGTGGTGATCGAGGAACTGCTCGCCGCCGGCGCTCCGGTCAGCGCGCACTGGGTCTCCGACCGGCAGGCCGGCCCGTCCGTCCTCCAGCACGGCACCGAGGAGCAGCGCCGCTTCTTCCTGCCCCGGATCGCCGCCGGGCAGTGCTTCTTCTCCATCGGCATGAGCGAGAAGAGCAGCGGGTCCGACCTCGCTTCGGTGCACACCCGCGCCGAACGTACCTCTGACGGCTGGCGGTTGACCGGCACCAAGATGTGGACCGGTGGCGCCCATGTCAACGACTACGCCATCGTGCTGGCCCGCACCGACGAGGCCGAGGACAAGCACACCGGGCTCAGCCAGTTCATCGTCGACCTGCGCGCCCCCGGTGTGCGGATCGAGCCGATCCGGCTGATGAGCGGCGAGCACCGCTTCAACGCCTTCCACCTGGACGGCGTCGATGTCCCGGATGGCATGCTGCTCGGACGGCGGGGCGACGGCTGGAAGCAGGTCACCGGGGAACTCGCCTTCGAACGCAGCGGCCCGGAACGCTACCTCTCCACCTTCCCCCTGCTCGTCTCCCTGCTCAGCGAACTCGAACATCGCTCCGTCACGGCCGGACAGCTCACCCAGGTCGGCCTCCTGACGGCCCGTCTGCACAGTGTTCGCCGACTGTCTCTCGGCGTGGCCGCGGCCCTGAACGCCGGCGCCTCGCCCGACACCCAGGCCGCCCTGGTCAAGGACCTCGGCACCCGCCTGGAGGGCACGCTGGTCGACACCGTCCGCAGCATCCTGCCGACCCGGGCAGACCCGCACGCCACTCCCGGCAGTCACGCCGAACTGCTCGCCTTCGCCCTGCTGCACAGCCCTGGCTACACCCTGCGCGGCGGCACCAACGAAATCCTTCGCGGCATCATCACTCGTGGTCTGGAGCAACGCTGATGAACACCCACACGATCGACACGGACACCCCCGTCATCTCCGCCGATGCCTACGACACCGCCGCCTTCTTCACCGGCTCCGAAGCCATCGCCGTCGTGACCAACACCACCGCCCCGGACGCGGTGCCCCTCCCCTCCCCGGACGCCTCAACCGCCGAACTCCTCTTCGCCGCCCAGGAGGCAGGGCGCCGGGCAGTCCCGGCCCCGTTCACCGAGACCGCCCTGGTCGCCCGCCCGTTGCTGCGCCGCGCCGGCCTCCCCGTCCCGGACGGGCCACTCAGCTACGCCATCGCCCCCGAGCTCACCATCCGCTACGCCCACCCCGCCGCTTCTCCCGTCGGCTCAGCCGGCTGCCTGGGCGACGACGACACCCTGCTGATCACCGGGACCCTGCACCGTGTCCCCTGGGCCCGGGCCGCCGGCGCCGTGGTCGTCCTGGCCACCGCCCCTTCTGGCCCCGTCCTGTTCACCCTCGACCCGGACCGGGCCGCTCTCACCCCCGGCGCCAACCTCGCCGGGGAACCCCGCGACGACCTGCACCTCGCCCCTCTTGAGATCCCCGCCTCGCGGGTCCGCCGGATCCCCCGGGAACTGCTGGAGGAGGCCGAACACCGCGCGGCCCTGGGCCGGGCCGCCCTCATGGCCGGAGCCGCCGAACGCTGCGTCGAACTGACCGTCGCCCACACCACCGCCCGCGTGCAGTTCGGCCGACCGCTCAGCCACTTCCAGGCGGTCAAGCAAGAGGAGGCGCGACTGATCGAGGAGGCCGCCCTGGTCCGCGCCGCCGTCCAGGCCGCTGCCACCCCGCTGGACACCGGCGGCCCGGCCGCGCACTTCGCCGTCGCCGCCGCCAAGACCCAGGCGTCCGCCTCGGCCGCCGAGATCGCCCGCATCGCCCACCAACTCCACGGCGCCATCGGCATCACCCAGCTCAACCCACTCCACCTCGCCACGACCCGGCTGTGGTCCTGGCGCGACGAGGACGGCGACGAAACCGACTGGGCGCTCCGCTTGGCCCGCTCCGTCACTGCGGCCACCCTCTGGCCCGCGCTCACCACCAAGCCCTGACCCTCGCCCCCGCACCCTCCCCACCGCCGCCGACCGGCTCAACCCGGTCGACGGCCTCAGCTGCCCTGGCTTGGAGTGGTCCTTCACATCGTTGCTGTCGGCGTACGACCTACCCTGGTCGGGTAGCCCAGGGCATCTCACCTGGGCACCGAACCCTTCCCTGAGATGACATCTGTCACCGCCGGGGCGACGGTGCTCGGCCACCGCGGTCCCGCCGGTGCGGGGCTCCTTCCCGGTCCGGGGTGGCAGTCCTGCCGTTCCCGCCGCGATCTTCTGCAGGAGGCTAGGAGAGGATCGGCAGCAGCACCTCGGGAAGGTGGGAGAACCAGCCGGCGGTCAGTACCGCCGTGGCGCTGCTGTTGTTCATGCCGGTGGCGAAGGTGAGGGAGATTCCGTCGGGCCGGTCGCAGCGGGTCCAGCGGGCCAGCCACCGGCCGCAGCAGAAGGTCAGGCAGCACGCCGCACCGGACAGGCCGAGCGCCAGCACCACCAGGTCGGGGATCCGGCCGGGCGATGGCCTGTCCCGGCGCGCCGGCCGCGTTGACGTAGCAGAGCAGCAGGATGTTCACCAGGTTGACGGCCTTGACCGCGGGCAGGGTCCGGCGCACCCGGGCATGGCTTTGTTCGCGAGAACCGGTTCTGGCTCAGGTTGTGTGGCGTTGTCACGCTGAGCAATCAGTCATCTTGGGCAATACGGGGCGATGGAGTGCTGGTGGCGCGTAAGATCGCGAGCGGGGTGGGGCTCGTAGCGCAGTGGTTGTCGCGCCTTCACCGCATGTGGGAGGACGCCGGTTCGAATCCGGTCGGCCCCATCCCGCCCCGGCAGTATCCAGCTCATGCCAGCAGGACGCGTTTGCGGAGGAGTTGGAAGCCTGCGCGGCCGAACGTCTGGCGTTTGAGCATCTTGATGCGGTTGACATGCCCTTCGACGACGCCTGAGTTCCAGGGAAGGGTGAGGCCGGCGATGACGGCGTCACGGTCGCGGTCGATGCCTGCGGCGAGAGTGTGGAGGCTGGGGAGGTCGTCCTGGCGAAGGGCGTCGAGCCACTCAGTCAGGCGCTCGCCCTGGCGCTCGGTGACCATGGTCGCGAAGGACCGGACGTGTCTGGTGAGTGCGTCGATCTCGGGGCAGTTGGCCCGGACGTTCTTCAGGTGGAGGTGTTCGGTCTCGGAGAGGGTTTCCGGGCGGCCGCACCATAAGACGCACCTGCCCAACCGCAGCACTGATCCACCACCCCAGCAAGAGCCATCAGAAACGGCCTGGACCATGCTGTGCTGCCGGGTCGGGTGTCTGTTGGGCGCAGGAGTACCCCAACTGGCGGCAACAGTGCGATAGTTGACGCTTGCTTTCCGTCAGGGAACCGATGAGAAGGAGACCTGAGTGAAGAAACGGGCCGGGCTGCCACGGGGGACGAGCGTGGCACTCAGGGGGATCGTCGTCGCACTGCTCGCGGCGAGTGTGGTGGGCGTGCAGGCGCCTGCCGCGTCCGCGCAGGAGGTCTGCGGCCGCCAGGTCGGCGGGGACATCCTGGAGGCGTACAACCGGACCGGCGGCGAGGGTGGGCCGCTGGGCTGTCCCACTACGAACGAGGAGACCACGCCGGACGGGCGGGGCCGGTACAACCACTTCGTCGGCGGGTCGATCTACTGGACTCCCGAAACCGGCGCGCATCCCGTATGGGGGGCGATCCGGGACAAGTGGAAGGAGATGGGTTGGGAGACGTCCAAGGTCGGCTATCCGGTCGGGGACGAGCTGACCAACCCGGACGGGGAGGGCAAGCGGCAGGAGTTCGAGCACGGCACCTTCTACTGGCACCCCACCCGCTCGAACGGCGCGCACGCCGTGTGGGGGAACATCGGATGGGTGTGGGGTGCCTACCACTGGGAGAGCGGCGCCTTCGGCTATCCGACCTCGGATGTGTCCTGGGACGGCGAGAACCGGGAGTGGGTCCAGAAGTTCGGGGGCAGCAAGTTCATCTTCTCCAACCCGGACGGCAACAACGTTGAGGGCTGTGTCAAGCAGTGCGCCGGTTACTACGGCGTCGACCCGGCGGGCCCTGGCTCGCCGGGGAACCTGATCAACCAGACCCGTGTCGAGATTCCCCTCACCGGTGACCCCGGTTCCTGGGAGGACACCTTCGTCGTCCGCGCCTGGCCCACTACCGAGGGCCGCCTTGCCGGGCGGGCCCTCATCCCGGCTGAGTGGGACCAGATGTGGTCGAGGGTGCCCAAGCCGTGGGCGATGACCGACACCAAGAACAGCTCCCTGTACAAGCAGTTCGCCTGCCATGTGATGTTCGTGGCTCCCAAGCCGTCCGGCGGCTGGCTGGGCGGCTACTCGTGGGACCTGGAGTCGTGGCGGGATGACATCTCCTGGCTGAAGGCCATGGACCCTCTCACCAACCACAAGTGCAACTGGTAGACGGCGCCTGTACGCGCGAAGGGCCCACCCGAGATCGGAGGTGGGGCCCGGTGCAGACCCGCGCTGACGGGGATGAACCGTGGCCGATCCCCCGCGGTGGGCCCTGTGTCACGCCGACCGGTTTCACTCTGCCACGGCAGGGCGCCACCGGTCGCGGCCAGGAGCGCCGTGGTATCTGCGGGTTACCGGGGCTCTTGGGAAAGCCCGGGTAATGCAAGGGCCCACCCCCAGGGCGCGGGGGTGGGTCCTTTTCTGCGCCAGGCGTTGCCGTTGCAGGCTACCCCTGTGCTGCGTTGCGGCGTCGCATCCACCACACCAGGGCGCCGCCGGCTGCCGCGAGGGTGGCGGCGATGCCGGAGATCAGGCCGATGGGGGTGTCGGATCCGGTGTGGGCGAGGTCGCCGTCGGGGCCCTTGGGGCCGCCTGTGGGGGCGGGGGTGTAGCCGCCGGAGTGGCTGACGGACGGTTCGGGGGCCGGGGTCGACGGGTTGCCGGTCGGGTTGGGCTTGCCGGTGTGGGTCGGTGTCGGCCGCGGGTTGGGGGTGATTCACGGAACTGCGGTCAGAGCCCCGAAATTCCCCAGGCGGAAGTTCACGTAATTCCCCAGCCGTTGACGTGAGCCGGCAGTGAGGCCGTCCGTGTCAGTCCCACCAGAGCACGACGAGAAGCTGCCGTTGGGATGCACCACGGTAGAACTCGCGCATGGCGTTGAAGTGCCCCAGCAGGTACTTCTTGGAGCCACCGACGATCTTGTCCGCGCCGTTGCCGATCAAGGAGGCGGCCTCTGCTTCGTCTGTCGGCAGGGCGGCCAGGAGGGCCGGAAAGTCGATCTGCCCGAGCAGTTCCGCAAGACGAGCCACTTGAGCCGCGGAGAGGGCCGTGGGGTCCGGCCCGAAGGGGCCGATGGCATGCGGATGCGTGTTGAGGAAGGCGAGGTCGATGGCGGTGTAGCCGTCGAGAGCCTGTCGGAGCACATCCCGATGGACGTCATCGAGACCTCCCAGCTCGCAGACCCGTTCGAGCAGGAACGGCGCCCAGTCCAGGTCGAGGACGTCCACCGACGGTGGATCCCAGAGGGGATCTCCATCCGGCGATGTGTTCGCTGACTGGCGGCAGGAGTCGAGATACTCCGCCGGGATGCGGGCAAGCTGCTGAGTGACGGCCATGACGGCAGTATCCCGACGACGTCCACCGGTTTTCCCTACTTGGTCTTGTCGGTGGGTTCCTCGGACGTTTGTTGGGGCGGTAGCTGAGGCCGTTCATGATGACCTGGTGGCTGGTGTTGATGAGCCGGTCCAGGAGTGACTCGGCGACGAGGGGCTGGAGAAGAGGGGATACCAGTCGCTGGGCGCCCGGTTGCTGGTGATGATCAGCGACCGGCCCTGCCGCTCGGAGACGAGTTCGTATGCCCCACCTCGTGCGCTGCGGAGCGAGATTGCTGATCTTATGGCTGCGGCGCCTGGCTGACAGCGGCAGCCCGGCTGGACAGCTCCGGCCCGTGACACCCGCCTCTTCGCCCCGTGCGGGTCTACCGTCCCGTGAGGGAGAGCAGCCTTTGATGCAACCCGAGCCCCGCGCGTCAACCGGCACCCAGAGCGACCCGCCTCGCACCGGCGTGAGACAGCAGGTCTCCGACGACGTCTGCCGTCCCTGTGCTGCCGTGCAAGGACGCCCCACAGGCTTGGACGTCACGGCTCTGCGGCGAGCCGTTGATCTTGTTCTCATGGAGTCCCGTCGTGTCCGGAGACGCTGGCCTGCGCGACAGCCATTCGGTACCGGTCGGTGGCCACGACATGGAGGCTCTCCCCCTCGATGTCGAACAGGACCCCGCCGAGCATGGGAAGCTCCGGGTCGGTGCTCGCCGCGAAACGGACCGTGTCCAGCGCGGCTGCCGGCTCGGGCGCGGCGATGGACAGCCGGACGGTGGCGATGCGGAGCGAAGTCGTGACGTTCTCCCTGTGATCGAGTAGCGCTTGGAGCGCGGAGAACTCGCTGCGGGCATCGGACAGCCCTTGTTCGATGCGGCGCAGGTGTGCCTTGAGCAGCTTCCGGACCAGGTCGGGGTCCGCGCCGGACCAGCTGGCCAGCACCAGCCGGATGTCCGCCAGCGGCATCCCGGCCCGGCGCAAGCGGGCCAGCACCCGGGCCTCTTCGAGCTGCTCGGGTTCGTACCAGCGGTATCCGCTCACCGGATCCACCCAGGCCGGGACCAGCACACCGGCACGGTCGTAGAACCGCAGGGCACTCACGCCCAGGCCGCTGTCGCGGGCCATCTCGCCAATGCTGCGCATGTCGTTCTCCACACCCGGCACTCTGGTCCCTGCACAAGGTCGAGGGTCAATCTGGCTCCGGACCCGAATCTCGCGGCGCTCAGCAGCCGGCCCGCCACCCTGCGGGTGCCTCATATGTCTGCTCCGTTGAGGTCAGCCAAGTTGTCACTGACCCGGTGGTCGGCCCCGAAGGGCTTGCTACCCCAGAGGACTCTGCGATACAAAGTACTCGCACCAATGCGGGGGAGGAACACATGGACAGCAAGCAAACGGGCAAACCTGCCCCGGACCAGGCTCTGAATGTCGGTGAGACGCTGGCGCTGATCGCCGCCGAAGACCAGTACGTCCGGCGGCGCGTTCACGCCGATCCCACTCTGTTGTTCACGGTGTGGGGAGGTGCCTGGCTCATCGGATTCGGTGCGGCGTATCTGGCGCACGGCCCGAAGCCGGTGATCCCCGGCTGGCTCGGTGCGGCGGTGCCTGCCGTGCTGCTTGCCGCTGCCTGGATCGTGTCGATCGGTTACGCGCTCCGAGTCGGCCGGGGAGTCAGCGGGCCGTCCCGCACCGTCGCCGCCATGTACGGGTGGAGTTGGACGCTGGGGTTCGGCTGCCTGGCCGTGGTCAACACCACGCTGATCCGCCACGGGCTGACCTCGGACAACGCGGCCATGCTGTGGTCGGCGTCGGCGCTGCTGCTGGTCGGTGTGCTGTATCTGGCCGGCGGCATGGTGTGGCAGGACAAGGTGCAGTACGGCTTGGGGGCGTGGAGCATGGTCTGCGCGGCTGGTGCGGTATGTGCCGGAGTCCCCGGCAACTTCCTGGTCCAGTCCCTGGCGGGCGGGGGCGGCTTCCTCGCCCTGGCCGGCTACCACCGCTTCCGCAGCACCGCCGCCCCCGGGCGCCGCTCGTGATTCCCGAGCTCGATCCGGTCATCCATGCCCAGGCCCGGCTACGGGTCACCATCGCGCTGGCCGCATTGGCCCCCGACGACCGGATCACCTTCCCCCGACTGCAGAAACTGCTGGGCATGACCCCCGGGAACCTCTCCACCCATCTACGCAAGCTCGAGGACGCCGGCTACGTGGAGATCGACAAGACCTACACCCGGCGCACTCCCGTCACCCACGTCGCGCTGACCCCTTCCGGCCGCGCCGCCTTCGAGACGTACACCGCCACACTGCGCTCGCTGCTCGGCCCCTGAAGACCGGTGAATACCGGCTTCCGTACCAACGGCTCGCACTCCCCAGCTCATGCGCGCCCACCGGCCAAGCCCGGCTCTACCTCAAGGAGTATGCGACCATGACCTCCATCGCCGCCGACCGGCCCGCCACCGTCCCGACCGGCCGTACCCGCGCCGAACTGCGCGGGCGCGCGGCAGGCAGCGGCATTCTCGCGTTCTTTGCCTTCGGCTGGACCGGCTGCGGCATATCGGCCCTCCCCGCCACGGTCGGCCTTGCCCTCCTCGCCGTCGCCGGCCTGACCTCGGCCACCGTCGCGGCTCTCGCGATCCGGAACGCCCGCCGCGCGGCAACCGCCCCCGCCGGAGGCGACCCGGCCCGGGGCAAGGCCACCGGGCGCCGTTTCGGCCTCGTCGTCACCGCCGAGTGGATCGGCATCTTCGTCGCGGTCCGCCTCCTGGGCACCTTCGGACACACCCAGCTGATCCCCGCCGCCATCGCCCTCGGAGTCGGTATCCACTTCTTTCCCCTGGCCCGCCTGTTCAGCCTGCGCGCCTACCACCTCACCGGTACCGCGCTCTGTCTGATCGCTCTGGCCACGGCCCTGCTCGCTCCCCTGGCCGGGACCGACGCCCTCTGGACGATGCTGCCCGGCTTCGGCTCAGCTCTCACCCTTTACGCAACCTGCACCCATCTCCTGCGCACCCACACGACCCGCTGACCTGGACAGTCAAACCTCACCCAGCGAAACCCAAGCGGCAACCGGCGCACCAGACAAACCCCGGGCCGCTGCCCACAACGAGGCCCTGCCCTTCTCCCCGAGGCACCTCAACACGCAGTACCAGCAAGGCAATCCTCATTCGCGCGGTTCCGTGCTCCCTGCGACGCCACACCCCCAGAGCCAGTTCCTGCGTCACCCCTCGAAGGACTTCCGGCGCCGACCACTAAGCCTCGGAAGGGAGTCCGGCCCGCCACCGCCGGGCCTCCTTGGCGTCCGCCGCGTCGCCGGTCTGCTCAAGGGCCTTGATCAGGAAGTGAATGGCCTGGGGAATTCCGCGCTCGGCGGCGCGGGTGAACCAGTGGCGGGCAGCTGCCGGGTCCGTTTCGGAGAACAGCATGCCGAGAGCCGTCTCGGCGGCGCCGCTGCCCTTCTCAGCAGCCTTGGCGAACCACTGGGTGCAGGCTGGGACATCGCCCTGCAGATTGGCCTGCCGACCCAGCCGAAGCATCGCGTCGACGTGCCCGGACTTCGCTGCCCGCCGCCAGAACCCGGCGGCCGCCACCGGGTCGCCCTCCGCGTCCGCCATCACGCCCAGTGCGTACACGGCGTCGGTGCTGCCGGCCTCGGCCGCGCGGGAGAACCAGCGGCGGGCTGTGGAGACGTCCTGCTGCTGATGTGCCAGGAGGCCGAGGGCATACATCGACACGACCCCGGCCGGGTTGACCTTGCCTCTGCGGTACGGCGGCAGATCCGCCGCCCGCTCCCACCAGTCGCGCGCGCCGCCGAGGTCGCCCTGCTGCCGGCACATCTCGCCGAGCGCGTGCATCGCGGACGCGCGATGCACGTTCGATGTCGCGGTGTCCTCGACCGTCATGGTCAGCCATCGGCGCGCGCTGGCCACGTCGCCGTCCTCGTAGAGCTGGGCGGCGAGCAACTGGCGGGCGGGGGCGTACTGCCGCTCGGCAGCTTGCACGAGCCAGTGGCGGGCGGCGGCGACCTGGCCTTCGGCGTGCAGGAGTTGGGCGTAGGAGGTCATGGCGGGCTGTCCGCCGTACTCCACCGCACGGCGGACCCAGGCCAAGCCCTCTTCCCGCTCGCCCAGCGCGTGGAGCAACTCCCCCAGCCTGGTCATGGCGAAGACCTCGCCGGCCTCGGCGGCGCGGCGATACCAATGGCGCGCGCCGTCGAAGTCGCCCTGGCCGTGCAGCACGCCAGCGAGGTTGTACATCGCGAGCGGATAGCCGCTCTCGGCGACCGGGGTCAGCAGGCGGCGTGCCTCGTCCGGGTTGCCTTCGGAGGAGGCGAGCAGCCCCAGGTCGAACATGGCGTTGGGGTTGCCCTGTTCCGCCTCGTCCTGCCAGGCGGCGCGGGCCACGTCCGGGTAGCCCGCCTGCTCGGCGTTGAAGCCGATCTGCCGGCGCGCTTCCGGGTCGGCCGCGGCGACCATCACCGGCCAGACCTCCGGCGGAATGGTGCCCCAGTTGATGTCCAGGTGGCCGGCGAGGACATCGGAGGCCCGGTAGCCGTCGACGCGGCCCATGGCCTGCCCGTACGGGCTCAGCAGCGCGATTTCGGTGTGCGGGAAGACGGGTTCGCAGGCCCACGCGAGGGCGTCATCGAACCAGGCGGCGTCCGCCGCGGCCCGCTGCCTTCCGTTAAGAAACGAGGGCGCCACCGCCTCCAGGAAGCTGGCGGGCACGGTGAGCCGGTGCCCGGCGCGGCGGGCGGTGACGGCCGCCATGAGCAGCGCCTTGCCGTATGGCTGGTCGGCGGTGGTCCAGCGGTGGAGCAGTTCCGGGACGCCGGCCAGGGCCTGGGGCAGGCTGAAGTCGCCTTTGTGCCGCAGCGCGTGGGCGATACGCGGGTCGGTGGCGGCCGCGGCAGCAGCTCGCTCCCACTCGGCCGGCCGGAATGCCGCGAGGTTGAACCGCTGGGCCATGGCGAGTACCTCGCGCGCGTTGCGGGACGACGCGCGGATCTCCTCCAGGAGGCTCCCGTCCGGGTCGACGCCGCGGTCGCCGCTGCCGGGCCCCGGGCCGACCGCGCGCAGCCGCTCGTAGACGTCCGGCCACATGGTGCCGACAATGATCACCGGCGGTGCGGCTTCGGTGAGCAGGCTCCGTACCGTCGCGGCGGCCAGTGGAGCCGGGCCGGCCAGGAAGTTCTGCAACTCGTCAAGCCACAGCACACTGCCAGCACTCCCGCCGTCGGCCGAGCAGCCGGCGGCCAGGGCTTCAACGGACGCGCCATCGGCCGGCACCTCGAACTTCCAGTCCGGAACGACGGCGAGCAGGGCCTCGTGCGCGGTCCGGGTCTTCCCCGTCGCGGGATCCCCCAGGAGAAGGACGAAACCCCCGGTGGTCCTGAAGCCGGTGAGGGCCGCGCGCAGCTGCGTGTCGGCCTCGCGGGCGACGTACAGGGGCAGGTCGACCGCGAGATCCGCGGAAGCGCCGGCGGGCAGCGGGATTGCCTCGTGGATGCCCAGTAGGGCGCGCCGGGTGAGCTGGTCCACCCGCGGCGGCACGCTGCCGCCCCGCGCCCCCGGGGGCGTGCCCTCCGGCCTGGGGGCCAGCGGGTCCACCGGTGGGCGCGGCCGCGCGGACGAACGCCCGGACCTCCCGTCGTCGGGCGAGATACGCCGGGTGGCCTCGTCCCACAGCCCAGTGAGCGTCTGACGGGCTGCGGACTGCCGTTTGCGTACTTCTGCCTCCTGTTTGCCCTGCAGCCTGCCGACCACCGCAACCTTCGTTGTGTCCGGGAAGAGCGCATCCAGAATCATGGTGAAGTTCGAACTGTGCCCTGCGGAGCGGCCGTTGAGGATGCCGGAGAGCGTACTGACCGGCACGTTGGACTCCCTGGCCAGGTCTGATTGGCTCCATCCCCGTTTTGTCATCTCAGTCCGCATTGCGGCGCTCAGTGCTCCCAGCGCCGAGTCCCGAGGTGACCGCTCCCCAGCCGCTTCCGCCACCGAGTCCCCCAGCGTCGTGTTCGAAGTTCTTCGGGCTTATTCGGCCTCGAACCTACCGTGCCCGGTGGTAGAGCCAAATGGGGTTTGCCCGGGCGGAGTTGGCCGACCCGGATCACTCCAGGAGGTACTCCAGCCATGTCCGTGCTGTCCCTGATCGACGACGGTGCTCTGCTCGCCGGAGCCACCGGGGTCCTTTTCACCGCCAGCGTGGCAACTGTCGCCGCCGCTTCGATCCTCGCGCGTAGTCCAGAGCGGCGGCGGGACGCACGCGAGACGCTGAAGATCCTCCTTGAAGCGTCGCGCCTCCCGCTAATCTTCACCTGTCGTGCGGACGATTCCTGTCGTCCGCCCCGGCAGGTTGCTGTCCTACGCGATTCCGCTGAGGCACCTGGCGCTGTGACGAGCACGCCGCCAACAAGCAGCACCCCTGACGCCACCAGCTGACCCGCCTGGCCGTTCACAGAGCGATCGGCCGACACCTGAGAGCCTCGTCGACGATCTGCTCGGTCGAGCCGCCCCGGAGTTCCACCGGGGGATGAAAGACCAGGTTACTGACCCGGGGATGCGACACGTTGGCTTCGAGAAGCCGCAGGTAGTAGTCGCTCCCCGGGCCTCCGGCGAGGATCCTGCGGACGACTTCGACGAGCTCGTCCCTGGTGACGTCCGCGATCCGGGGCCGAGCTGGCCGGGCAGCCTCCAATGCAAACTCGCCCAGACTCCGGCTGCCGTGGTACTTGGTGAAGTCCAGGGCCACGTAGCCGTGGCCCGTCTTCGCGTTGAAGGCACTGATCTCGTCGTCTGCGCTCTCGGCTCCGGCGAGTACCAGCTCAGCGATCCGCTCGATCTCACGGCAAAGCTCGTCCAGCCGCTGCTGGCTCACCGATGGAGGCACCAGGTCAGCTCTCAGGTCCACGCCCGAATTATGCTGGCTGTCTTCGTCGGGGAGACTGGATCTCGTTGCACGTCACCCACGAGATGAGTCTCAACCAGACCTGAGCGGGTGGAACGGTGGCCGACAGATGTCGGGCATGGCACGGACCCGATGCCTCTCGGCATGGCCGGGTTTCCCGGTACCGGACAGCTGGTGCCGTTCGGCGGTTCCTGACGGGCATACGAGAGATCATGATCGCGGACCAACCGAGGAAGACACAGGGGTAACGGGGAATCATGGTGGCGTTCCACGCATCTGCGCTGGACGGAGTCGCCCGCAATCCGGAGCTGCCGACACCGCTGCTGCTGCGCCTGCTTGCCTTCGACGGGGGCGGTACCATCCGCCCCGTAACGCCCTTCAGCGGGCCGGACTCCCTGCGCCGGCCGTCGAGGTGATCCTGGCAGCGATCTTGTGGAGGCTGAGACTGCGCCTATGACCGTCAGCCGTCGGCGGTTGGCCCCTCCATATGTGCGCTGATCCATTGCAAGCCGCTGTCAGTCATTCCCTTCACGTAACTCTTGGCGTCGTGCCCACCACCCGGGATCCTCAACAGACGCGTCTTGACGGGGCCGTGGCCGTACTGGGCTATGAACTTGTCCGCCTTCGGCATCACGGTTCGCTCGAGGGTGCCGACCTGGAAGTCGACGAAGACGTCGGGGCCCTTCCTGGCGATCAATTTCTGGGCCAGAATTTCCGGGTTGTTCGCTTGCTCCGCTGCTCCGTAGCCCGCCCACAGTGGGGAGTCCGGCACGATGTCCGGTCCGGAGGCAATCACCGCCTTGAACCTATCCGGGTACTTCAGTACGGCCTTCAGCCCTGAGAAGCCACCGGAAGAAGAGCCCATGAAGGCCCAGCCGTCACGTGATTTGAGCGTGCGGAAATTTGCCTTCATCAGGTTGGGAACGTCCTCGGTCAGCCACGTGCCCATCTTGGGCTGGCCGGGTATGTCACTGCCGTCGTAATAGTTTTTGTCATTCGGGTTCAGCACCGGCATGGCGAGCAGGAAGGGCAGGCTCCTCCCCTCCTGCGACAGCTTGGCGATGGTGGCTTGCAGCTTGAGGTCGGTACCCATCCAGTAGTTGTACGGGAAACCCTCGCCTCCGGGCAGCGCCACCATCACCGGGAAACCGCTCCTCGCGTACTTCGGCTCGCTGTACTGCTTCGGCGCCCACACCCACACCTTGCCGGTGAACCCGGACTTGGGGCCTTTGAGCGTCACCACGCCGGTCGTAGTGCCATCGGGCAGGCGGTTTTGCACCCGGAAGTGGGCCTGGGGGCCGGTCGGCATCAGCGTTTTGGCCGGGTTGGCCGCGCTCCCGCCCCCGTTCCCGCCGGATCCCGATGCCTGCTGACCGTAGGTCACCTGGTCACTCTGGTCCGATTGACCATTGAAGTGGTTGATCACGGGCCACGCGACAGCACCGAGAGCCGCCAGGACGACAATCCCGATGGCCCAGCGTTTGGCCCGAGAGGCCCGCCGATGGCCGCGAGACCGGTGGACTCCCCTGGAAGCATGACTCATCGTGGCCCTCCGGGCGCTGCTGCCCCGAAGGGCAGGACTGAACGGTTCCCCCTCCTTGAAGGGGGAACCCGCCGGAGGGTTCCGACCCCGAAACATGAAATACGTCATCACCGGCTGTCGGCAGACGGCAACGGCCCACCGGATGCCCGATCCTTCGCAGGCTCCCTCACCGCAGGCTGCCTACTGGTGAACGTTCCCTGAACAGTCACCATCCCCAGGCATCCCGACGGGCGATCCGGACCTCTGGCACACCGAACGGCAAGTTCCACCAAGGAAAGGTGCGTCCATGGTCAGCGCCACCACAGCAACCACCGCGTCGGTCCGGCGTACGGGCGACCGGCTGCTCGCCCGGAGCGGGACGCCGGGCCGAGGCCCGGCGGGTCGGCCGGGTTACCGGAGCGGAAAGCCTCTGCGGGAATGACAGCGAGGGCGTGCGACGCTCACCCTGCCTGATCACCAGCAGCGATGCCGTGGCCGCACTGGAGCACGGATGGGTGCTCGAAGACACCATCGGCCTTCCCTACATGCGTCGGGGCTGGGCACATGCCCGGGTGGCAGGACCTGACGGAATCCTCGGGATTCGCGGACACACGGCATGGCAAGACGCCCTGCTCTACCTTGGACTTGACGCCGAACAGACGCAACGGCTTGTCCGGACCCACCGGCCAAAGGATCTGGCAGAGGCCGTGGAGCGATCGTTCGGCTCACAATTCACGTCAGAATTCTGGATCTACTGCCTGCTCCTGGGACGCCAGACTCGGCTGATGACCCGCCCCTCCAACCCTCCCTCACCGGAGGTCCGAGCAGCCGCACTCGCCACACTCGGCGTATCGAGCCTGCCGCCGCTGGAGCGAACCCGGCTGACGCCAGACCAGGAAGCACTGCTTCTGGAATTCATCCGAAGCGGACTACGGGGAGCCCGATATGCCTGAGGTCAGCGTTCTCAACCCGCTCTACGGCAACCACCAAGGCCGCGCTTCCCTCCCCGGCGAGCAGCTGCAGCTCAAGCCGCGCACCGCCACCTGGACACGGCGCTCACCCTGACCACAGCGACCGCACCGCAGCAAGCGAGCCAGCATGACACCCGCCCCGCGCCGGTCCAAGTAGCCATATCTTGGCACCACCCCGTCACACAACCCCACACCGGACACCTGGCCATCACCCCCGGCACACCGTCCGGAACCCCAGTCCACGTCTGGGTCGATGACACCGGACAACTCGTCTCCGCCCCCGAGACCACCATCGAGCCGGCCGGGCGCGCCGCAGAGTCGGCCGGGCCCGTCCTGCTCGCCTCCGTCGCCGCGGCACTGGCCGGCAGTGTGCTGGTGCACCGGAGGCTCGGCCGCCGCGACGAGCAGGCGTGGGCCCGCGAGTGGGAGCGCGTCGAACCCGATTGGTCCGGCCGCCGCCGACACGACGCCGACGACTGGTGAACGCGCCCGCCGGCTGACCCGGTGGTCCGCCGCGTGCGGGAAGCGGACCTCTTCACGGAGGCGGTGGGCCACGGCCTGAGTGCCCCGGGGTCGAGGGGGGCCGCGATCGTGCCTGCTACTTCGCCGGCGGAGTGGACCGCGGCGCCAGCACGGCACGGAAGTCGTCGCCCCCGCATTCGGATGGTTGAGGGCAAGATCCGGACCACACACGGACCAATGCTCCGCCGACAGCAGGCACAGTTGCCGATTCAGCAGGTCAGCACCACGATGAGCGCTGTACCACCAACAGACGAAGAACCTTCTGGCGTCCTACTCGCCGAAGAAGCTCGGCTTCTTCTAGAGGAGCGAAGTCCGGTGCCTGGAGAGGACGTTGCCCTCTCCAGGCACCTCCCGAAGGGCGCACCGCCACCGTGACCCGGGTCGCATAGGATCCGGACATGGGGAATCCGACCTGTTTCCACGCCGCACCGTCTTCGTGCCTGGAGGCGACATGACCAGCGCCCTTCTCGTCATGGACGTCCAACGGGCCATCGTGGACATCGTCGACGCCGACTCCGGGTACCTGCCCCGCCTGCGCAGGGCGATCGACGGCGCCCGGGCGGCGGATATCCCCGTGATCTACGTGGTCATCGCCTTACGTCCCGGCTTCCCGGAAGTCGGCACGCGCAACAGGGCTCTCAACGGCATCGCACGGGCCGGCCTCTTCGTCGAGGGCGCCCCAGGCACCGAGATCCACCCCGACATCGCGCCCCGGCCGGGCGACGTGGTGGTCACCAAGAGACGGGCGAGCGCGTTCTCGGGCAGCGATCTCGACGTGGTGCTGAGGGCACGCGGCATCGACAGCCTCGTGCTCACCGGCATCGCCACCAGCGCCGTGGTGCTGTCCACCGTGTGCCAGGCGAACGACCTGGACTTCGGCCTCACCGTCCTCTCCGACGCCTGTCTGGACACCGACCCGGAGGTGCATCGGGTCCTCGTCGAGCGACTGTTCCCGCAGTGGGCGGATGTCGTCACCGTCGACGAATGGGGCAAGACAATCGCACCTCGATAGCAGCCGACCAGATGCCCGGCACAGTGGGCCTCGGCGGCTGACGGACCGTCCGCGTCAGGCCACGGCAGGTGTGTAGTGCTCGGCGTCACCGCCTTCGAGGGCGCGGCTGGTGGTGCCGTCGATGCCCACCGGAGCGTCCCCGGCGACGGTCACCCGGTGCAGCAGACGCGGCAGGTCGCCGTAGTCGTCGGGGGCGTAGTGCTGGGTGCTGCGATTGTCGAACAGAACGAGGTCGCCCGGTGTCCAGGCCACCCGGACGATGTTCTCCGGCCGCGTCACATACGACTGGAAGATCCGCAGCAGATCCCGGGAGTCGGCGGGGCCGAGGCCCTCGATGGTCTGCGCGAAGCCGCCGATGAACAGGCCCCGCTCCCCCGTCTCGGGGTGTACGCGGACGACCGGGTGCGTGGTGCGGTATGTGCGCGACACGAACTGCTTGCGGTGCTCGGCCGCCTTGTCGTTCTTGGGGGCGGCGTAGTCGTAGTCGTTGGTGTGCACCGCCCACAGCTTGTCCGCCAGCTCGCGCAGCGGCTCGGGCAGGTCCTGGTAGGCCGCGGCCGAGTTGGCGATCAGCGTGTTGCCACCGTAGGGCGGGACGACGATGCTGCGCAGGGTCGACGCCTTCGGGGGTGTGCGGACGAAGGTGACGTCGGTGTGCCAGTGGTTGGCGCGGATGCCCTCGTCGCCGTCGACCGGCAGGATGTTGGGCTGCCCGTCCACGGACGGAACGGTGGGGTGGGCGGTGGTGAGTTCGCCGAAGAGGGAGGCGAAGCGCAGCTGGGCCGCGTCGTCCAGGTGCTGGCCGCGGAAGACCAGCGCCTTGTGTGCCAGCAGCGCCGCGTTGATCTCGGCGATGAGCGCCGGTTCGAGGTCGGTGGAGAGGTCGACGCCGACGATCTCGGCGCCGATGCGGCCGCCGATCCGGCGGATGTCGAAGCCTGTGCTGGTGCTCATGTGCGTATTCCTTTCGGGGGTTTCGGCTGTGTCAGGGGATGGTGGGCAGGGAGTGGTGGGCAGGGAGTGGTGGGCAGGGAGTGGTGGGCAGGGAGTGGTGCGGAGGGAGGTTCGTCGGAGCCGGGCGGGTCATGCCGGCTGCCCCTCGGTGACGGGGCGGGCACGCCGGCCTGCGGGGCGCGGCAGACCGTAGTGCTCGCGCAGGGTGCGTCCGGTGTACTCGGTGCGGAACAGGCCCCGGTCCTGAAGGATCGGCACGACGTGGTCGACGAAGTCCTCCAGGCCGCCCGGCAGATACGGCGGCATGACGTTGAATCCGTCGGCGGCTCCCTGGGTGAACCACGCTTCGAGCTGGTCGGCGATCTGCTCCGGCGTCCCGGCGAACACCCGGTGGCCGCGCCCGCCGCCGAGGCGCGCGATGAGCTCGCGCAGGGTCAGCCCGTCGCGCCGGGCCAATTCGGCGACCAGCGTGAAACGGCTCTTGTTGCCGTTGATGTCCCGCTCCTCGGGCAGCGCGGGCAGCGGACCGTCCAGCGGCAGCCCGGTCAGGTCGGTGCCGAGCATCCCCGACAACTGGGCGAGTCCGTACTCCGGCACCTGGAGGTCGGTCAGCTCCTGCTCCAGGGCGCGGGCCTCGGCTTCCGTCGAGCCGATGACCGGGCAGATCCCGGGCAGGATCTTCAGGTCGTCCTCCGCACGCCCGTAGCGGGCGAGGCGGTTCTTGACGTCCTTGTAGAAGGACTGCCCGTCGGCGAGGGTCTGCTGTGCGGTGAACACGGCCTCGGCGTACTGGGCGGCGAACTCCTTGCCGTCCTCGGACGAACCGGCCTGCACCAGCAGCGGGTGACCCTGCGGGCTGCGCGGCACGTTCAGCGGTCCCTGTACGGCGAAGTGCTCGCCGCGGTGGTCGACGGGCCGCACCCTGCCGAGGTCCGCGTAGATCCCGCGCTCGCGGTCGAGCAGGACCGCGTCGTCCTCCCAGCTGTCCCAGAGCTTGGTGGCGACGTCCACGAACTCGCGTGCCCGGTCGTAGCGCAGGCCGTGTTCGAGGTGTTCGTCCCGCCCGAAGTTGCGGGCCTCGTCGACCGTGCCGGAGGTGACGATGTTCCAACCGGCGCGCCCGCCGCTGAGGTGGTCGAGGGAGGCGAACTTCCGGGCGGTGTGGAAGGGTTCGTTGAAGGTGGTGGAGACGGTGGCGATCAGGCCGATGTGTTCGGTCACCGTCGCCAGGGCGGACAGCAGGGTGAGCGGTTCGAAACCGCCGAGCGCGTTGTGTTCGACCTTGCCCCACAGGGCCAGGCCGTCGGCGAAGAAGATCGAGTCGAGCTTGCCGCGTTCGGCGGTCTGCGCGAGTTCCTGGAAGTAGCGCCGGTCGGTGACGCGTTCGGGCTGGGTGCGCGGATGGCGCCAGGCGGCGTCGTGGTGGCCGGCGTTCATCAGGAAGGCGTTGAGATGAAGGCGGCGGGGGCTGGCTGGGGGCATGGAGAGCTCCTCCGGGTTCCTTGCGCGGGGGCGGATACGGACGTCAGCCGGTCGCGGGGACGCGCCACGAGCTGAGCCGCTTCTCGACGGCCACCAGCAGCTGGTTGAAGGCCACTCCGATGACGGAGATGGTGACGATGCCCGCGTACATCTGCGGGATGGCGAAGTTGTACTGGGACGCGTTGATCAGATAGCCGAGACCGGCCTTCGCGCCGATCATCTCGGCGGCGACCAGGACGACGATGGAATACGCCCCGGCCAGCCGGATACCGGTGAAGATCGTCGGTACGGAGGACGGCAGGATCACCTTCTGGAACACCCTCGGGCCTGACAGGTCCATGGACTTCGCCAGCCGCAGCAGGGTGGGGTCGACGGTGCGTACCGCGCTGATGGTGTTGAACAGGATCGGCCATGCGCACGCGTACACCACGATGGAGATCTTCGACGTCTCGCCGATGCCGAGGAGCAGGACGAACACCGGCAGCAGGGCCAGCGCGGCGGTGTTGAGGAAGACCTGGAGCAACGGGTTGAGGAGATCGGCGACGGGCCGGTACCAGCCGATGAGCAGGCCCAGCGGTACGGAAACGGCGACGGCTATGCCGAATCCGCTGAACGAACGCACCAGGCTCGCCTCTGCGTTGTCGGCGAGCTGACCGTTGGCCACCAGCGCCCACCATGCCTGGGCGACCTCGCTGAACGGCGGCAGAAACGTCCGGTCCACCAGGCCGAAGCGGGGCGCCAGCTCCCAGGCGAGGAGCAGGGCGACGATCGCCGCCGACTTGGTGGCGCCGGCCAGGACCCCGCGCAGGATCCGGGGCAGCACGGGCGGGCGGTGGGGGCGGGGCCCGCCCGGTTGCGCACTCGGCGGGCCGGCCGTGGGCTCCTCGGTGGACGGCGGCGGGGTGGCGGCGGTCGGCGCGGAGAGTTCCTCCGGGGTCGTGACCCGAGTGCTCGCCTCGCTTGCCAGGCTCATACCGAGACCTCCTCCTTCTCCAGCAGCTGGGTCCTGGTCACCTCGTCGTGCAGAAGCGTCCAGATCTCGTGTCGGTACCGTGCGAACTCGGGGCTGGACCGCAGGTCGTCCGTCTCCGTACGGGAGTCGAAGCCGATCGGCACGACCTGCTTGATGCGACCGGGCCGGGAGGTCATGACGGCCACCCGCTGACCCAGGTAGACGGCCTCCTCGATGCCGTGGGTGATGAAGACGACGGTCTTCCCGGTGCGCTGCCAGATGCGCAGCAGCTCGTCCTGGAGCGACTCCCTGGTCTGGGCGTCCAGTGCGGCGAACGGCTCGTCCATCAGCAGGACTTGGGGGTCGTAGGCGAGGGAGCGGGCGATGGCCACGCGCTGGCGCATACCGCCCGACAGCTCGTGCGGGTGACGGTTCTCGAATCCGGAGAGCCCGACCAGGTCCAGATACTCACGGGCCCGCGCGGCGCGCTCACGCCGTGGCACTCCGGTCGCCTCCAGGCCGAACTCGACGTTGCCCAGGGCGGTGCGCCAGGGCAGCAGGGCGTACTGCTGGAAGACGATGCCGCGGTCCAGGCCGGGTCCGGTCACCGGAACCCCGTCCAGGAGGATGCGTCCGGCGGTGGGCCGGGCGAGCCCGCCCAGCAGGTCCAGGAGCGTGGACTTGCCGCATCCGCTGGGGCCGACCACGACGACGAACTCCCCCGCGCCGATCCGCAGGTCGACACCGTCCAGTGCGGTGAACTCGCCGTCCCCGCGCGCCGGGCCGCGGCCTTGGCCCCTCCCCTTCTTGGCGGGGAAGGTCTTGCGCACCTGCTCGAACTCGATCTTGGCTGTGGTGGGTGCGGACATGGGATCAGCTCCCGCTCTTCGAGGTGGGCCCGCCCGTGGACGACTTGTCCTTCTGGCCTTGCTTCTGGCTGTTCTTCGGGCTGTACGCGTTGAATTGGTTGGTGTAGAGATCCGACGCCTTGACCTGGCCCTTTTCGATGTCACCGCGTTTGGCGAGCCAGTCGATCCACAGCTGGAGCTCCTTGTCGGTGATGCGTCCGCCGGTCTCGGCGACGCCGAAGGACTTCCAGTACTTCAGCGCAGCGGTGTCCTCGTTGCGGCCACGCCTCTTGACGATCTCGACCTGCCGGTCGATGACCTCTTCGCGCGGTCTGGCACGGGCCCACTCGATGGCGCGTGCGACACCCGTGACGAAGGTGCGCGCTGTGTCGGGGTTCTCCTTCAGGAACCGGTCGTTCACCACATACGTACCGGCGGAGAAGTCGCCGAGCAGCTGGTAGTCGGTGAACAGTGGCCTGATACCGCCGGTGTGCAGCGCCTTGTCGCGCAGGATGTCGCCGAGGACGCCCACGTCGATCTGCTTCTGCCGCAGCGACTGCTCGGTGTTGACCGGCGGCACCACCAACGGCTCGACCTTCTTGATGTCCGCCGGTGACAGCCCGTGGCGTTGCAGGTAGATGTCGAGCATCGCCTCGGAGTGCGCGCCGAGGGTGTTCATCCCGATCTTCTTGCCGATCAGGTCACGGGCCGAGCGGATCGGGCTGTCCTGGAGGACGTAGAAGCCGTTGTAGGCGGCCTTGTCGACGCCGTAGTAGCTGATGACCGCCGTGATGGGCGCCTTGCGCGCGGCGAGTTTGACGACGGCTCCGTTGAACGCGCCGCCGAAATCGACCTGTCCGGTGGCCGCCGACTGGATGTCCTGCGGCCCGCTGATCGTGTTGCCGACCCACTTCAGCTTCACGTCCTCCAAGAAGCCGAGGTCCGCGGCCAGTTCGGGAAGGATGACGGACCCCGCCCAGCCCTGGTAGCGAAGGGTCCTGGTCTGATTCTTGGCCGCGCCGCCACCCCCGGTACCGCAGCTGACCGCGACCGCCGAGAGGCCCAACAAGGTGAGGAATTGTCGTCGGCTCGATGCGGTGGTGAGCGGGCTGAGGGAGCTCATGGCGGGGTCCTGTTCGAGTCGGTGGTGGCGCGGGGAGGCACGCGTACGGCGTCGGCTACGGACGCGACGCGGCGAGGTGAAAGGCGGCAGAAGGGGGTGGACGTCGCCGAGCCGCTGTTCCGCTTCCCGAGGACGTAAAGATCGCCCGAGAGGCGAAAAGCGAAAGGGGAACGCGAAGGGTGAGGCACCCTGATTCGGGCCGGTGAACGCGCCGGAATCAGGGGTCGCTCAGGAGGTGACGCTGGTCGGCAGCTCTAGCAGCCAGCGGCACAGATGGCACTGGCCTGGCGTCGAAGATCGACGTGCAGGCGTGCGGTGAAGTTCTCCGAGAAGCTCACACTCGGGAGGCTGACAGCGAATATCAGCCACGTCAATGTGGCAACGGCCGTCGTCTCATTTTCTGATTCCCCCGCCACGCGCGCGCAGCATGTCGTTCACAATCGACGCGGGAGGGGCGGCAGCACCGGGGTTCCGGGTGGCGTCGATCGACCTTCTGCCGGCGGTGAACACCGGCCCGACCGGGCTCGACGATCACTACAGTCCCGTCCCATGACGACGGTTACCACACGCACGGTCGAGTACCCGGCCGACGGCTTGACGATGGTCGGGCACCTCGCGCTCCCGGCCGGTGCCGACCGCCGGCCCGCGGTCCTGGTCGGGCCCGAGGGGCCGGGGCTGAACGACTTCCAGCGCCGCCGGGCCGACGCCCTGGCCGAGCTGGGGTACGTGGCGCTGGCCTTCGACATCAACGGCGGGCGCTGGTTCACGGACCCCGAGGAGATGCTGGCGCACACCACCCCCCTGCTCGCCTCCCCCGACCGTATGCGGGGCATCGGCCACGCGGCGCTCGACGTGTTGCGCGCCGAACCGCGGACCGACCCCGACCGGATCGCCGCCGTCGGTTACGGCACCGGGGGCGCCATCGCGCTGGAACTCGGGCGCGACGGCGTCGACCTGCGCGCGATCGGGACGGTCAACGCTCTGACCACGGGCCGTCCGGGCGAGGCGGCGCACATTCGCTGCCCGGTGTGGGCCGGGGTCGGCTCGGAAGACCCGATCATGCCGCCCGCGCAACGGGACGCGTTCGCCGCCGAGATGCAGGCCGCGGGCGTCGACTGGCGCCTCGTGGTCTATGGCGGCGCCCTGCACGCCTTCCACCATCCACCGGTCGACCACACCGTACGCCCCGGCGTCGGCCACCACCCACGGCACGCGCAGCGGGCCTGGCAGGACGTCGTCGACCTGCTCGCCGAATGCCTGCCCGTCACGGAGTGATCCGGTCGGCACCAACTGGCCCCGCGCACACGGCACTTCAGGGACGCTTCACTGTCGTGCGCTGCGTAGCGTGAGAATGTATGTCGCGGTGAGCGCAACGGCACGGTCCTCGTCATGTGACAGCTCTGCGAGGGCGCGTGTCGTCGTGTTCCCCGGAATGTCCGCGAGCGCCTGTGTCAGCCGTCGACGTGCAGGCGATCCCATGGCGCTGCGGGAAAGGCGGTCGACGAGCCCGGTAGCGATCTGATCCGCCACCGCGGGATCCCTCGCCAGTGTGCTCAGTGCGTCGGCCGCGTCGGCGTCGTTCCTCTCCTCGTCGACCATGTCGAGGAGCGTCGGGACCGCGTCGGTCACTCCACGTGCCCCGAGTGCCAGAGCCGCGTACCCGCGGACCACGATGTCGGGGTGCGTGAGGGCGTCCTTCAGCAGTGCCGTCGCCGTACCGTTGGGAATCTCGGCGAGGGACTGGACGGCGCGTTTCCGCACCTCGGCCTCGGGTGAGCCGAGGCCCTCCGCCAGCAGCGCCGGCCCGTCCTCGCCCGCTTGCGCCAGAGCCCAGCGAAGGGCTCCGGCGACGTGCGGGTCCGACTCGCTCAGCACGGCCTCCACCAGTGCTTCCACCGGCACCGGGTCTTCCTCGACCGCGGACAGGGCCGCGCGCTGCCGCGCCCCCGCGCTCTTCGACCCCAACGCCTGGAGGAGCGCGACGATCTGGAGGACGTCCTCCCAGCCGGCGGGTGACGCGGCACCGATCCGACGGAGTCGCGTGAGCAGGTCCGTCTCCGCCGCGATACGGTCCCGCGTCTGGCGGATGAGGTCGTCGACGAGCTCCGTGGGCGCGAAGCCGGGGTCGTCGAGCGCGCGCCCGACGTCGCGCAGCGACAGCCCCAGCGACCGCAGGCTCTCGACGTGGAAGATGCGCCGGATGTCCTCGCCGGAGTACTCGCGATAGCCGGCGCCGGTACGCCCCGTCGGCCGCACCAGGCCGAGCGATTCGTAGTGCCTGAGCATGCGGGCGCTGACCCCGGACCGTCGCGCGACATCACCGATCAACACTGCCTACTGCCCCTTCTGGCCGGCCCCGCCCAGGGCTACGGTGCGCTTCGCCTCCTCGATCGCGAACTCGAATCCGGCATCCGGGTCGCGCCACAGCCGTTCCGTGGCGATGGCGTGCGTGCGCACGCGAGGGTCGGGATCCGTCGTCGCGGCGGCCAGGGTCGGCAACATCGCCTTCCCGAGCGCGATCAGTGCCCGGCTGAGGCTCAGCTGCGTCTCGCGTCCGCCGCGCCCGAGCTGCGTCGCCAACCCTACGGCCAACGCGCGCTCCGCACCTTCGGGCACGAGCACGACCGCTGCCCGCCAGGCGCTCCGCGCCACCTCGTCGTCCGCGTCGGCCAGCAGCGCCGGGGTGATCACCGGCCACGCCTGCCGGTCCCCGAGCTTGGACAGCGTGTGCAACGCCTGGCTCCGGGCCTGCGCGCGCTCCGAGCCGACTTCGTCGACGAGGACCGGGACCGTCATCGATGCCGCGTGGCGGGTGAGTGCCCAGGTCAGCATTTCCCGTACGGAGAACTCGGGTTCCACCGCGCATCGCTCGACGAGTGTGCCGACGAACCCCGGGTCCGGGGCCGTGCCGACCGCCAGCGCCGCCCGTAGCCGGACCGACGCGTTGTCGTGCTCCAGCCCCCGGAGGGCTCGCGTGGTGTGCGTGTCCTCTTTCGACATGGTCATCAGGACCACCTCCTCGGCCACAGTGAAGGGCTTGTCACTGTGTCAAGGTCAAGCAGCGCCAGGCCGGTCGTCGGCGGCTCGCTTCGCGTGGAGCGGCGGGGACCGGAGACGGCGCATCAGCCCGCCGTGCCGGTCCCCGCCCTCATCCTCAGGAGCGGTCAGGCGCCGGCAAGGAGGTGTCCACCGGCGCCGCGGGAGCGTCCTTGGTGCCGGGTGGTCTGCTGCTGCGGTTGAAGACGGTGATCGAGACCATGATGACCGCGAACCCGATGATCTCCGAGACGGTCGGACGCTGGCCCAGTACGGGCCAGGCGATCAACCCCGCGGCGATCGGCACGCCGTAGAAATACGACGCCACCCGGTCCGCGCTCTCCGAACGCATCAGGACGAACAGCAGGCTGAGCGCACCGATCGACACACCGACCGACATCCAGAGTTCCGACAGCAGCAGCTCCGGTGTCCACCGGATGACGCCCTTCTCGAAGATGAGTCCGCCGATGAGCATGACGACTGCCGACGAGCCGGACTGAACGCATCCATTGATGAGCAGATGGGCGCCGGGATTCTTCATCTGGTAGTAGAACTGCCCGGCGGACAGCCCTACCAGACCGAGGAAACCGAAGGCGATATTGGTCGGGGTGAGCCCGGATGACGACTCCAGGCCCCGGTACACCGTAATGGCGACACCGACCACCCCGCCGATCAGGGCCAGCACCGACAGCAGCCGGACCTTTCTCGCGGTCACGACGGAGACCATCAGCCACACCAGAATGGGTTGCAGCGCGATGATCAGTGCCGAGACCGCCGGGGTCATGCCGTGGTAAAGCGCGTAGAACACCCCGACGGAGAACACACCCTGGAGCAGGATGCCGCTGAGGATGAGGTGGACATAGCCCGAGCGTGGCCAGCTGACCCTCAGGCACAAGATGAGGACGAACAGGATAACTGCGGTCGCGCCGAACCGGATGGCCAGGTAGAAGAAGGGCTCCGCATAGGGCAGGCCATAGCGGCCCCCCACAAATCCTGATCCGTAGAGGATGACGAACACCAAGGCGATCAGCGAGACCTTGAGGTTCTTGGTCTCGCCGGTCACTGACGCATTCCCACCTTGGAGTCGAAAGTGACCGTGGTGGCGTGCGGACGGAGCGGACCCGATGCTGTCGGGGTGCCGGCGAGTCGGCCGGCCAGCTCGTACTCGTTGACCAGGCCGATGATCTCGTTCTTCAGCACCGCGATCGCCTTGGGGTAGTCGGCGTCGTCCACGGCGAGCCGCGTGCAGGGCGCGGTCGCCTGGGACGCCTTCTGCAGCGTGCTGATGCCGTATATGCGGGACAGGATGCGCCCGAGGATCACGATCTTTTCCTGGGACGGCGCGTCGGCGATATGACTGAGGTTGATATCGGTGAGGTGGCAGAAAGCGTCTTCCAGATAGCCGAACCGGCCGATGAACTCCAGCGGTGAACGCAGCCCGGACCGCTGGAACTCCCGCAGGAACAGATTCGCCAGGTGCTGGCACAACAGGTCGTTCGTTCCGTCAAAAATGGTGTAGACGCGCGCATCGAGCATGGCGTAGGCGGCGATGTTGTCCGGCGCGCCCGTCCGGTACCCTTCTCCGCCGCACAGCTGCTGGTAGTCGATGGCCGATTCCAGCATGAATTCGGAGGCCAGCACCTTGGTCGCCAGCGAGGCGAACATGCTGTTCTCCAGGTCCGAGTAGTAGTCCTCGGCCAGCATCAGATGCCGGTACAGCGCATTGCACACGACGTAGTTCTGCTTGATGCGGCTGACCTTGTACCGCACGTAATCGATGTCGTGCAGGGTGCCGTCGCCGATTTTCCTGCTGTTGACATGCCGCAGGGACTCCGTGCTCAACCGGCGCAGGAAACCGCTGGCCATGGCGGCCTTGCTGAACCGGGACCCGCAGAGGATTTCGGCGGCGTCGCCGAGGCTCTCCCTGGATTTGGTGAGCCGGTAGTGGCGGGGCACGCTCAGGTCCAGGGTGTTCAGTCCGTACCCGAGGTTCTTCAGTCCCAGGCTGTCGTAGACCTCGGTGGTGACGAATCCGCCGTCGGATCGCCTGTGGGCGAAGTAGGCGAATTCCTTGCGCTCCGGATGCTTGGCGCAGATGATCCACCAGTCCGCCTGCTCGCTGAACGCCTGCCAGTGCTTGGTTCCGGTGATCCGATACGTGTCACCGTCGTCGTGATACGTGGTCTGCATGCGTGCGAGGTTGGAACCGCTGCTCGGTTCGGTGAAGGCGAGCCCGCCGATGACGGGGTTGCGGCGGAAGTCGTCGAAAACCTCTTCCTTCAGCGCGTCATCGCCGCTGGATGCCACGTTGCGGAGGAAGAGGACGGTCACGATCATCGTGTACATGCCCAGCGGCAGATTGCGCTCGGACATGATTTCAATGACTTCGCACATCTCCTGGTGACTTTCCCGGCCGCCGTACTCGCGCGGGATGGCCGGTAAGTAGATGCCGAGGTCGACGAGCTTCCGCAAGCCTTCCCGGGACAGCGGCTCCTGCGGCAGCCGGGCGCTGTCGAACTCGTCGATACTGCGCCGGAAATTATCAAGGAACTCGGCCGACCCGAGGTCGACCAGCGGGTTGCGCGACACACTCAAGGCAATAGTCCAATCTCAGCTGGCAAGTTGGTTCCGGTGCTACAGCGCGCTCAGTTCGGCTCGTAGGTGATCCGGAATGCTGGCAGTGGCTTCTCTTTCGTAATCGAAGTGGACCATGATGCAGGTTCCGTGGGCGACTTCGGCGCCATCCTGTGTGGCGATCTGCTCGATAGTGATCGAGGTGTTGCCGACCTTTGCCACCTTCGTCTCGATGACGACGTCGACGGACCCCAGAATCTGCCGGGTGAAGTCAATCTCGTACCGGCGCAGAATGAGCGCGAGGTCGCGCATGTTCGGTTCTTTGCTGAACAGCCGGAAAATCGGCAAGCGGCCGTGCTCGAACCAGACGGGCAATGCCGAGTTCGTGACATGGCCGAGCACATCGACTTCGGAGAAGCGCGGCGAAATGGTCACCTTCACGTTTCTGCCCCTCAATTGGTTCAGTCGTTCGAGTTGTTGACAGTGTCTCACCGCTCACCTTCGGCCGGGTGACACACCAAGATTCCCTCGGGTGTGATGTGCGACACGAAGAGAGCCGTAACGAACGCGCCGCCCGATGCTGAGCGGCAGCGGCGAACGAAGTCAACTGGTTTTCCGGGGTGGTGGGTCCACGGGTACTGACGGCCGTCACACAGTGTGCATGGCAACTCGACTCTGCGAGAACGGACCGAAGGCACCGCCGGCGCGCGTACCTAATCTCGTCAACGGCAATGCGAAATGACATAAACGGCCTCACGAGAAACCAGCGAATTGTTCCCGCGCTTCACGGCGCCGCGGATGCAACCACCGTGCAACGTCGTGAGGAGTTCACTGGGTTGCTGCTTCGTGGCGACGAGGGGAGGACGTGTGATGCGGGAGGACGAGGTGGCGGACGACGTACGGAAGGCCCCGGAGGCTGTGGTGGCCGGTGGGGCGGAGGTCGGGCGGATCGGGCTGACCGCGGCGGCCGATGAGTTGCTGCGGCTGCTGCGGGCGCAGCACGGGCCGCTGATGTTCCACCAGTCCGGCGGCTGCTGCGACGGGAGTGCCCCGATGTGCTATCCGGCCGGGGAGTTCCGTACGGGAGCGTCGGATGTGCTGCTGGGGCGGCTGGAGGTGCCGGGCGTGCCGGAGCCGGTGGGTTTCTGGATGTCGGCGGACCAGTTCGCGCGGTGGCGCCATACGCATCTGACCGTGGACGTCGTGCCCGGCCGGGGCAGCGGGTTCTCGCTGGAGGCGCCGGAAGGGGTGCGCTTTCTGATCCGGTCGCGGCTGCTCACCGATGAGGAGCGGACCGCACTCGGGGAGTGAGGGCCGGCCAGGGGTGCACGGTCGACGAGCGGACGCGCAGCCGGTGGCGGGTGGCAGGGCGAGACCCCGCGCACGGGGGAGAACGCGGGGCCTCACTAAGGAGAACGGGCGGGCGGCGGTCCGGGTTCCCGAACCGGCCGGTATTTCCGGCCAGTTTTCGGGCCGCCTCGTCGCTTACGCCTCGTCCTGCACCAACCGCTCCAGCATGTCCTGGAAGTCCATGTCGACGACCACCCGCAGGCCGTCGCCGTGCGGCTCGCTCAATGGTGTCAGCACGCCGCGGCGCCACCAGTACACACGGGGACTGATCGCACCGGCCGCGTCCTCGTGTCCGGCCGCCGCGAACTGGGCCATGGCCTGGAGCGCCGGAATGACCTGGGCGTCCTGGATGCGGTGGAAGGCCAGCTGGTGGCGGAAGGGGATCGCGACCAGGGCGCCGTCCGGGGTGAGTCCGGTGCCCATGAGGCGCTGGACCACTTCGTCCAGCACCAGCACCCGGCTCGCGGTGAAGAACGAGTCGCCGAGCAGCACCTCGAACGACGACCCGTCGCCGCGGCGTACCGTCTCATGCCCCTCGACCGGCAGCGCGCGCAGATTGTTCATGGCCCGGATCCGCAGCTCGGCGACGTCCCCGAGATCGGCCAACGAGTCCTCGCTCAGCGTCTGCACCGCCTCGGGCAGATCGAGCGCCAGCACCTCGCGCAGACCGGGTGCGTGCTCGCGGCCGTAGCGGAAGGAGTCGGAGGCGGGCAGCGTCTCCTGGGCGACGATCCGGGGGTAGAGGCAGGCCCGGATCTCGTCCTCGGAGAGGATCTCCAGCGGCTGCGGCCCGTCCATGGTGCGCAGCACCTTGCCGACGTGGTCGCGGACCAGCGCCGGCCAGCTGCGTTCGCCGCGCCGGTCGCGGTGGCAGACGGCGGCGAGGTTGCCGAGGCCGAACTGGCGGCCCGCGGAGTCGGTCACCACGCCTGCGTACGCGGTGACTTCCAGGCCCCGTTCGGCGAACGCCTGGCGGACCTGGGATCTGAAGAAGCCGCCCTCGCGCTCGGAGAAGAAGGTGAACTCGGCATCGCGTGCGAGGTCGCGGGAATCCCGCTTGGGTCCTCGGCGGAACAGGCCCATCTCTTCCTCCCGGCAACGGCCACGAACGACGGCCACGATGGGGCCGATCGTAACGGGTGCGCCCGCCGCCACGGTCATACTCCTTGCGCGGGGAGGCCGCGACGGACGCGCCGTGCGCCCGCGCACCTCCCCGCAGGTGGGACGCCGGTTCGCGCCCTCCCTGGCCAGAGCCCGGCCGAGGGGCCGGACGAGCCCCGGGGCCGGTCCGACGGGTCGGCCCTAGCCGCCGATGTTGACGTCGATGCAGGCGTAGAAGGCGTTGGCCGTATCGGCGATGTTCCAGACCGCGAGGACCTTCTGTTTGCCGGTGATACCGCCGAAATCGACCGTGTGCGAGACGGTCGCGGGCGGCTGCGCACCGCCGTCGTCGAATTCGGCGATCTTCTTGCCGCCGACGAAGTACTGCCAGGTGCTGGTTGAGTGACGGGCCGTCAGTTTCCAGCTGAAGGTCTGGGAGCTGCCGACCGGGGTGACCTGCCATCCCTTGGAGTCGTCGTCGAGTTCGGCGAACCGGCTGTTGCCGCCGCTGCAACTGGTCAGCCCCTTGGGTCCCTCGACGCTCTGCGGCTCCCATTTGATCGGGCCGCATTCGATGGTGCCGGCGGCGCACTGCGCCTGCCGGCTGGGCGGCGTGGACACATAGCCGTGGGCGCTGGCCGGGCTGGCCGGCATGGTGACGACGAGGAACGGGGCCACGGCGGCGCCGATGGCGAGGGCCAGTTTTCTCCTTTTGTTCATGTCAACTGTCAACCCTTTCGCGCTCGTTGAGGGGGGTGGGGGGTTGGGGGGTGGAGGACGCAAGGGTGTTCCCTGGGCGGCTCCCCGGATCCCCCGGGCACCGGCCAATTGGTCTAGACTTTAATGACTGTCCGTGTACCGTCAAGAGGCGTCGCAGCCACTGTGACTGCTGTCGCAACCCTTGTGACTGCTGTTGAAAGGGCATACGGAAGGGAGGAGAATTCTGGCCTGAGATGCCGCCCGTGCCGCGAGCGGAGGAGGCCATGACGTCGTCCGCTGCCCCGCCCCCCGCGAGCCCCTCCGGCCCCTCCGACGGGCCGGCGCCGTTCGGCACGGACAAAGGCCTCAGAGGCGGCGCGCTCGGACTGTTCTCCAGCACCGTGATCGGCCTTGCCTCCACGGCCCCCGCCTACAGCATGGCGGCCACCCTCGGCGTCATCGTCGCGGTCGTCGGTCTCCAGTCCCCGGTCGTCATCGTCCTGGCGTTCATCCCCATGTTCCTGATCGCCTACGGCTACAAGGGGCTCAACCAGGTCGACCCGGACTGCGGCACCACGTTCACCTGGGCGGCGCGGGCGTTCGGGCCGCACACCGGATGGCTGGGCGGCTGGGGCATCGTCGCCGCGGACATCATCGTCATGGCGAACCTGGCGCAGATCGCCGGGCAGTACGGGTTCCAGCTCATCGGCGCCCAGGGGCTGGCGCACAGCACGCTGTGGACCATGGTCGCCGGGGTGGTGTGGATCGCCCTGATGACCTGGATCTGCTACATCGGCATCGAGGTCTCGGCCAACCTTCAGAAGGTCCTGCTGACCGTCGAGGTGGTGATGCTGCTGGTGCTCGCCGTCACCGCGCTGGTGAAGGTCTACTCGGGTACGGCGCCCGGCCCCTCGACGCCTGTCGCCTGGGCCTGGTTCGACCCGACCCGGATCCGTTCGCTCGACGTGTTCACCACCGGCATCCTCACCACGGTGTTCATCTACTGGGGCTGGGACAGCTGTGTTTCGGTCAACGAGGAGACCGCGGACCGCACCCGTACCCCGGGCCGCGCCGCGGTCATGTCGACCGTCATCCTGCTGTGTGTCTATCTCCTGGTCGCCACGTCCGCACAGAGCTTCGCCGGTGCGGGGCGCACCGGTATCGGGCTGGCCAACCCGGCGAATTCCGCGGATGTGCTCTCGAACCTGGGCACCGAGGTCTTCGGCAGCGGTGCGGGCGGCCAGGCGCTGACCAAACTGCTGATTCTGATGGTGCTGACGTCGGCGGCGGCGTCCACCCAGACCACGATCCTGCCGACGGCCCGCACCACGCTATCGATGGCCACCTTCAAGGCGCTGCCCGCCCACTTCGCCCGGGTCCATCCCCGCTTTCTGACGCCGACGTGGTCCACCGTCGGGATGGGCCTGGTGTCCATCGTCTTCTTCGTCCTGCTGAGCCGGGTGAGCGAGAATCTGCTGGCCGACTCCATCGGTTCGGTGGGCCTGATGATTGCGTTCTACTACGGGCTCACCGGCTTCGCCTGCGTCTGGTACTTCCGCAAGGTGCTGCTCCGCAGCCCCCGCGCGCTGTGGACCAAGGGCATCATGCCGGGACTGGGCGGTGTGATGCTGCTCGGCTTCTTCGTCAACGCCTGTGTGGTGTACGCGGCCCCCGACTACGGCAGCACCTCGTGGACCCTGCCCTTCCCGCCGCACTGGCACCTCGGCGGGGTCTTCGTCACCGGCATCGGCTCGCTGGTCCTCGGCGCCGTGCTGATGCTGGTCTACCGGCTGATCAGCCCCGCGTTCTTCCGTAAGCAGGTCATCGCGGTCTCCGCGCACGAAGCGCACGAGATGCACGAGGCGCAGGAACGCGGCGGAGGCGCGTGAACCCGCACGGGATTGACGCGTGAACCCGCACGGGACGCAGGCATGCACACGAGACGCGCGACGAGGCCGAACCGACCCGGGATGCCGCTTCGATCCACCCCCTGACCTCGGCCGATGCGCCTTCGGATGCTGTCCGGTACACGACGTGTCAGTGTGGTGAGGAGGCCGCGAGTCGGCTGGCTCGGACCGCGGCGTCATACGCGTAAAGGAGCCCGACATGGCCACTCATGCCGGCGGAGCCCCCGTGGGCAACGCCCCCCGCACCCAAAGCGCCGCAGCGGAAGGCTGGACCGTCTTCGCCGCGGTCCTGATGATCTTCGGCGGCATCATGGCGATCTTCGAGGGCGTCTCCGCCATCGCCAAGGACACCGTCTTCGTCACCACCGCGCACTACGTCTTCCAGTTCAACCTCACGGGCTGGGGCGTCATCCACCTCGTCCTCGGCATCGTGGTCGCCCTCGCCGGCGCCGCGCTGTTCACGGGGGCGGCATGGGCCCGCATCGTCGGCATCGTGCTGGCGGGCCTGAGCATGCTCGCCAACTTCATCTGGCTGCCGCACTTCCCCGTGTGGGCGATCGTCGTCATCGCGATCGACGCTTTCATCATCTGGGCGCTGTGCCACGCACACGGCGTCATGGAGGAGTGAGTCACGGAAGAGCGGCGGGGCCCGGGGGACGGGGCTCGTGGCCCCGTCCGGTGGTTCCCCAGGAGCCCGATTCGGACGATCCCCCGCGTCGCCCGAATCGGGCAGCTTGACCGGAATCCCTGCTCTCAGCGGCAGACATCCGGTGCCTGCCGAGTATACTGGCTCAGAGCCAGTCAACGCAGGAGTACAGCATGTCCCCCCGGAGCGCCTCGGTCAATGAAGCGTTGCGGCGGCGCTCGCGGGAGCGGCTGCTCCAGGCGACCGTCGACCTGGTCGGCGAGCGCGGGTTCGAGGCGACGACGCTGGCCGATATCGCCCGGCGCGCGGGGGCGGCCCGCGGTCTGATCTCGTACTACTTCCCCGGCAAGCGCCAGCTGTTCCAGTCGGCCGTGCACCGGCTGATGCGTCTGACGCTCCAGGCCGCGCTGGAACGGCCGCCGCAGCCGAGCGGGCCGGACGCGGGGCGCGAGCTGATGGCGCGCGCCATCGACGCGGTCCTGGGGCTGGCGCACGACCACCCGCTGCTGATGCGGACCCATATGGCGGGAATTCTGACGGCCGAGGGATTCATCCAGTGCCCCGAGCAGCAGCAGCTGGCCCAGTTGCTGCGCGGGGTGGTCGTCGCCTACGGATCACCGCGGCCGGACGCCGACTACCTGCTGCTGCGAGCGCAGTTGATGGGTGCGGTGGTGCCGGTCCTGCTGCCCGGTGCACCCATATCGCGGGACCTGATGCGCGCCGAGCTGTTCCAGCGGTACGGGCTGGACTGGGGGTTCGGGGTGCCGCCGCACGAACGGCCGCCGGGCGCGGAGCCCGCCGGGGTTCCCGCACCGCCGGAGCGGGCGGGGCAGTGACCGGCGGGTGTCGTCAGCGCTTGTTGTGACGGGGTGTCAGGAAGCCCTCGTCGCGGGCGCCGGCGATCAGTCGGAGCGATCTGCGGCGGTTGCGTCCGGTGGCGTGCATGACGGCCAGCACCGGGTCCTGGCCGTTTTGCTGGGCCGCCCGGTAGACGTCGGCGGCCAGTTTGCGGCGCTCGCTGGTGCGTGAGCGGGTCAGGGTGCCGGGCGGGGCGGAGGCGGCGGGTGTGCCGTGGCCGTGGACTTCGTCGGACCCGGTGTCCGCGGCGGGTTCCTCGGGTGCGGTGGGCCCGTCGGGTCCGGGGTTCTTCGGGGCGCGGTCGTGGGTGGCGGCCGCGGGGACGGCGAGCGGGGCGGCCGTACGGTCCTCGCCCCCGGGGGCGTCGGGCGCGCCGCGCAGCAGGCGGTCGCCGGGGACGGCGGGTTCCTCCGGGGCCGCGGCCTCGGGTTCGGGTTCGGGCGCGTCCGGCTCGTCCGGCTCGTCCGTCGGCGCGGCCTGCGTATCGGGCCCGGGTGTCCGCTCCTTGCGCGGCCGTCCGGTGGCCAGCCGGCAGGCGTCGTCCAGCGGGCCGTCGATCCAGCGCGTCAGGGTGGCGAGCCCGTCGAGCGTCAACGGCGGGTCGGCGCGCAGGTCCTCGACGGTGAGTCCGTCGTCGGACACGGCCACCAGGACGTCGATGCGGGCGCCGTCGGCGAAGTTCAGCCGGGCGCTGAACCACGGATCCAGCGGGTCGAGCCGGGGCGGCAGGGGCTCCAGCCCGAGGGGGCCCTCCGGATCGTCGGGGGCGTACGGCTCGGAAGCGGGCGCGGCCGAGCCGCAGGCCTGGAGCTCCCAGGCGGGCCATTCAGCGGCCGCGTCCTGGGCTTTATATCGGCTCTTAACGGTATAAAAGTCACTTCCCGACACAGGGGAAAACGTAGCTCCCTGTCCATCGGCCCCCGTGGCGCGGCACGCTCATCGCACCGCGAGCAACCCCGATAGCGCACTCCCGCCACGGGCCCGCCGGTGCGATCCTGGGGGTACTCCGCGGAAGGGGCCACCCGTGCTTCGAGTCGCAGTCATCGGATCGGGACCGAGCGGTGTCTACACCGCACAATCCCTGGTCGAACAGGAGGCCGTGCCGGACGTCGAGGTCTACGTCCTGGACCGGTTGCCATGCCCGTACGGCCTGGTCCGTTACGGCGTCGCGCCGGACCACGAGAAGATCAAGTCGCTCCAGGGCAATCTGCGCACGGTGCTGGAGCATCCTCGGGTGCACTTCCTGGGGAATGTGGAGGTGGGCACCCCGGGGCTGGGGGCAGCGGAGCTGCGCGAGATCTTCCATGCGGTGGTGTTCTGTGTGGGCGCCGCCACCGACCGTCACCTCGGCATTCCGGGTGAGGACCTCCCCGGCAGCCGTTCCGCGACCGAGTTCGTCGCCTGGTACAGCGCGCATCCCGACGCGGCGGCCGCTCACTTCGCCCTGGAGGCCCGGTCCGCCGTCGTGATCGGGGTGGGGAATGTGGCCGTCGACGTGGCCCGGATCCTGGCCCGCGGCGCCGCGGAGCTCGCCGGTACCGATATGCCCCAGGGGGCGCTCGGCGCGCTGGCCGACAGCCGCGTCGAGGACGTGTGGATGGTGGGCCGGCGCGGGCCCTCGCAGGCGAAGTTCACCACCAAGGAGCTGCGGGAGCTGGGGTCCCTGCCGGGCACGGAGGTGCTGGTCCGGCCCGAGGAGCTGGCGCTGGATCCCGCGTATGCGGATCCGGGCGGGTTGCCGGCGGTGGCGCGGCGCAATATCGAGGTGCTGCGCGGCTGGGCGGAGCGCCCGGTGGCCAAGGGGTCGGCGGGGACGGCGCCGCTGCGGCGGATCCATCTGCGGTTCTTCCTGCGGCCGGTCGAGATGACCGGGGACGCCGCCTCGGGGGTGCGTGCGGTCCGGTTCGAGCGGACGGCGCCGGACGGGCGCGGCGGGGTGACGGGGACCGGTGAATACGAGGACATCGCGGCGCAGTTGGTGCTGCGGTCGGTCGGCTACCGGGGGACGCCGCAGGCGGGGCTGCCGTTCGACGAGGCACACGGGACGGTGCCGCACCGGGCCGGGCGGGTGCTGCGGGATGGGGACGTCTTCCCCGGTGTGTATGTGGCGGGCTGGATCAAGCGCGGGCCCAGCGGGGTGATCGGCACCAACCGGCCGTGCGCGAAGGAGACCGCGGCCTCGCTGCTGGAGGACGCGGCCACGTTGGCGCGGCGTGAGACGGCGGACGATCCGGTGGCCGCGCTGCGCGAGGCGGGGCAGTCGCCGGTGCCGTGGTCGGGGTGGCTGGCCATCGAGTCCGCGGAGGCGGAGTGGGGGCGCCGGCTGGGTCGCGGGACGGTCAAACTGCCGGACTGGGAGCGGTTGTTGGAGGCGGCGCACGTGGTGGGGTGAGCGCCGCTCGGCCGTCGCCGGGCCGTCGCTCAGCCGTCGCCGAGGCGCCGGGCCTGGAGGTCCGCGGCGTGCAGGACGTCGTCGAGCAGGCCAGGGAAGAGCGCATCCAGGTCGGCCCGGCGCAGCGCGTTCATCTTGGCGGTGCCGCGGTAGATCTGCCGGATGACGCCGTGCTCGCGCAGCACCCGGAAGTGGTGCGTACAGGTCGACTTGCTCACCGGGAGTGCGACGTCGGCGCAGTTGAGCTCCCCGTCCGCCGCGGCGATGGCGCGGACGATCCGCAGCCGCACGGGGTCGGCGAGGGCGTGCAGCACCTCGGCGAGCCGGATGTCGTCGCGGTCCGGGTGGTCCAGGGAGCGGGAGCCGGAGGGGGTGGCGGGCGTCATGGCGGTCCTGGGGGGGTGCGCGGTCGGTGGGCTCGCCGGGTCGGTCCGGCCGTCTCATTGTACGAGAACCATCGTAGTTTGACATCTGCCGTACTACGACGGCTATCGTACGAACGTCCGCGAGCCCCCGTGCTCGCACAACCGCCGCTACCGACCCGGAGATTGCCGTGAGCACGCTCTTCCAGCCCATCACCCTGCGGTCCCTGACCATCGCCAACCGGCTCTGGATGGCACCGATGTGCCAGTACTCCGCGGCGGCCACCGGGCCCGACGCGGGCGTCGCGACCGACTGGCACTTCGCCCACTACGCGGCCCGGGCGGCCGGCGGCACCGGCCTGATCCTGGCCGAGGCCACGGCCGTCGCCCCGGAGGGCCGGATCAGCCCGTACGACCTGGGCCTGTGGAACGACCGCCAGGCGGCGGCGCTGCGCCGGATCACCGGTTTCCTCAAGGAGCAGGGCACCGTCCCCGGAATCCAGCTGGCCCACGCCGGGCGCAAGGCGTCCACCGACGCCACCTGGCACGGCGGCGGTCCGCTGACCTCCGACGAGGGCGGCTGGAGCCCCGTCGCGCCGAGCCCGCTGCCGTTCGACGAGGGGCACCCGGCCCCCGACGAGCTGAGCGTGGCGCGGATACACGAGATCGTGGAGCAGTTCGCGAGCGCCGCACGGCGGGCACTGGACGCCGGTTTCCAGGTGGTCGAGGTGCACGGTGCGCACGGCTATCTGATCGGCCAGTTCCTCTCGCCGCACACCAACCACCGCACCGATGCGTACGGCGGCTCGTACGAGAACCGGACCCGCTTCGCCCTGGAGATCGTGGATGCGGTGCGCACCGTGTGGCCCGAGGAACTGCCGGTGCTCTTCCGTATCTCGGCGACCGACTGGCTGAGCGAGAACGAGGACGACGAGCGCGAGGGCTGGACCGCCGACGACACGGTGCGCTTCGCCGCCGACCTGCTGGCGCACGGGGTGGATCTGCTGGACACCTCCACGGGCGGCCTGGCGCCGCGGGCACGGATCGCGACCGGCCCGGGCTATCAGGTGCCGTTCGCCGAGCGGGTCAAGCGGGAGACCGGGCTGCCGGTCGGCGCCGTCGGGCTGATCACCGAGGCGCGGCAGGCGGAGAAGATCGTCGCGGACGGTCAGGCGGATGTGGTGTTGCTCGGCCGCGAACTGCTGCGCAACCCGTCCTTCGTCCGCCATGCCGCCCGCGAGCTGGGCGCCGAGGTGGCCACCCCGCAGCAGTACCACCGGGCCGTCTGACCTGTGCCGATACGCTCCGGAACGCCGTTGTCAGAGGTCGGGTGCACACTGACGACTACCTGGGACAACGGCGTTTCGGAGGTGCATCGGCATGACGGACGTACTCCTTGCGGTCGGTACCCGCAAGGGCCTCTTCCTCGCGCGGCGGCGGCGCGGCGAGTGGGATGTGCAGGGCCCGCATTTCGCCGCGCAGGCGGTCTACTCCCTGGGGATCGACACCCGAGGCCCCAGACCCCGGCTGCTGGCCGGCGCCGACAGCGCCCATTGGGGCCCGTCGGTGTTCCACTCCGACGACCTCGGCGAGACCTGGCAGGAGCCCTCCCGCCCGGCGGTCAAGTACCCGCGGTACACCGGGACTTCGCTGGAGCGGGTGTGGCAGCTGCATCCGGCCGGCCCCGCGGCTCCCGACGTGGTCTACGCGGGAACGGAGCCCGGCGGGCTGTTCCGCTCCGAGGACCGCGGCGAGACCTTCGAGCTCGTGCGGCCGCTGTGGGAACACCCGAGCCGGGAGAAGTGGGTGCCCGGCGGCGGCGGACTCGCCGTCCATACGGTGATCACCGACCCGCGCGACGCCGATGCGGTCACCGTCGCGGTCTCCACCGCCGGGGTCTTCCGCACCCTGGACGGCGGCGCCAGCTGGACGCCCTCGAACCACGGCGTCAAGGCGGTCTTCCTGCCGGACCAGCATCCGGAATTCGGCCAGTGCGTCCACAAGATCGCGCAGGACCCGGTGGACCGCGACCGGCTCTATCTGCAAAACCACTGGGGCGTCTACCGCAGCGTCGACGCGGGCGCCACCTGGACGGACATCGGCGACGGCCTGCCCTCGGACTTCGGCTTCGCGGTGGCCGCGCATCCGCGCCGGGGCGACACCGCCTACTTCTTCCCCATCACCGCCGATATCGACCGGGTGCCCGCCGACCACCGCTGCCGGGTCTTCCGCACCACCGACGCCGGCGGCAGCTGGGAGGCGCTGAGCCGGGGGCTGCCCGAGGAGGACCACTACGGCACGGTGCTGCGCGATGCCCTGACCGTCGACGACGCCGACCCCGCAGGCGTCTACTTCGGCAACCGCAACGGCGAGCTGTACGCGAGCGCGGACGACGGCGACAGCTGGCGGCAGCTCGCCTCCCATCTGCCGGATGTGCTCTGTGTACGGGCGGCCGCCGTGGGGTGAGCACATCGGGCGGGCGCGGGCGAGCCGGGGCCAAGGGTTGGGCCGGAAAGGGAAGGGAGGCTGCCGTGGGCCAGTAGGGTGATCGCGTGGCTGCACGACCTCTTCATGACATCGTCGAACCGGGCTGGGCCAAGGCACTTGAGCCCGTCGCCGGACAGATCGCCGCGATGGGCGACTTCTTGCGGGCGGAGATCGCCGCGGGACGCACCTATCTCCCGGCCGGACACCATGTGCTGCGCGCCTTCCAGCAGCCCTTCGACGGGGTGCGGGTGCTGATCGTCGGACAGGACCCCTACCCCACACCGGGGCATGCGGTCGGGCTGAGCTTCTCCGTTGCTCCGGAGGTCCGCCCGCTGCCGGGGAGCCTGGAGAACATCTTCCGCGAGCTGCACTCCGACCTCGGGCTGCCGCGGCCGTCCAACGGCGACCTCACGCCCTGGACCGAGCAGGGCGTGCTGTTGCTGAACAGAGCCCTGACCACGGCGCCCCGCAAACCCGCCGCGCACCGCGGCAAGGGCTGGGAGGCGATCACCGAACAGGCCATCCGCGCGCTGGTGGAGCGCGGCGGCCCGCTGGTGGCGGTGCTGTGGGGGCGCGATGCGCGCAATCTGCGGCCGCTGCTCGGCAGTCTGCCCGCCGTCGAATCGGCGCACCCCTCCCCCATGTCCGCGGACCGTGGCTTCTTCGGCTCGCGGCCCTTCAGCCGGGTGAACGATCTTCTGGCGCAGCAGGGGGCGCAGCCCGTGGACTGGAGGCTGCCGTGATACCGGGCGATAGTGTGCCGCCATGACGGAACGGAACATCCCTGCGGGCTGGTACGCCGACCCGCAGGGCGCCCCCCGGCGCCTGCGCTGGTGGGACGGCTTCCGGTGGACCGAGCACACCCACCCGGAGAACCAGGCGCAGGCCCCGGCCCCGCCGTCGGCCCCGGTACCGACCCGGGGCCGGCCGATGCCCCACCAGTACGCGCCCGAGCAGTACGCGCCGCAGCAGGCCGGCGCGGCACCGGCCGGGCCCGGCGGCGGGACCCTGTTCACCGAGCCGGTGCTGGTGGTCAGCCAGCGGGCCAGGCTCATCGAGGTCGCCAACGAGTACGGCGTCTTCGACCAGCACGGCGCCCCCCTCGGCACGGTCGTCCAGGTCGGCCGGAGCACCATGAGGAAAGCGCCGCGGGCCCTCTCCGGCCCGGATCCGTACCCGACCCACACCCTGGAGATCCGCGACGCCCACGGGCAACCGCAGCTGGTGCTGACCCGCCCCGCGCGGCCGATCAGGTCCAAGGTGCTGGTGGAGCGGCCGGACGGGCGGCCGGTCGGCGAGCTCGTGCAGCAGAACGCCATCGGGAAGATCAACTTCTCGATGACGGCCGCCGGACGGCAGATCGGCGCCATCAAGGCGGAGAACTGGCGCGCCTGGAACTTCGCGATCGTCGACCACACCGACACCGAGGTCGCCCGGATCACCAAGACCTGGGACGGACCGGCCAAGGCGATGTTCACCACCGCGGACAACTACGTGCTCCAGATCCACCGGCCGCTTCCCGACCCGCTGCTGAACCTGGTGGTCGCCACGGCGCTGACCGTCGACACCGCCCTCAAACAGGACGCCCGCGGCCTTGGCTGACCGGGCCGGCCGCGGCGCGTTCGTCCTGGGTGCCGACTCGGGCGGCTCCGGGCTGCGCATCGCCCTCTCCCGCGCCGCCGACGGCACCCCGTCCCGGCCGCCGGCCACCCGTACCTCCTCCGAGCCGGTCCGCACCGCCCCCGCCGGGATCGACGCGGCCCATCTGCTGTCCCAACTCCTGCCCGCAGCACGGGAGTTGCTGCGCGAGGCGGAAGCGGACGGGCTCGCCGCCGTCTGTATCGGGGCCGCGGGCATGGCCTCCCTGGGGGACGAACTGCGCGCCGTCCTGCCCGGGGCGCTGGCGGAGGCGTTCGGCGCCTGCCATCTGGCGCTGGCGGCCGATGCGGTCACCGCGTACGCCGGTGCGCTGGGCCAGCGGCCGGGCGCCGTGGTCGCCGCGGGCACCGGACTGATCGCCCTGGGGACGGACCTGACGGCGGCGGGCGGCTGGCGCCGCGCCGACGGCTGGGGCCATCTGCTGGGCGACTGCGGCAGCGGCGCCTGGATCGGCCGCGCCGGGCTGGAGGCCGCGCTGCGCGCCCACGACGGCCGCCCGGGAGGCTCGCCCGCCCTTCTGGCGCGCGCCGAGGCGGAGTTCGGACCGGCCGCCGGTCTGCCGGGTGCGCTCTATCCGCGGTCCGACCGCCCCGCCGTCCTGGCCTCCTTCGCCCCGCAGGTGGCCGGCTGCGCGGCCGACGGCGACCCGGTGGCGACGGGCATCCTCCACGACGCCGCGCGCCATATCGCCGATGCCGCGGCCGCGGTGTGCCCGCCCGGTGGCCGACCCGGCTGCCGGCCCGTGGTGGCGCTCACCGGCGGGCTGCTGCGGACGGGCGAGCCGCTGCTGGGCCCGTTGCGTACGGCGCTCGCCGAGCGACTTCCGTACGCCGTCCAGGAGACGGCCGCCGGCAGCGCACTGGACGGCGCACTGACCATCGCCGGGGCGCTGGCCGCAGGCCGTCTGATCCTGCCCGTCGATGACAGGTTGTTGCAGATCACACGCCCTGTGGGGTGATCCCACCGCCGTGACGCGCGGGATAAATAGGGACGGAAACCTCGTCGGTGCGCCCTCCCTCGGCGCGGGGGTGGTCCGAGGCGTTAGCATGCGTCGCCATGAGTTCCCCCACTGGGCCCGCACCTGGCTCGCCCTCTTTCGACGCCGATTCCCCGAGCCCGGGAGCCGCACCCGGCCTGCCCGTACGGATGCCCCGGCGACAGTCCGGCCGCCACCGCAAGCCGGAGCCGCTCGCGGCACCCGAGGGCGCACCCGCCCTGGTGCTGGCCGTACCCGGCGCCCCCTCCCCCGCCTCCCGCAGCCTGGCGGAGGAGGTCTCCAGCATCGCCCGCTCCGAGCTGCCCGGGCTCGACGCCCGGATCGGCTACGTCGACGGCGACGATGCGGAGTTCCCGTCGCTGGAGGCCGTGCTGGCCCAGGCCGGCGCCGAGCAGAAGGAGCGGATCGGGCACGACGGCCCGGCCGACCAGCCCGCCGCGGTGGTCGTCCCGCTGCTGGCCGGTCCGGACAGCGCGCTGCTGCGTCGGATACGCCAGGCGATCATGAACAGCGGTTCCGGCGCCGATCTGACCGATGTCCTGGGCCCGCATCCGCTGCTGGCCGAGGCCCTGCACGTCCGGCTGTCCGAGGCCGGTCTGGCGCGCGCCGACCGTGCCCGGCTGTTCACCGTCGCCACCGCGGCGGACGGCATCATCCTGGCCACCGTGGGCGGCGAGGAGGCCGTACAGGCCGCCGGGATCACCGGCATGCTGCTCTCGGCGCGGCTGGCCGTGCCGGTGCTGGCCGCCGGGCTCGACGAGGAGGGCGCCATCGCCCGCACGGCCGAGCAGCTGCGCGGCTCCGGTTCGCAGCAGCTGGCGCTGGCCCCGTACCTGATCGGTCCCGAGCTCGCCGACGGCCTGCTGGGGGCGGCCGCGGCGGAGGCGCAGTGCGCGGCGGCGGAGACGCTCGGCGCGTACGGCGCGGTGGGCCGGCTGGTGCTCTCGAACTACGCGGCGGCGGTGGGCATCACCCTTCAGCAGGGGGCGCCGGTCGCCCGCTAGGGCCTGTCCGATGGGTCAGGGTCGGAAAGGCCGCGGCGTCTGGTGCGGTGCATCGCAAGGCGCCGGAGCGGCCTGATAGCGGAGCTATTGGGACGTTTCGGCAACGCCGCGTGGGGGCACCCCCAGCGTTAGCTGGGGGAGTGCCGTGCCAGACGCCGCGGGCCCGGCCACGACCCATCGGACAGGCCCTAGGACCGTCGGCAGACCGGTGAGGGCCGCTTCGCGCAGTGCGCGGGCGGCCCTTCGGTGCGTCCGGGGCGAGGCGTGCGGCACGAAGGGCACAGGCGCCCGCCAGAGGCGCGGGGACGGCGCCGGGCGCGGTGTCGGTGGCGGGGCGTCGCAAAGCTCCCTAGGGCCCCGGCCAGGGGCTTTGACGCGCGGCTGCGCGGGCCGCGGTGCCGGGACGGGAATCGGTCTACGTTGGGAGGCGGTGAACGCACCCCCTCCGTACCCGGCCGCAGATCAAGGCGGCGCCCCGCAGTCCGGCGAGAGGAAGGCCATGTCGAACGCCGATGTCGTCCGCGCCTGTTTCGCGAGCTATCTCGCCCAGGACCGCGCGGCCATGGACCGGCTGCTCGCCGAGGACTTCGTCTTCACCAGTCCGCTGGACGACCACATCGACAAGGCCGCGTTCTTCGAGCGCTGCTTCCCCACGGCGCACCGGCTGCGCTCCCAGGAGATCCTCGACGTCGTGCCCGCCGGGGAGGACCAGGTCTTCGTCCGGTACGCGTACGAGCTCCAGACCGGCGAGCGGCATCGCAATGTCGAGGTGATGACGGTCCGGGACGGCCGGATCACCGAGACCCAGGTGTATTTCGGCGGGCAGTTCCCCCGGGGCTGAGGACACGTCAGACGAAGACGACGCAGGAGGCCGCCGGGGCGGCCACCGATCCCGACCGGGCGGGGATGCCCGTCTCCGGGTCGAGGGTGAACCATGTGACGTCGCCGGAGCGCTCGTTGGCGGCGTAGAGGTGCCGGCCACCGGGGTGCAGCGCCACATCGCGGGGCCAGTGGCCGCCGCAGGGGACGGTCGTACGGAGGACGGCGGTGTCCCCGGACAGGTCGAGGGCCAGCACCGAGATGCTGTCGTGGCCGCGGTTGGCGGCCCAGGCGAAGCGGCCGTCCGGGGAGACGACCAGTGCGGACGGGGCGGAGCCCGGGGCGGTCCCCTCCGGGAGCAGCGGGGTCTCCCCCAGCGGCGTCAGGGCGCCGCGGTCGGCGTCCCAGCGGCAGAGGGTGATCGTCGGGTCGAGTTCGTTGATGACGTAGGCGCGGTCGCCCCGGGGGTGGAAGGCGAGATGGCGCGGTCCGCTGCCGGGGCGCAGCGCCACCTCGTCCCGCACGGTCAGCGTCCCGGCGGCGTCGGCGTGGTCGGCGTGGGCTCCGGTGAGGGCACACACCCGTACGGAGTCGGTGCCGAGGTCCACGCTGAGCAGCCAGCGGCCGCTGGGGTCGGGCTGAACGGCGTGCGCATGCGGGCCTTCCTGGCGGTCGGCGTGGGGGCCGCTGCCCTGGTGGGACAGCACGGTGGCAGGTCCGTCCAGGGTGCCGTCGGCCCGTACGGGGAGGGAACTGACGCTTCCGGAGCTGTAGTTGGCGGTGATCAGACGGCCGTCGGCCAGGGTGAGGTGGGTGGGGTCGGCGCCGCCCACCGGTACGGCGGGGCCGTGCGGTGCGGGGCCGTGCGGGGTGAGGGCGAAGGCCGCCGCGGCGCCGTCGGGCAGCTCGCTGACCGCGTAGAGGAACCGTCCGTCGGGGCTCGGCGCCAGGTAGGAGGGGTTGGGCACGGCGTCGGTGGAGTGCCGCGGGGTGAGCGCGCCGGTGTCCGGGTCCACGGCCGCCGTGGTGATCCCGAGGCCGCCCGCCGTCGTGAAGGAGCCGATGTAGGCGTACCGGCCGCTGTCCGTCGTCCCCATGGGTCCCGCCCTTCGTCCGCCTGCCGCGCTGCGCCTGCCCGTTGGAGGCAGGGGCGACGCTAACAGGCGCGGGCGGGCCAGCCCGGCAGATGGCCGATATCCGCCGGGGCTCGGGCGTGGCCCCTGGACGGGTGCGGCGCGACGGGGTCGGCGCCGCGCGGGGCCCCGCACCACTGGATCCGAAAGCTCAGGCGCCCATCGGTGTGCGGTCGGACCGGCCCAGAGGGATCGCGAGGGCGAGCAGGGCCTGCTCCACCGCGTGCAGATGGGCCAGTACGGGTCCGCCCTCGGCGGTGTGCACCGCCGTGTCGGCATCGGCCGGGCGGCGGCGCCCGTCCATCGGGGCGTCGGTGAGGGCCTCGACGGCCGCTTCGACGCGCCAGCACGCCGCGACGAGGCGGGCGTCGTGCGAGGCATCCGGGTCGGCGGCCACGGACGCGAGCCCGCGCACCTCGCGCGCGGAGTCGTCCAGAAGCGCGAGCACCTGCCGGGCCCGCCGCTTGCGCGCCCGCAGGGGGCTGAGCGGATGCACCAGCGGGACCAGTGAGAGGCGTACGCGACCGAGGATCGCCTCCAGTTCGGCGACACGCGGCGCCGGATCGGCAGCCGCATCTCCCGCGAGTCGGGCGGCGGACTCCGCGGTGCAGGCGTGCACGCACCGCACGGCCCGCTCGACCCACTCGTCGGTGACGGAGTGCGTGGTCACCGGCAGCACGAGGAGCACCGCGAGCACCGCACCCAGGGCGCCGACAGCCGTCTCGCTCACCCGCAGGGCGAGCAGCGCCGGATCGAGCACGCCGAGCAGCCCGTACAGCATGCTCGCCATCACCGTCACGGCCAGCATCATCCAGGTGTAGGACACGGCGGCGGTGTAGAAGATCCCGAAGACGCAGAGGGCGACGATCACGGCGGCCGCGACCGGCTCATCGTGCAGGGGCACGGCGATGGCGAAGCCGAGCACCACCCCGAGCACGGTTCCCAGGAACCGCCGGAACCCACGGATGAGCGTCTCGCCCCGGGAGGTGGTGTTCACGAACACCCACCACGCGGCACCCACGGCCCAGTACCACCGCTGGTCGGACAGCACCTGCCCCATGGCGAGGGCGAAGGCGGCCCCCACGGTCGCCTGCACGGCCTGCCGCGTCGTGATGCGCGCGAGCCCCCTCCCCCCGGTCGGCGCGACCACCGCGGCGGGCGCCGGCAACCGCCGCTCGTAACACCACGCCCCGAACCGCACCACCGACGACGTCACGAGCGAGAGCAGCACCGCGGCGTACAACTCGGGGAGCTGACGGGGAACGGTGTGCAGGAACTGGGCCGCGAAAAAGGTCATGAAGGCGAACACGCCGAGCGAGTGCCCGCGCGGGCCCCACCGCCGCGCGTACACCCCCGCCCCCACGACGGCGAGGAACGCCAGGTCACGCGCCACCGGCACATCGTGCAGCAGGGCCGCGAGCGCGAGCACCGGAAGGCCGACGACCGGCAGCAGCAAGGTCGTCACGGCCTGCCCGCGCACCGTCGGATCGGCCACCGTGAACAGGGCGAGCAACGCGGCCAGACCACCGGTGATCGCGGCGACGAGCGAATGCCCGGCCGCCCCGCACAACGCCACGGCAAGCCCGACCCCGACCACGGCTCGCATAGCGAACCGCAGTCGCATACGCCCCGGATCCGGCGCCACGAACGCCCTCTTCAGCAAGTTGCCCCGCCCCTTCCCGCACACAGGTGCACCGCGACATGAAAAAGGCGCCGCGGAGACCCGCAGCGCCATCGACGCCTCCATCTCAGCACCTGGACGGCCGACGGCTCAACAGAGGCCGGAAACACTGAGCCAATGGTCCAGTCGCGGACGATCCGAGGCTGCCACCGAAGGACCAATGGACCACTCGCCGACGCGGCAGCCACAAGGCGGCATCCGCAGCCCTGCGCCGCCGGACAGTCGCCGGACAGTCGCCGGAGGCCACCCATACCCCACGCCATCGAATACCGGAAAGCCTCCGACCCCTCTGACGGCATTGGCGGCATTAGCAGCATTAACCGCATGAGCCCGCCCTATTTCGAATTCCACCGAACACCTACGGCAAAACGATTCTTCTCAATTTCGCACATGAGTACATTCATGTGTTATATGCATTCAGGCCGCAGAGCCACTCCGACCTCGCTATGCTCTCTGTCGCGCAGCGAGTTGGGGCGATTACCACACGTCGCCACTGGCTGTCGCGATGCCGCCGACCGCATGAGGACTCGGGCGTCCTGGGACCCAGCCCATGTGTGCGGAACGCCGCCTGGAATGCACTGCGGCCAAGCAATTGGTGAACGTGACTCCACGGTCGTCGCTCTCGTTCCGGCGGCCTTCCCCTGGTGCCCATATACGCCATGTATGTCGCCCTATCCATCTCCTTAGTGCTTTGAGGATGCCGATGGTTCGTGCTGGTTCGTCACCCGGAGGGTCGGGGCCTGCCTCCACCCCAATATGGCTGTTGCCGCCCGTACTGCTGGCGGCGTGTACGGCCGTGGCCGTGTCGCTGTCGCCTTCGACGGCCCGTTCCCTGGTCGTCTGGATAGGCGTCGTCGCGACGGCCGCTGTGGCCGTCGCGGCCTGGCAGGCAGCCTGCCGGGGACGCGCGCTCGACGAACTGCGCCGCGAGTACGCCGACAGGGAGGCGGTCCTGCACCGGCATCTGTCCGTGCAGGAAGCCGAAACGGTGCGGATGGCCAAGAAGACGCTGCCCGCGGCCATCGCCCAGCTGCAGTCGGGCAGCACGACCGAAGAAGTGCTGCACACCGTCGGCCAAGTGTCCCGCGTCAGCCCCGAGTTCGAAGCCGCGCACAAGGCGGTACTGCGCTCCGTCCTGGAAGCCGTCGAGGCCGAGGAGGGCCTTCGCGACTCCGCCCAGCGCGCCTTCGTCAACATCGCTCGGCGTGTCCAGGCCATCGTCCACCAACAGGCCCAGGAACTACGGGAACTGGAGGACAAACACGGTCAGGACCCGGACGTCTTCGGCGACTTGCTGCGCGTCGACCACCGGACCGCACTGGTCGGCCGGCTGGCGGACAGCATCGCCGTACTCGGCGGGGCCCGGCCGGGGCGCCAGTGGCAGCAGACCATCCCGCTGTTCAATGTGCTCCGCGGCGCCATGTCCCGGATCACCGACTACCAGCGCGTCGATCTGCACTCCGTGGCCGAGGTGGGCATCCTCGGACGCGGCGTCGAGCCGCTGATCCACGCCCTGGCCGAGCTGCTGGACAACGCCACCCGGTATTCGCCGCCCCAGACACGGGTCCATCTGACCGCCACCGAGATTCAGGCCGGTGTGGCGATCGAGATGGAGGACGCCGGGATCGGCCTGACCGATGAAGCCCGCATCCGCGCCGAGCAGGCGCTGAGGGAGGGTTCCCCCACCGGAATCGACCTCGACGACCTGGGTGAGTCACCCCGACTCGGCCTCGCCGTGGTCGGTCGGCTGGCCCGTACGAACAAGTTCCAGGTCTCCTTCCGGGCCTCCGCGTACGGCGGTGTACGCGTCGTCCTGATCGTCCCGCCGGAAATGATCACCGCGACTCCGGTGCCCGGCGGAGCCATGGCCAAGGCCGCCACCCTGCCGCCGCCCAGGCGCCGCGGCGGGCCGCTGCGACCGGAAGCCGCGGCGCAGGAGCCGGTGTCCGTCGCCCCTTCGCGCACCGCCAACGGGCTCCCGCAACGCAGGCGCCGTACCCGCGCCGTGCTTCCGCCCATGCGGCAGAAGCCCGCAGCCACCACCACTGAATCCACCACCTCGGTCTCAGCCGCTCCACCCCCACAGGCCGGGATGTGGCTGGCCGCCTTCCAGGAGGGCGTCTCCGGCGAGTCCCGAGCCGAGTCGCCGGAACAGCGTCCCGCCGGCCTGAGCGACAAAGAGTCCGAGCATTACTGAGTCATTAGGTAAGGATGAGTAAGTAAGTGGTGACACAGCAGCGGCTCAACATCGACTGGATGCTTGAGGGTCTGGCGTCCAGCGTTCCGCACACCCGTGACGTCGTGGTGCTGTCCTCGGACGGTTTGTGTATGGCTCAGTACGGTACGGACGAGGACACCGCGGATCGCCTCGCCGCCGCCTGTGCCGGACTGCAGAGCCTGTCGGCGGCCATCGCCACGGAATTTCCGCACGGCGACGGGCGGATGAAGCTCGTCGTCATCGAGGTCAACGGCGGCTTCTTCTACTTGATGGCGGCTGGCGCCGGGGCGTATCTGGCGGTGCTGGCCGACGGCGACGTGGACGCCGGGCTCATGGGACAGGGGATGCGGGACCTGGTCGCCCGGATCGGTCAGCACCTCACCAGCCCGCCGCGGGCCGACCGGCAGGCCCCATGAGCGACCCGGAACAGGACATCCGCCGGAGTTGGGAAGAAGGCGGCCCCGAGCGCCTCTACATCCTGACGTCCGGGCGGAGCGTGCCCTCTGATCCAGCTCCCCTGGACATGGTCACGCTGATCGTGACACGGAACGGGCCCGGCTCGCGGATGCCGCCCGAACAGGCCGGCATTCTCCGGATATGTGACTACCCGCTGTCGATCGCCGAGATCTCCGCATACCTCCACCTGCCGGTCAGCCTGGTCACGGTACTGCTCGCGGATCTGCTGGAGGGCGGCCATGTCGAAGCCCGGGCACCGATTCCTGCCGCGTCGTTGCCCGATGTCGAACTTTTGGAGGCGGTGATGCATGGACTGCAAAATCTCTGAGCCCGTCGTCGGTCCACGGAGCGAGGACTATCTGCCGGCCTCGGTCTCCACCGCGGTCAAGGTAGTGATCGTCGGTGGCTTCGGGGTGGGCAAGACCACCCTGGTCGGATCGGTCAGCGAGATCCGTCCGCTGACCACCGAGGAGACCATGACGCAGGCCGGCGTCGGGGTGGACGACGTCGCCGGAGTCGAGCGCAAGACCGAGACCACCGTGGCGATGGACTTCGGCCGCATCAGTCTCAGCGACGAACTGGTGCTGTACCTCTTCGGCACCCCGGGCCAGCAGCGCTTCTGGTTCCTGTGGAACGGCCTCTTCGAAGGCGCGCTGGGGGCGGTGGTCCTCATCGACTCCCGCCGCCTGGACGACAGCTTCGATGTGATCGGCCGACTCGAGGAACGCGGCCTCCCTTTCGTCGTCGCCATCAACGCCTTCCCGGACGCCCCTTCGTACCCCATGTCAGAACTCCGCGCGGCCATGGATCTCCCCGACGACGTACCCATGGTCGACTGCGACGCCCGCAACCGCGCCTCCAGCCGCGACGCCCTGCTGACCCTCATGCGCTATCTGTACACCCTCACCACCACAACCCCGGAGCAGCCCCGGTGACTTCGTCTTCCACGAACCAGCCCAGCACCACTTCCGCATCTGGCCCGCCTCCGGAATGTCCCGCTCATGCCCGATACGTGGACACCGACGGACTGGCGCGGCTCTTCGGGCCCGAGGCGGTCAACGATGCACCTGGCTTCTACGAACGACTGCGCGCCGAGCACGGGCCCGTGGCGCCCGTCCTGGTGGACGGTGACCTGCCGGCCTGGCTGGTCCTCGGCTATCGGGAGAGTCTCGAAGTGCTGCGTACGCCCTCCCGCTTCAGCCACGACTCGCGCAATTGGCATTGCTTCAAGGAAAACAAGGTCGCAGCGGACTCATCGCTGCTGCCGGCCATCGCCTGGCAGCCCCTCTGCCTCTTCATGGACGGCAAAGAGCATGAGAGGCTGCGCACCGCGCTCACCGACAGCATGGCGCGATTCGACCGCCGAGGGATCCGCCGCTGCGTCACCCGAGCCGCCAATCAGCTGATCGATGACTTCGCCGGTGATGGACACGCTGACCTCGTCAGCCAGTTCGCGGAGCAACTGCCCTTGCGCGTGGCGACGCAGCTCCTCGGAATGCCCGAAGAGTCCGGCCCGAGGTTGGTCGAGGCCACCCGAGACCTGCTCAAGGGCACGGAGACCGCTTTCAAGAGCAACGAGTACCTCGTGGAGGCTCTGGAGCAGCTCGTTGCCGACAAACGAGCAGCCCCCGGCCACGATTTCACCTCGTGGCTGATGGCTCACTCAGCCAACCTCACGGACGAGGAAGTCCTGCAGCATCTTCGGCTCGTCGCTATCGCAGCGAACGAGAACACCACCAATTTGACGGCGAATACCTTGCGCATGGTGCTCACCGATCCCCGTTTCCGTGCATCACTCACGGGTGGCAGCATGACCCTGCCCGACGCACTGGAACAAATGCTGTGGGACGAGCCGCCGACCGCGGTGTTGCCCGCCAGGTGGGCCACCGACGACACGGAACTCGCCGGTCAGTCCATCAAGGCCGGGGACATGCTCCTCCTCGGTCTGACCTCCGGAAACGCCGATCCCGTCATCCGGCCCGATCTCTCGGTACCCATGCACGGCAACCGCTCCCACCTCGCCTTCGGCGGCGGTCCGCACGAGTGCCCCGGACAGGACATCGGTCGGGCCATCGTCGACACGGGAATCGACGTCCTGCTGTTGCGGTTGCCCGATATCGATCTGGCGGTTCCCGAGAGCGACCTGAAGTGGGTGTCCCATTGGATCGCCCGCCATCTGACGGCACTTCCCGTGAAGTTCACGCCAAGCCACCCTGAGGGTCCCGCGGTGTCTTCCAGCACAGCGGACGAGGAACAGAGCGATTACCCCCTCCCAGCCTCCGTCGATCGAGGTCCGAACGGCACAGATGAGACTTCTGCGCCGGCCTCGGCAGCCGTCGCGCCGGGCCGGCTCTTGTCTTTGTGGGGCTCGTTGAAGAGGTGGCTGCGAGGACGATAACCGTAGGTCGAGGCACTGACGCACAGCGTCAGTGCCTCGGCGCATGTCCCTTGACGCTTCATCCGAAGCATCCCTGCCGGTAACCGGCCGGCTTGTCGGCATAGCGCTCGGCTCGCAGGTGATAGTCGTAATTTCCCCGCATCGCGTCTCCGTAGGCATCCGCGATGGCAATCGCCGCAGCACGTGTCGCCTCGCTCACCTTGCCTACGAGCTGCGCTTCCACGTCACGCCTGGCCCGGAGGTAGGTGTCCACGCAATCGTTGGCCATCGTCACGGTGTGTTGAACAGCCTCCGCCATGTCGATGCCGTATTGGCGAGCCAATACAAAGGCCATGTTGAAGTACCAGGTTCGGGGGTCTTCGATGTGAGTCGAATAGACATCGTTGACCAGACCCATGTGATCGGATGCCGCACGCCGCATGACAATCCAGGCAGGCAGGTTACGCACTGGGGCAGGGAGGTCCAGGCCGGCCGCGTACTCGCACAAAGCCATCGGGATGAGGTTTCCTCCGACGTCGCTGTGCATGGATGCGCGGTAGTCGGCAAAGGTGGGGTGTTGGCCGCTGGCGACGTAGGCGGCGTGGGCGTACGGTGCCCACAGCCAACGCCGAGTGGCATTGGTGAACTCGGCCAGCCAGCCGGGCGACCGGCCTTCTGTCACGTGAGCCCACATGTCGGCGAGACCACGGGCCAGCGTGGTCGTTGCCTTCTGCCCGTCCAGCACGGCCATCAGAGGTTGGAGCACCTCTGCCGCCGCGCGGGGATCTGTGCTCACTGGCGGGTTGTCGATCACGTCGTCGATGAGGAAGGACCAGCCGAGCCAGCGGCACAGTCCCTCGAAGCGAAAGGCATCGGCCGTGGGGTGGTAAAGAGCCATGCACAGTACGCTCTCGGCAGCCCGCATGCGCTGCCGCTCGGCGGCACCCGAGCAGAGTTGATGCTTGTCGATCCACTCCCACATGGCTGCATCTGCACCGTTCCGATGAGGATTCGGATCATGCAGCGGGATCGGCATCTTCAGGCCGTGTACGTCACCAGGGCTCATGGACATGCAGGTATGCCCTCTTCTCTCGTGAGGCACTTGGTAGCCGTACCGCGGGAATGGGGCACGGCGACGTCGGACTTGGCCTAGCTGGATCGAACGGAAGGGGCTGTGCTGAGTGCGCGTAAGGCATGAATGCTGGACAGCGCCGGATAGTTGAAGGGAATAGGACGCGGCCCCACTTGGTCTGCGGGTGACACATAACTTCCGTCATGCCGCTGTTGGTCGAGCAAGTAGTCGAGAGCCGTCTTCGGCGGGCGGACGTAATGCGCAACGGCGCACACCGCATGAGCCGTGGACAGGATGTCGCTGCTGTCCCCCAGAAACTGGCCCCAGCCGCCGTCGGGGTTCTGACTCATCTCCAACGCTCGGATGGTCCGACCGGCGCAGTCGGCGTATGCGCCGTGACCGGTCAGGGAGAGGGCATGAAGGACGCGCTCGGAGACGCTGTTTCGCCCGATGGTCCATGTTGCAGGGAAGGTCCCGTCCTGGCATTGCTGGCCAACCAGCCATTCGGCGGCGGAGCGCAGGGTTGCCGGGAGGCTGAGCGGGGCGAGGGCGATGATGGCTCCGGCGGTCATGTCGGCTTCGAGCTCGTGATGGGACACATAGGTCGGGAATCCGCCGGACGGGCTGGCCATGCCCCGCAGATACCGCCTACCGCGGTTCAGCGCATCTCGGTAACGGTCCGGGGCCAGGGCGTGGAGAGCCTCCATGCAGCGAGCGGTGTCATCCACATCGCTTTGCGTCGTGGCAGCGGTGTATCCCCACCCCCCGTCGGCGAGTTGACAGTCGGCAAGAAAGTCGCCGCAACGAGCGAGTCGCGTGCGGTCGTAGCCCGAGCACATCAGTGCGCTGACCGCGAGTGCGGTGACGAACACTTCTTGTCCGGAGATGAAGGGCATCCCCCCGTCGTGATTTCGGATCCTCTCCAGTGCCTCGACTCCGGTGCCCGTCACAGCATCCAATGGGTCAACGGTATGCAGTGCATGAAGGGCCAGGAGGTGGGCCAGGGCATTGCCTTGCCAGACTTCGCCGGCGCGGGCGGTTCGCAGCCGGCGGCGGATGCCCCTGGCCGACGACCTCCGGGGACTACGGGTTGTGAGAATGTCTGCTGCGCACAAGGCCAAGGAGGTCCAGGCGGCTTGTTTCCGGGGATGTGGTGGCGCGTCGGAAACAGTGCGGGGTGGAGCACCCAGTGCTACGAGGATCGCTGCCAAAACCCGCCGCTTTCGAGAACCCGCAGGATGGTGGAAGGCATCGAGAAGCTCTTGCGCGGTGTCGACCGGCACTCGGTGGAACGCCGAGTCACGTGCAATGCGATCCAGCGGAGTAGTAGGGCGGATCCGGTACAAGTAGGCGGCAAGTTCTCGTTGAGCGCGCTCATGCGTCTTCCGCATACGCAGGAGCCGGAGGTAGAGGGCAGATTCCAGGACACGGCTGTCACATATGTCTCGGAACGCGCCGTCGGGCTCAATGCGAGCGGTGAGGTAGTCACGGGTGCGATTGGCCGCCGCGCTGATGAGGTTGTACGGGGCATAGGTACTCATGGCATCAACACCGGCTTCCACTGGGTCCGTCCAGGTCGGTGGCTCTGGCATCTCATCCCGCGGACTCTTGTCAGGGAGATGAAGAGGTCGGCGCCGAGGCCGAACTCGGCCACCGCTCCTACCCTCACGTTCTGTTCAGCAGGAGAAACTGTCAGTTGGGTGAGACGCGCGCGACCGTCAATGGCCCATCGGCACCTGGGACGAGACACATGGGACAGCGATCACCGTGTGGCTGTCGAAAACGCCGTCGCCCCAGTTCCGCTCTTGGGGAGTGGCCAGCGTGTGCGCTGAAACAAGCGCTTGCGGGAGAGCCGGGAAACGGTCGGCTGATAGCGGGAACCAGCTGGACCTGAACCCCGGTGATCCTCAAAGACCGCGAGGGGCCTCACAGGAAGGAGGCGGACGGTGCTGGTCACGAGGTGGTACGCCCGGCATGTGCGGTGAAGTTGCAAGTGATGACACGGAAGTGCTCCTCAGGGACGTGGTGAGCATCTGACGGATTTGCCCGTGTGTATCAGCTGCAGGTTCCAGCCACTTCGTTCATCGGAACAAGAATTACCGCAACGTGGCCCGGGTGTACAGGGGACCTGTGAGGCATCACCTCCTTACGTCGCGTCCCCTTGCCTGCCTGATGTGCATCCCGGTGTCCAGAGGGACAGGGGCGGTCCCACGGGACTCGGAGCCGCCCGCAACCCGAACATCAAAGGCGTCGTGGAAGTCCGCAGCGCCCTCGACGGGTCGATCAACGGACCGCCGACCGCCGGCATTCGAGGCCCTGCCGCCGTCAGCAGTCGCAGCAGCTGCAGCAGTCACAGCAATCGCAGGAGCCACCATCACAACCGTTACAGCAATCGCAGCAGTCACATCCGTCACAGCAGTCGCAGCAATCGATCCACGCGTCGCGCTTCTTGCGTGACCACGGGCCCTCGTAGTCCGTGCAGCAGACCTGGCAGGTGCAGCACAGTCCGATGGCGACCGCGCAGCCGGCGAGGAAGCCGCGGGGCTGCTTCGGCGGGTGCGGGAAGTGTGGTGCGCCGCCCTCGCCGCCGCCGAAGCCGCCGTGGCCGCCACCGGGTCCGCCGGGCGGCACCGGGCCCCCGGCGTACGGGTTCTGCGGGCCGTTCAGCTGCGGGCCGTTCAGCTGCTGCCCCTGGACGTAGGGGCCGGCCGGCCGGCCGTACTGCGAGGGCTGGCCGTAAGGGGGCTGGCCGCCGCTCGGCTGGCCGTATCCCGGCTGGCCGTATTCCGGCGCCCCGTGTCCCTGGTGGGCGCAGGTGGTCGTGCCGAAGGCGCGGTCCACGGACCGTCGCAGTTCGTGGACCAGCAGGACGTGCACCAGCTTGGGGTCGGCGAACTCCGCCTCGCGCAGCGCGAGGCGGATGCCGTGCACGGCGTCGTCGCAGAGTCGGCGGGCCTCCTCGGTGGTGGCGCCGGTGGCGGTGAGCGGGTTCCAGGCGCCCTCGGCGGCGTCGGAGGCCCGGTCCTCCACGGCGTCGAGAAGGTGGGCCAGCCGCCCGAAGAGCCGGCCCGCCTCGGCCAGCGGTGCGGTGTTGCCCGGTCGGCCCGCGAGCACGGCGGTGTGGGCGAAGGCGGCGGCGGTGGCGGTCTCGGTCGGTTCGGTGATGACCGTGAGCGGGGTGCCGGGCCCGGCGAGGTCCTCGATGCCCACCTGGCGGTCGACGGCATCCACCAGGACGGCGGTGTCGAAGCCGAGCGTGGCCCCGGTGCGCGCGCCGGCCCTGTCCCAGCCCGCGGCGACCTTGCGCGCGGCGGCGGCCACCGGGCGGCGGCGCAGCAGCCCGTTGCGGTCGGCGACATGGTCGCGGATCTTCGCCGAGGCCAGGACGAGGGAGACCGAGGCGGCCAGCCGGGCGCCCTCCCCCTTCGCCACGGAAGCGGTGCGCATACCGCGCAGCGGACAGGGCCCGGCGGTACGGCGCGCGGCCTCGGCCTTGCCGGTCTGAGCGTCCGTCAGCACGGAAACGATCAGTCCGTCGTAGTTCGTGACGACCCGGGCGAACTGCCCGTGATCCGCCCGCAGCGCGAGGCAGAGCCCGCACAGATGGGCCATCCACTCCGCCTTGAGCCCCTCGGAGAGGCGATGCGAGCAGGGCCTGACGATTCCGAACATCTGGTGAACCCCCGTGAGACGACGTCGGCATGGATACCGGCAACGGCCGCGGATGAGCCGGCGGCGCCGGAAAATCTACCCGGCGCGCCACTGACCTGGACACACGCCCCTTGGCGCAGATCTGACACGACGGACATGTCGGCAGATGGCCACTTGGCGGGCCGTTGGTACAGTCCCGGGAGCCGCCGTCCGCCGACCGTAAGGAAACCGTCCGGCCATGCCCGTCGACGCCCTGGACGCCAAGATCCTCCGGCTGCTGCTGGACCAGCCGCGCACCAGCGTGCGGGAGTACGCCCGGGTGCTCGGGGTGGCCCGCGGCACGGTACAGGCGCGGATCGACCGGCTGGAGCGGGACGGTGTGATCACGGCGTACGGCCCCCGGTTGTCGGCCGCGGCGCTGGGCCACCCGCTGCTCGCCTTTGTGCACATCGAGGTGACGCAGGGGCATCTGGAGGAGGTGGCCGACGCGCTGGCGGAGGTGCCGCAGATCATCGAGGCGTTCTCGACGACCGGGGGCGGGGATCTGCTGACCCGGGTGGTGGCCCGGGACGCGGCACATCTGGAGGATGTGATCCAGCGGCTGATCAGCCTGCCGGGCGTGGTCCGTACCCGTACGGAGATGGCGCTGCGGGAGCGGGTGGCGCACCGGATGCTGCCGTTGGTCGAGACGGTCGGCGGGACGGACACGAGCGCGGGAACGAGCTCGGGAGCAAGCGCAGGATCGGGCGCGGGGAAGGCCCGTTGAGCCGCGCGGTGCGCGGGACGGCGGCAGCGGCGGCGGAGAACCGCGCCCGCCCGAAGACCTCATGGTGAAAGCCCTCTTGGTGAAAGTCCCCTTGATGAGACGCAGGTCTCAAACGGGCGGAGCAACCCACCGCCCGTAGATCCGGTCTGTCCCCCCAGAACCGGGAACACATTTGGTCACGCCGCGACTACCTAAGGCTGATCAATTATCAAATTTCGATAGAACCCGGTCGAAAAGCAAACTTCTGGCTTTACATGCCCATGCCAGGTCGCGCAGGGTGTGCGCGGGGCCTCCCGTCCCCCACGGCGCCCAACAGCGCCGTGCCTATGGGCGGTTGGTGATCCGGCCGCCCCCCTGTGCACAAAGGACCCATATAGTGCGTAGACCCCACATACGCAGACTGGCGATAGCCGTCGCGGCCACAGCGGCCGCAGGCGTCACGGCAGGCGTGGCAGGTACCGCCGCCGCTTCCGTCACCCGGGATCCCGCTCCCGCCTCCTCCCCCTCCCACTCCTCGACCGTCGCCGCGGCCCGCGCCGCCGCGTACGCCCACGCCTCGGCCACCGGCGTCGGCAAGAAGGACAAGCTCGAAGCCACCGACGTGATGGTCGACCCGGACGGCACCCAGCACGTCCGCTTCGTCCGCACCCACCGCGGGCTGCCGGTGCTCGGCGGCGACCTCGTCATCCATCTGGACGCGAAGTCGGCCTACCAGGACGTCACCCGCTCCTCCCACCGCCAGGTCGAGGTCACCTCCACCAGCCCGAAGCTGTCGGCCGGGCAGGCCGCGGCGAAGGCGGCCGACGCCGCGCAGGGCCAGGCCGGCGACCCCGAACTCGTCGTCGACGCCCGCGCGAACCGTCCGGCCCTGGCCTACCAGGTGCAGGTCACCGACAGCCGCGCCGACGAGGCCGGGGGCGAGCGGACCGTCGTCGTCGACGCCGCCACCGGTTCGGTGCTCAGCAACATCTCGGCGAACGACTCGTTCCTGTCGCCCGCCGTGCAGAAGAAGCTCCGCAAGCGGGGCGAGCGGCTCAGCCCGGTCACCGGGACGGCAGCCGCCGCCCCGACCACCAAGAGCGGGGCCACGGCGGCCAACGGCACCGGCGCCTCCCTCTTCGTCGGCACCGTGCCGCTGTCCACCACCAAGACCGGGAAGTCCTTCACGCTCAAGGACTCCACCCGCGGCAACACCGAAACCCGCGACGCGGGCGGCAAGGAGCTGGGGAAGTTCGCCCAGGGCAAGGCGTTCACCTCCGCCACCAACCGCTGGGGCAACGGCACCACCGCCAACCGCACCACCGCCGCCGTCGATGCCCAGTACGGCATCACCAGCACCCTGGACTTCTACAAGAAGACCTTCGGGCGCAAGGGCATCAAGAACGACGGCCGCGGCGCGCACGCCCTGGTCCACTTCGGCAACAAGGTCGCCAACGCCTTCTGGTCGTCGGACTGCGGCTGCATGCTCTACGGCGACGGTGACGGCAAGACCTTCACCAAGCCGCTGGTCGTCCTGGACGTCACCGGCCACGAGCTGACCCACGGCGTGGTGGACGCGACCGCGGCCCTCCAGCCCACCCGCGTCGACGAGGAGGGCAACCAGTACGGCGAGCCGGGCGCGCTCAACGAGTCGCTGGCGGACATCTTCGGCAGCTCGGTCGAGTTCTCCGCCAACAACCCGAAGAACCCGCCCAATTACCTGATGGGCGAGAAGCTCGGCCTCCAGCAGAAGTTCCTGCGCCGGCTCGACAAGCCGTCGCTGGACAAGCTGGAGGGCACCGTCGACTACTGGTCGCCGGCGGCGTACGACACCGAGGTGCACGCCGGTTCCGGCATCTCGTCGCACGCCTACTACCTGCTCGCCGAGGGCAGCGGCAAGAAGGTCATCGGCGGCGTCCACTACGACTCCCCGACCTTCGACGGCTCCACGGTGACCGGCATCGGCCGGAAGAAGGCGCAGGCGATCTACTACCGGGCGCTGACCCGGTACATGGTCTCCACGACCGACTTCCACGACGCCCGGACCGCCACCCTCAAGGCCGCCAAGGACCTCTACGGGGCCACGAGCACCGAGTACAAGACGGTCGACAAGTCCTGGGCCGCCGTGAACGTCACGGCCGCCAACGCGCCTGCCGCCCAGCGCTGATCCAGCCACGTCCGCCGTGGTGCGCCCGCCCGAGCGGGGGCACCACGGCGGACCCGCGACGCCGCCGCCCTCACCGCCGCGCCCTGCCGGCATCCCCGCCCGGTCCGCTGACCAGCTACCGGGTCAGCGCGACGCGCGAGAGCAGTACGGCGCCCCAGAGCACCAGCGCCGCACCCAGCGCTTCGGGCACCAGCCACCAGGCCGTCCGGACGCGCTCGTCGAAGAGGGTGACGCCCAGGGACAGGCTGACCAGCGCGTCCCCGAGGGTCAGCACGGGCTGAGAGGCGGCCTGGCGTACGCGCCGCGCGCCGCTGGAGCACCGTGGCCAGCGGATTGCTGCCCGCGGCGAGCAGCGCGCACAGCACGGCCGGCCACATGGCGGGCGGACTCAGTGCGCCTGCGCGGTCGGCCGCACCAGGATCTCGTTGATGGCCACATGCGGCGGCTGAGTGATCATGAAGGTGAGGGACCGGGCGATGTCCTCCGCCCGCAGCCAGCTCTTCTGCGGCATCCCGAACGCCGACTCCCCGCCGACCGTCATCTCCGTCGTCGTCAGCCCCGGCTCGACCAGTCCGACCCGTACGCCCCGCTCGGTCACCTCCTGGCGCAGGGAATCGCTGAACGAGCACACCGCATGTTTGGTGGCCGAATAGACGCCGTTGTTCTTACGGGCCAGCCGGCCGGCGACCGAGCTGACGGTCACCAGATCGGCGACGCCGCGCGGGCCGTCCTGCGCCGCGCGCAGCAGATGCGGCAGCGCGGCGCGGGACAGATGCAGCACGGCCCGGAGATTGAGATCGACCATGCGGTCCCAGTCGTCGGGGTCGCTCTCCTCCACCGGGGCGCGCGCTCCGTACCCGGCGTTGTTCACCACCACGTCCAGCCGGCCGAAATGGCGGACCGCGTCCTCGACCACCTGACGCGCCCGCCCGGGGACGGCGAGGTCGGCGGTGAGCGGCAGGACCGCTCCCCCCTGCGAGCCGAGCAGCTCGCACAGCTCCGTCAGCCGGTCGGTACGGCGCGCCACCAGTGCCAGGGAACACCCCAGCCGGGCGAGCGACAGCACGGTCGCCTCGCCGATCCCGCTGGACGCACCGGTCACCAGCGCAACGCTGCCCGCCAGCGGTGTGCCGTCACCCTCGGGGGCCGGGGCGGGGTGGGACTCGTTGGGAATCATGGCGTACGTATACCGCCCGGGGCGGGGCGGCATACCTGACCGAATGGGGTCATACGCTTTGGGGCGCGTCCGGGGGAGGAGAACCGGCCGCGCGGGTGCCGGGCGGCCGGTCAGTCCAGGCCGAGCGACTTGCACGCCGCGGCGACGTCCTTGGTGCAGAGCCAGTCGACGGGGACGACGCCGTCGCGGATCACGGTGTCCTTCAGTTCGTCCTTGGTGACGATCTGCGCCTTGAAGAGCTTGGCCGGGATTCCGGTCTTGCTCTTGCTGTCGGCGGTCGTCGAAGTGAAGGACGCGATGCTCTTGCCCCGCAGAAGCCGGAAGGCGATCTCCGCGGCGGTCTCGGCCTCCGGCCTGACCTGCTTGTAAATCGTGAACGACTGCGTGCCGTTCACCAGGCGCCGCAGCGCGGGGAGTTCGGCGTCCTGACCACCGAGGGGAATGTCCTTCATACCGGCCGACTGCAGTGCCGCCGCGGCGCCGTCGGCCATGCCGTCATTGGCCGAGTAAACGGCGTCAAAACCCGCCGTACCACGGTCCTTGATGACCGTCTTCAGATCCTTCTCGGCTTCCGCCGCGGACCACTCGGGAACGTCGGTCTCATAGACGATCTTATGGACCTTGTGGTCGAGGACGTCATGCGCGCCCTTCTTGAAAGAAGGGGCATTCGGATCGGTCGGCGAACCGTTCAGCATGACGACATCGGCGTTCGCCGCCTGCGAACCCAGGGCGTCGAGGATTCCCTTCCCCTGGAGCTGGCCGATCTTTTCGTTGTCGTACGACACATAGGCCGCGACATCGCCCTCGGCGAGCCGGTCGTACGCGATGACCTTGACGCCCTTCTTCGCGGCCTCGTCCACCCAGCTCTTGGCGGCCTGCGCGTCGACCGGGTCCAGAATGATGACCTTGACGCCCTTCTTCACCAGCGCCTGGAACTGTCTCTTCTGGACGTCCACTTGGGCGCCGGCGTTGCGGTACTCCACCGTGCACTGGAGACAGAGCGTCGAAATCCGGCTCTCGATGATCCGGTGATCGAATGCCTCGTAGCGCGCCGCCTTGTTCTCCGGCAGGAGCAACCCCACGGACTCCTGATGGGCGCCTGTGTCGTCATTGCCGTTTCCACAGGCCGCCAACGGCGCGGCAAGCGAGATTGCCATTGCGCCGGTGATGATACGACGCAGTGCTGCATTCATTTGGGGTACCTCCGCAAGGGGCCGCCCTGACCGGCCCGGAACGGCTGAAAGTGAACGTCACGACCACCCGGATCGTCAAGAAACGAAGCAGGAACGATATGAAAGCGAGCCGTGCGTTGAGAATCCGAAGTCGGGTTACCGACACACTGGACAATCGCGAATAATTCGCCGGTCGCGGGCAAATGACTTCAATCGGTCCACCCCGGCGGAGTCGGGGTGCCCCGGTTCCAAGATGCGATCTCGGCGTGCTGGGCGTCCGATGGATGAAGAGGTGTCGCCCCCACCGCACCCATACCCTTCGTCCCGCACCTCTGGAGGCGCAAGCGGTCATGCAACACGGCACGGACAAGACGGGCCCCGCCCGGGACGACGTCATGAAGAAGGAACTGCGCGCGGAGATGACCAGGGACCGTTCGCTGCGCACCGTCGAGGAGCGCGAGCTCCAGCCGGCCGGAGAGGATCAGCCCGAGGCGGTGCAGGCACCCGGTGCCTCGTTCCGCGGCGGCACCCCGCACGGGATGTCCCCGGAGGACGTCGCCGTACGCTCCGAACTCGCCCAGCACCTCGGCCGCAGCATGTATCCCGTCGACCGGCTCACCGTCGTCGAACGGCTGGTACGCGACAACGCACCGGATCGCCTGATCGCACTGGCCAAGCGCCTGCCGGAGGGGGAACGGTACGGCAACGTCCAGAGCATCGCCCAGTCCCTCGGCCTCGGCACGGAGGATCTCCGCGATTGACCCGTCCGGTACCGGACTCCTGCTCCAACTCGGATTGTTCGGTGGGGTGTTGCGGCGCGGCGTCGCGTCCGACTTCGGGCGGCTCCGGCCTACCGACCACCCGACCCTCCGCGTACGCATCGGGCGCGCGCAAAACACCCGCCGACGCGTGCAAAACACCCGCTGAACGGCGTCAGATATGCGCTTTCCATGCCACCGACATGGTATGAGGGAGGCGTCTCACGGCGTATTCGGGCGCTCTTACGATATGCCCGTCCTGCGCCGGGAGTTGTCACCGGAACCGTAATGGGCGGCCAGGAGAGGGAGCGTCGATGACGCAAATCGAGCGGGAGTTGCGCGGCGCGGCGGCGCAGAAAGACCGCTCCGTTCTCGGCCGGGTGGTGCTGCGCTGGATCACCACCACCGACCACAAGGTCATCGGCAACATGTACATGGTGACCGCGTTTGCCTTCTTTTTGCTGGCGGGTGCGCTGGCCATGGTGATGCGGGCGGAACTGATGCGGCCCGGACTCCAGATCGTGTCGAACGAACAGTACAATCAGCTGTTCACCGTGCATGGCACCATCATGATGCTGCTGTTTGCGACGCCGATGTTCGCGGGTTTCGCCAATGCGGTGATGCCGCTCCAGATCGGTTCCCCGGACGTGGCCTTTCCGCGTTTGAATGCCTTCACGTACTGGGTTTTCCTCCTCGGCGGCATCATGGTGGTGTCCGGATTCGTCATCCCGGGCGGCGCCGCGTCCTTCGGCTGGTTTGCCTACGCGCCTCTCAACGGACCGGTGTTCTCGCCCGGCAAGGGCGCGGACCTCTGGACGATGGGGCTGGTGGTGGCCGGTCTGAGCACGATCCTGGGGGCGGTGAACTTCATTACGACGATCGTGTGTCTCCGCGCCCCCGGCATGACGATGTTCCGGATGCCGATCTTCACCTGGAACATTCTTTTCACCTCCGTTCTCGCGCTGCTGGCCTTTCCGGTGCTGACCGCCGCGCTGCTCGCCCTGGAGGCGGACCGTAAATTCGGTGCGCATGTCTTTGACGCCGCCAACGGGGGCGCCCTGTTGTGGCAGCATTTGTTCTGGTTCTTCGGGCATCCGGAGGTCTATATCGTCGCGCTGCCGTTCTTCGGTGTCGTCACCGAAATCATTCCGGTGTTCAGTAGAAAACCCGTCTTCGGGTATGTCGGCATGGTCGGCGCCACCATCGCCATCACCATGCTGTCCGCCTCGGTCTGGGCGCACCACATGTTCGCGACCGGTGCCGTGCTGCTGCCCTTCTTCTCCGTGATGTCGTTCTTCATCGCGGTGCCGACCGGGGTGAAGTTCTTCAACTGGATCGGGACCATGTGGGGCGGCAGTCTCTCCTTCGAAACGCCCATGCTGTGGAGTATCGGGTTTCTGGTGACGTTTCTGCTAGGCGGACTGAGCGGGGTGCTCATCGCCTCGCCGCCGCTGGATTTCCAGGTCACCGACAGCTATTTCATCGTCGCTCATCTGCATTACGTGCTCTTCGGCACGGTCGCCTTCGCCATGTTCGGCGGATTCTATTTCTGGTGGCCTAAATGGACCGGAAAAATGCTCGATGAGCGACTGGGCAAGATCCATTTCTGGACGCTGTTCGTCGGCTTCCAGGGCACCTTCCTGGTGCAGCACTGGCTGGGCGAGATGGGCATGCCCCGGCGCTACGCGAACTATCTGAGCGCGGACGGCTTCACCACCCTCAACACCATCTCCTCGGTCAGCGCCTTTCTTCTGGGCTCCTCGACGCTGCCGTTCCTGTTCAACGTATGGCGCACCCGCCGCTACGCCCCCCGCGTGGAAAGGGACGACCCCTGGGGCTTCGGCAGGTCTCTCGAATGGGCCACCTCCTGCCCGCCCCCGCGCCACAACTTTCATACGCTGCCCCGTGTGCGGTCCGATTCCCCCGCCTTCGATCTGCACCACCCCGAGGTCGCGCTGGAGGCCGCCGGGCCGGCACCGGTCGGCGGGGCGGGTACGGACGGCGCGGCCACCCCCGACACCCTGAGCGAGTGAGCCCGTGAAAATCGAAGCGTTTCTTTTCGGCGGTGTCGCGCTCTTCTTCGCGGTGACCGCCGTCGGTTACGGCTGGTGGTCGGACCGGGAACCGGCGGGAACGACCGCATTGACCGTCGCCTTCATCATGTCGACGCTGGTGACGTTCTTTCTCTTCATCCAGTACCGCCGACGCGGCACCCGTCCCGAAGATCACAAGGACTCGGAGGTGTACCAGCGCTCCGGCCCCCTGGACTTCTTCCCGCCGCGCAGTATCTATCCGTCCCTGACCGCCGTGGGTTTCGCGATTGCCGCGCTCGGGGTGATTTATGGGGTGTGGGTCTTTCTGATCGGCATCGGTCTGCTGGCCGCGGGGGTCTTCGGGTTTGTCTTCCAGTTCCAGGAGCGCAGCGGCTGAGGCTCCTGTCCGTCTCAGTCACGCGGTGGTGCGTTCAACGCGGCGATGTCCTCCCGCTGTTCCTCGGTGACCGGCATCTCCACCTGGTCGCCGTAGAACCAGTGGCTCAGCGCGCCGCGCAGCCGCCCGTACCGGGTCAGCCCCTTCGGACCCGCCGGGGTGATCTCCAACGGCGCCGGGTCCGAGCGTGCGAGCAGGGTGAACCGTTCCTTCCGGGCCAGCGCCTGGTGTCCCTCGGTCAGGTCCCCGTAGGCCGACTGGCTCACCAGCCCCGATTCATCGCCCTCGACCAGCCGCTCCCGCTCGCGATGCTGCAACGCGAGGCAGATCCGCTTGGTGAGCACGAACGCCAGCGGCGGTCCGACCACGACCGCTACCCGGAACACCCAGGTCAAGGCGCTCACCGACAATTCGAAGCCGAACGCGATGAGATCGTTGCCGCCGGCCAGCAGAAGGACGGCGTAGAAGACGATGCCGGCCACCCCGAAAGCGGTACGGGTATGCCGTTCCCGCGGCCGGTCGCACAGATGGTGTTCCCCCCGGTCGCCGGTCACCCATCTCTCGAAGAACGGATAGAGGTACAGGACCAGGAAGAACACACCCGGCAGGACGACGGCGGGCAGGAACACATTCCACATGACGGTGTGGCCCCAGAGACGGGTTTCCCAAGGCGGCATCAGGCGCAGGGCGCCCTCGAGGAACCCCACGTACCAGTCGGGCTGGGCATCGGTGGATACCTGATCCGCGCGGAACGGGCCGTAATTCCAGATCGGGTTGATCTGGGCCACCGCGCCGAGGACGGCCATACACCCGAAGAGGATGAGGAAGAGTCCGGTGGACTTGGTGAGCCACTGAGGAACCATCGGCTGCCCCACGGCATTTCGGTTCGTCCGCCGCGGGCCGCGCCACTGCGTGTGTTTGAGGTAGACGACAAGGATGAGATGGGCGGTGACCATCGCGATGAGAATGCCGGGCACCAGCAGGATGTGCACCGTGTAGAGGCGCGGGATGATGGCCCTCCCCGGGAATTCGCCGCCGAAGGCGAAGAAGGACAGATAGCTTCCGACGAGGGGGATGGAGCCCATGATGGTGTCGGCGGTACGCAGACCGGTGCCGGAGAGCAGGTCGTCGGGCAGCGAGTAGCCGCAGAAGCCCTCCAGCAGCGCCAGCAGAAAGAGCGTCACTCCGATCATCCAGTTGCCTTCGCGGGGGCGGCGGAAGGCGCCGGTGAAGAAGATGCGCAGCATATGGACGCCGATGGACGAGACGAAGGTCAGGGCGGCCCAGTGGTGGATCTGCCGGATCAGCAGCCCGCCCCGCACATCGAAGCTCAGTCTCAGTGTGGAGGCGTAGGCCTGGGTCATACGGGTGCCGTACAGCGGGCCGTAGGAGCCGTGATAGGCGCTCTCCGCCATCACCGGATCGAAGAACAGCGTCAGAAAGATGCCCGTGAGGACGAGCACAATGAGGCTGTACAGGGCCAGTTCCCCGAGTAGGAAAGACCAGTGGTCCGGGAATGCCTTGCGCAACAGTTTTCCCGCCTCGGCCGCCGGGAGCCGTTCGTCGAGGCGACGAAATCCGCGTTCCGCCGCCCGCCGCGCCGCGCGCTCCGGACAGTCTCTACGCTTGCGGAAAGGCATGCACTGTGCTCCCTCGTCCTGTACGGCAGTCGCAGTTCGGCGGTGTCATCTCCTGGCCGGATAGTGATGCCGGGCCCAGGCCGGAAGCGCGAACCAGCACACGACGAACCACACCATCAGTCCCGCGACGATCCAGATCGCGGCGCCGTTGTTCAGGGCGAGGCGCACGATGAGCAGCAGCGCACAGGCCACGGTCGCCAACAGCAGTACGACGCCGACGACGGTGAGCCGCGAGGCCCAGATGACCGTCTGCGGCTTGATATGGCGTCCGGCGACGAACCGGTGGAAGGTCACCGGCCCGATGAGGGCTCCCGTTGTGGCGGCGCCGAGAAGGGTGGTCACCACATAAATGGCTTTGTCGGTGGCGGTGAGCGTGGCGAATCTCGGGGTGAACACCACGGTGAGGAGAAATCCGAAGAGAATCTGCACGCCGGTCTGGGTGACCCGGACCTCTTGGAGGAGTTCGCTCCATCGCCGGTCCGCCCGCTCCTCCTCGGATTCATGGCGTCCGTATGCCGACCCTTGCCCGTGCGGTTCCATGCGACTTCCCCAGCGCCGGTTCAGCCGTCGACCGTGACCTCGAACTGCTCCGGGTAGGCCCCCTCGGCGGTGACGGTGAAGGTGGCGGTGCCGGCCGCATCACCCGCCACGAGTGGCGGGGTCTGCGCATATCCCTGGGCATCGGTGCGTACGGTCACCGTGGGTTCGTCACCCTCGAAAAGCACCTGCTGACTCATGGCGTCCCAGACGAAGGTCACCGGCTCGCCGGCCACCGGATCTGCGGTTCCGCGGCTGATCAGCCGGGCTTTGAGGGGATGGGCGAAGGTCTGATGGTGACCGGCATGCTGCCCCGTCCCTCCGGCCGGCTGAATGACCAGCGTCCGCTCCGAGCCCGCTTTCGCGCTCATACAGCCTCCTGATGAATGGTGGTGACGGGTGGCGAGCCGGCCAGAATTCTTTCCGGCGGTTCAGCGATGCGGTGATTCCGGCGGTTTCGGCTATTCCGGCGATGGTAAGCAGCGCACGGGGCAGTCCTCGGGTATGACCGCCCCGTTTCCGGGGAGTTCCTGCGGTGGGGTGACAAAGTCGGCGTCGCCGGCGTCCCCGGGTTTCCGCCGCGCCCCGCGTTCGTGTGCCGCGGCCCGGTCAACGGCGTAACGTCGGCACTGTTCCAGGAGAATTGTTCTGATTTCCCCACGGCAGCTGTGTGAAGGTACGAGATGAGCGACGGGGCCGGCTCCGATCCCGTGGACCGGGCGCTGCTCCAGGTGATGATGCAGTCCGAGGCCTCCGCCTGCGGGCTGTATCTGCTGGCGGCCGATGAGCCGGTGCTCCAGCTGACCGTCATGAGCGGGATGCCGTTGCGGATGCTGGAGCCCTGGCGCCGGGTGGCGCTGGCCGCCCCGATCCCGGTGGCCGTCGCGATGCGCCGGAAGGACCTGGTGTGGGCGGCCGACCATCAGCAGCTGGCCCGTGACTTTCCCCGTACGTCGGTGGCCGTGCCCTACGAATTCGCGCTCGCCGCCGCGCCGATCGACGACGGGGCCGGATGCCTGGGTTCCTTGCTGCTGCTGTGGCCGGCCGGCCACGCACCGCAGCTGTCGCCGGCCGAACGCGAGGCGGTGGAGAACGGCTGCCGCCGCCTGGCATCCGTCCTGCGCACCAGCCCCCTGGCCGGCGGCTCCGCGGCGCCGGCCGGTGCGCCGCGGGTGCTGTCACCGCCCCCGGTACGCACCGTCGATCCGCAGGAGGCGCTGGCGGCTGTCGATTTCGTCGAACGGCTGCCCGGCGGCGGCTGCGCGCTGGACCTGGAGGGCCGCGTCACCATGGTCACCTCCGGCGCGGCGGAACTGCTCGGCACGCGGGTGGAGGACCTGGTCGGATCGCGTCCCTGGGAGGTCCTGCCGTGGCTGCGCGACCCGGTCTTCGAGGACCGCTACCGCTCCGCGGTGATCAGCCGCCGGACGATGTCCTTCGTCGCACACCGGCCGCCGGACCGGTGGCTGACCTTCCGCCTGTACCCGGACGGCCGGGGCCTGAGCGTGTGGATCCTCCCCTCGGACGGGGAGCACGGCCCGGCGGCTACCCCCGCGGAGGACGAGGCGGTCCCCGTACAGGCCGGGCAGATCTACCACGTACTGCATCTGGCGGCGGCGCTCACCGAGGCGGTGGGGGCGCGCGATGTCGTCGATCTCGTGGCCGACCAGATCGTGCCGGCCTTCGGCGCTCAGGGCATGCTGATGTATGCGGCGGAGGCGGGGCGGCTGCGCACCATCGGCCACCGGGGATACCCCGCGCAGGCCGTCGCGGCCTTCGAGGGCGTCGCCCTGAGCGCCGCCCACAGCCCCGCCGTCCACGCCCTGGCCACCGGGGAGCCCAGCTTCTACTCCTCCCCCGAGGAGATAGAACGCGACTACCCCGGGCTGCCGCGGCTGACGGGCAAGGCGGCCCGGGCCGTCCTGCCGCTGATCGTCTCCGGCCGCCCGGTCGGCTGCTGCATCCTCGCCTTCACCCGCCCCCGCACCTTCAGCCCGGAAGAGCGCCAGGTCCTGACCTCGCTGGCGGGGCTGATCGCGCAGGCGCTGGACCGCGCCCGTCTGTACGACACCAAGCAGCAGCTCGCGCACGATCTCCAGGCCGGTCTGCTGCCGCACCGGCTCCCGACGGTGCCGGGGCTCGCCGTCGCCGCGCGGTATCTGCCGTCGACCCGTGGGATGGACATCGGCGGCGACTTCTACGATCTGATCCGCCTGGACGAGGGCACCGTCGCCGCGGTCATCGGGGACGTCCAGGGCCACAATGCGGCTGCCGCGGCCCTCATGGGGCAGGCTCGTACGGCCGTCCATGCGCATGCGTCCGCCGGCGCCCCGCCCGGTGAGGTGCTGGCCCGGACGAACCGGCTGCTGACCGATCTGGACCCGGATCTGTTCACCAGCTGTCTGTACGTCCATATCGATGTCCGCACCCACCGCGCCTGCGTGGCCAGCGCCGGCCATCCGCCCCCTTTGCTGCGCCTCGCCGATCGGCCCACGACGGTGGTGGACGTCCCTCCGGGCCTGCTGCTGGGCATCGATCCGCAGGCGCGTTATCTGGCCACGGAGATCGCGCTGCCCCCGGAATCCGTACTGGCCCTCTACACCGACGGCCTCGTCGAAACCCCCGGTGTCGATCTGGAACGCTCCGTCGCCCAGCTCGCCGAACGCCTCGACGCCGCGCCGCGGCTGGGCCCCGACCGGCTCGCCGACACCCTGCTGGAGAGCCGCCATGCGGACGCGGACCGTCAGGACGATGTGGCGCTGATGGTGCTGTCGGCGGAGCGGGTCGGGCCGAAGGGGGCCTGCCGGGCCGGCCGTGCCTGAGGCCACCGCCGGTCCCCGTCACGCCACCGCATCCGCCCCGCCCCCGGAGGTCTCCCGCCCGGATGTCTCCCGCCCGGCCGCGTCGCGGTGGATCGGGCTCCGCGAGCCCGTGAGCGGCAGGCCCGTGCCGCCCTGGCGGGCCGCGACGATCTCGGCGGCGATGGACAGTGCGGTCTCCTCGGGCGTACGGGCGCCGAGGTCGAGGCCGATCGGTGAGCGCAGCCGGGCCAGCTCCTGTTCGGTGACGCCGGCCTCGCGCAGTCTGCGGTTGCGGTCCTCGTGGGTACGGCGGGAGCCCATGGCACCGACGAAGGCGACCGGCAGGCGCAGCGCCGCCTCCAGCAGGGGTATGTCGAACTTGGCGTCGTGGGTCAGGACGCACAGGACCGTGCGCGGGTCGGTCTCGGTGCGCTGGAGGTAGCGGTGCGGCCAGTCGACGACGATGTCGTCGGCTTCGGGGAAGCGGGCGCGGGTGGCGAAGACGGGGCGGGCGTCGCAGACGGTGACGTGGTAGCCGAGGAATTTGCCGGTGCGTACCAGTGCCGCGGCGAAGTCGATCGCACCGAAGACGATCATGCGGGGCGGCGGCACCCTCGACTCGACGAACAGCGTCAGATCGGCCTCGCAGTGCGCACCGCTCGCCGCGATGTCGACGGAGCCCGTACGACCCGCGTGCAGCAGGGCGCGGGCCTCCGCCAGCGCCGTGCGGTCCAGCTCCGGATCCCCGCCGAGGCCGCCTTCGTACGAGCCGTCGGGGCGGATGAGCAGCGGCCTGCCGAGGAGTCCGGCGGGGCCCTGGATCACGCGGGCCAGGGCCGCCGCCTCGCCTCGGGCGGCGGCCCCCAGCGCCGCGGCGAACACGGCGGCGTCGGGGGCGTCCGCGCGCACCGGCGTGACCAGCACCTCGATCACTCCGCCGCAGGTCAGGCCCACCGCGAAGGCGTCCTCGGCGCTGTAGCCGAAGCGTTCTCGCACGGTGGCGCCGTCCTTGAGCGCCTGGGCGCACAGGTCGTAGACGGCCGCTTCCACGCAGCCGCCGGAGACCGAGCCGATGGCCGTGCCGCCGCTGTCTACGGCCAGGGCGGCGCCGGGGCTGCGCGGGGCGCTGCCGCCGACGGCCACGACGGTGGCCACGGCGAAGTCCCGGCCCTGCTCCAGCCAGCGGTGCAGCTCATCGGCGATGTCCAGCATCCCGTTCTCCCACGGTTGCTCTTCCCGCTTCCGCCAGGATGACGCGGTCGGGCCGGATCGGCAGGTCCCGGTGGCGTACACCGGTCGCATGCCAGACGGCGTTGGCCACGGCCGCCGCGGCTCCCACGATGCCGATCTCGCCGATGCCCTTGATGCCGACGGGATCGTCGTCGTCCGGATCGTCCACCCAGTCCGCCTCGATGAGCGGGACATCGGCGTTCGCGGCGAAGTGATAGCCGGCGAGGTCGGGGCCGACGTGGGCGCCCGACGTCTGGTCGCGGATCGCCTCTTCGTGCAGCGCCATGGAAAGACCCCAGGTCATACCGCCGATGAGCTGGCTGCGGGCGGTCAGTGGGTTGACGATCGTGCCCGCGGCGAAGATGCCGAGCATCCGCCGAACCCGGACCTCCCCGGTGGCGACGTCCACCGCGACCTCGGCGAACTGCGCCCCGAACGAATGCCGCTCCTGCTGGGCGAGCGCGCCGACGGCCTCGGTGGTGTCCGACCGGACCGTGATGCCCTGGGGCGGGATGGTGCCGCCCAGGGCCAGCTGTTCGCGCAGCCCGCGGGCCGCGAGCGAGACCGCCCAGGCCCAGGAGCGGGTGCCCATCGAGCCGCCGGCGACCATCGCCGGGCCGAAGTCGCTGTCCGCGATCTTCATCCGGATACGGTCCGGTGCGACCCCCAGCGCGTCCGCGGCGACCAGTGCCAGCGCCGTCCGCGCCCCGGTGCCCACGTCCGCGGCGGTGATCCGTACGGTGAAGGTGCCGTCCGGCTCGGCCGTGGCGGCCGCCGTGGACGGGGCGACTCCCGAGGAGTAGGTGGCCGCGGCCGTACCGGTGCCGAGCAGCCAGCGCCCGTCGCGACGGAGGCGGGGGCGCGGATCCCGGTCCGCCCAGCCGAATCTGCGGGCGCCCTCCTGGAAGCAGGCGAGCACATTGCGGCTGCTGAACGGCAGCCCCGAGACGGGCCCCACTCGCGGTTCGTTGCGGGCGCGCAGCGCGATCGGATCCACGCCGGCCTTCTCGGCGAGTTCGTCCAGCGCGGACTCCAGCGCGAACGAGCCCGGGGCCTCCCCCGGTGCCCGCATCCACGTCGGCGTCGGCACATCGAGCGCCACCACGCGATGGACGGTGTGATGCGCATCGGCGTCGTACATCACGCGCGCCATGGCAGCGCTCGTCTCGACGAATTCATGCACGGTCGAGGTGAGGTTGAGCGCCTGGTGGTCGAGGGCCCGCAGCCGCCCATCGGCATCGGCGCCGAGCCTGATCCGCTGCGCGGTGGGACTGCGGTAGCCGACGAGCGAGAACATCTGACGGCGCGTCAGCACGACGCGTACCGGGCGCTGCAACACGGTCGCGGCCATCACGGCGGAGACCTGGTGCGCACGCACGCCCTTGGACCCGAAAGCGCCGCCGACGTGCTCGGAGCGCACCCGTACCGACGCCGGGTCCAGCGAGAACAGGCTCGCCAGCTCCTGCGCCACCCACATGCTGCCCTGGTTGGAGTCGACGACCTCAAGGCGGCCGCCTTCCCAGCGCGCGGTGGCCGCATGCGGCTCCATCGAGCTGTGATGCTCCTCGGGCGTGGTGTACTCCGCGTCCACGACGACGGCGGAGGCGGCGAGTCCGGCCTCGAGATCGCCCTGCTCCGTCGCCAGGCCGGGAGGGTTCTCCGGCGTGTACGCACCGGGGCACCCGGCGAAGAACGCGACGTCGTGCGGGTCCTCGTCGTAGTGGACCACCAGCGCCTCGGCGGCCTCCCGGGCCTGTTCGGAGGTCTCGGCGACCACCAGCGCCACCGGCCAGCCGACGCTCGGCACGCGGTCGTGCTGGAAGACCGCGAGGGTCGGGTCGGGCTTCCCCAGCATTCCCACGTAGTCGGCGTCGACGCGCGGGGCGTTCCCGTGGTGCAGCACGGCGAGGACGCCGGGCATCTCCTGTACGGGGGCGGCGTCCACGGAGCGGATTCGGCCGCGGGCGATGGTGGACAACACCAGCCAGCCGTGGGCGAGTTCGGCGTAGGGGATCTCGCCGGCGTAGCGGGCCGCGCCGGTGACCTTCGCCAGGCCCTCCACTCGGGTGCGCGCCGTGCCGACGGCCCCGGTGACCGCGGTGGATTCGGTCGTCAGCGTGGTCATCGCGGGGTCCCCTCGGTCGTGTCGGGCAGGTCGGCCAGCTCGCTCAGCACGGCGACGGCGAGGTTGCGGATCAGCGTCACCTTGTAGGCGTTGCCGGGCAGCGCCTCGGCGGCAGTCAGTTCGGCGTCCGCGGCGGCGGCGAACGCCTCGGCGCTCGCCGGTCCCCCGGTCAGCATCCGCTCCGCCTCCCGGGCCCGCCACGGCCGGGAAGCCACCGCCCCGAAGGCGAGGCGGACGTCGCGCACCACTCCGTCGTGGACGTCGAGGGCGGCGGCGACCGAGCCGAGGGCGAAGGCGTACGAGGCGCGCTCGCGCACCTTGCGGTAACGGGACATGGCGGCGGCCGGAGCCGGGGGCAGGGTGAGGCCGGTGATCAGCGCGCCCGGCGGCAGTGCGGTCTCGAGGTGCGGGGTGTCGCCGACGGGCAGGTAGAACTCCGCGAGCGGCAACTCGCCCGCACCGTCGGCCGTTTCGTAGGTGACGACGGCATCGAAGGCGGCCAGCGCCACCGCCATGTCGGAGGGGTGCACGGCCACGCAGTGGCCGGAGGCGCCGAGGATCGCGTGGTTGTGGTGCTCGCCCGCGATCGCGGGGCAACCGCTCCCGGGAACACGCTTGTTGCACGGCTTGCTCATATCCGTGAAGTAGCCGCACCGCGTGCGCTGGAGGAGATTCCCGCCGACCGTGGCCATATTGCGCAGCTGGCCCGACGCACCGGCCAGGACGGCCTGCGCCAACGCCGGGTAACGGCGCCGCACTTCGGGGTGCGCGGCGAGATCGCTGTTGGTGACGGTGGCCCCGATGCGCAGCCCGCCGTCCTCGGTCGTCTCAATGCGGTCGAGGGGAAGCTCCCGTATGTCGATGAGCAGCCCGGGCCGCTCCACGCCCGCCTTCATCAGGTCGACGAGATTGGTGCCGCCGCCGAGATACCGCGCCTCGGGCTCGGCGCCGAGCAGGGCGACCGCCCCGGGGACGTCGGACGCCCGCTGGTAGCCGAACTCCCTCATGCCGCCTCCTCCGCATCTGCATCGGCGTCGGCATCGACATCCGCGGCCTCGGCCTCGGCCTCTGCCGCCCGCGCGACCGCCTGCACGATCGCCACATATGCGCCGCAGCGGCACAGATTGCCGCTCATGCGCTCCCGGATCTCCTCCGCGCTCAGCGGCGGCGCTCCCGCCTCGGGCCGTACATCGCCGGTGACGGCGCTGGGCCAGCCCGCGGCGTGCTCCTCTATCACCGCGATGGCCGAGCAGATCTGCCCCGGAGTGCAGTAGCCGCACTGATAGCCGTCGAGATCGAGAAACGCCTGCTGCACCGGATGCAGCCGCTCGCCGTCCGCCACCCCCTCGATGGTGGTGATCTCCCGCCCCTCGGCGGCCACCGCGAGCTGAAGACAGGAGACCGCTCGGCGCCCGTCGAGCAGGACGGTGCAGGCGCCGCACTGGCCGTGATCGCAGCCCTTCTTGGTGCCCGTCAGATCGAGCCGTTCGCGGAGCGCGTCGAGCAGGGTGGTCCGGTGGTCGACGGGCAGCGTGTGCTTCTCGCCGTTGATGTTGAGGGTGATGGCGCCGGCCGTCGATGGGGCCATGATCAGCCTTCTTTCGCGTGTATCGCGTGTACCCAGCCGCGTCCGTCACGCCGGAGCGGGTGGAGATGAAAGCCGGTCGCCGTGGCCACCTCCCCCGTCCACACCGGCCGCATCTGCCGCTATGGTGGACCCAAGCGGACAACTGTCCGCTAGCTTCAAAATTACCGGACAGTTGTCCGGTTAGCAAGGCCGGCCCGGCAGCGGTTTCCGGAAGCCGGAAGGAGGACGAGTGCAGCCGAAAAAGGACGCACCACTGCGCTCGGACGCGCAACGCAATCGCGAGCGCATCCTGGAAGTCGCACTCGAAGAGCTGACCCGCTCCGCCGACGCCCCACTGAGCGCGATCGCCAAGAAGGCGGGCGTCGGACAGGGGACCTTCTACCGCAACTTCCCCAACCGCGAGTCCCTCGTCCTGGAGGTCTACCGCCACGAGGTCCAGCAGGTCTCCGCCAGCGCCGCCCAGCTCCTCGCGCACCGCGCCCCCGATCAGGCGCTGCGCGCCTGGATGGACCGCCTCGCCCAGTACGCCATGGCCAAGGCCGGGCTCGCGGACGCGATGCGCAAGGCCGCCAGTACGCAGGGCAGCCTGGCCGGTCTCGCACGCGGCTCGCTGACCTCGGCTCTCGCCCTCCTGCTGGCCGCGAACGAGGAAGCGGGCACCATCCGCCCCGGGGTGACCCCCGACGACTTCCTGCTCGCCATCGCCGGCCTCTGGCAGATCGATCCCCATACCGATTGGCACTCCCGCGCCAACCGCCTCCTCGACCTCGTCATGGACGGCCTGCGCGCGGGCGCCCCCGGGGCATAGGCGAGAGGACCCGACGCAGGCCAAGCCGGCCGCCCCCGGCGGGCCGAGCCGCTCCTAACGGCGAGGCTTGCCGCGCTTACCGCCCTTGGGGCCGCCGGACCCCCTCCGCGCACCCCGTGCGGACGGCTTCCCGGCCGCCGGCTTTCGCCGCGCACCGTCCTTCGCGGGCTGCTTCCGCTGGGGCTCTGCCGAAGCGGACGGGGCGGCCTGGCGACGGCCGCGTGTGCTGTTGACGGTCCGCCCCCGGACGATGCCGATGAAGTCGTCCACCAGATCGGTGGTCTCGTCCTCCCGCCACGACAGCGCAACCCGTGACTCGGGCGTGGCCGTGACCGGGCGGTACGTGAGGTCCCTGCGGTGGTACAGGCGCGCGAGAGACTGCGGGACGACGAGGAGCCCCACACCCGCCGCCACCAGCTCGATGGCGTCCTCCGTGGTGGCGGGCCGCTCGAACGCCGGCCGTCCCGGCGGCCGCTCCCAGTCGAGGGTGTCGTCGAGGGGGTGCAGCACGATGTCGTCGGCCAGATCCTCGGCGGTCACCTCGTCGACCGCGGCCACGAGGTGGTCCTTCGGGACCACGACCACCGTCGTCTCGGTGTAGAGCGGGATCGCGCTGAGGTCCGTCCGGTCGACCGGCAGCCGCAGCAGACCCGCGTCCGCGCCACCGTCCCGCAGGACGTCGGCCGCCTCGGCGGCGGGTACCTGGAGGAGGGTCAGCGGGACGTCCGGCAGGCGTTCGTTCCAGATCCGCACCCACTTGGCGGGCGTCACTCCCGGGACGTAAGCGAGCCGGAACGACGGGGATGCTTCGGAGCCTGTCACTCCGCCAGGCTACCGGTTGTGGTCACAGGCGAGGTCACGGGCCGTGGGCGCCGACCGTGGTCAAAGACCGTGCATGCGCTCGATACCCTTGACACCATGAAGTCGCACCAGAGCACCCAGACGATGAAGCCCGCCACCGCGGCCAAGAAGCTGGGTGTGTACCTCGAGGCCACCCCCGCCGAGTTCCAGGAGGGCGTGGTCTCCCGCGCCGAGCTGAACGCGCTCCAGGCGGAGCCGCCCGAGTGGCTGCGCGAGCTGCGGCTCAACGGCCCGCACCCCCGGCCGGTGGTCGCGGCGAAGCTGGGCGTCTCCATCTCCGGTCTTGCCCGCGGCGGGATCACCGAGGCTCTGACCACGGAGCAGATCGAGGCGCTGAAGGCGGAAAGCCCCGAGTGGCTCCAGAAGGAGCGCGCCACGCAGGCCGAGGTCCGCAAGGAAGGGGCGCGCATCAAGGAGAAGAAGCGGGAGCAGGCGGAGCAGGAGAAGAACGCGGGCCGAGGCTGATCACCGGCCCCGCGTCACCGGCCCCGCCCTCGACGGTGCCGCTCCCGGCACCGTTCTCGCTCTCGTCGGCGGCGGCACCGGGAGCCCCCCTCCCGCGCCGCCCCTCCGAAGAGCCCGCCGGGCGTCCTACGACGCCGTGCCGGAGCCGGTGCAGGATTCCATGACGTCCGGGTGCCTGGGCAGCAGCCCCGACGTCTTCCAGAGTGTGGTCATCAAGGCGTTGTCCCACGATCCGTTCCGGAACGCCTTCTGCAGGGTGTCGTCGATGAAGTTGCACATCCCCGTGTCGCCCTTGCGGTAGCCCACTCCGTAACCGGCCTCGTCGATCGGTTCCCCGACAACTTCCAGCTCCCGAGGGTCCTGTGCGGCATATCCGAGCAGGATGGCGCCGTCGGTGGAGACGGCATCCACCGAGCCGCCCCTCAGTTGCGCAACGCATTGGCCGTACGTCGCGAGCTGGACGGGAGTGGCTTGGTAGGAGTTTTTGATGGCGCGGACCGAGGTCGAGCCCTTGGCCGCGCAGACTTTCTTGCCCTTGACGTCTTTCGCGCCGGAGATGCCACGGTCCTTGCGCACCAACAGCTGCTGGCCGGTGACGAAGTAGGGACCCGCCTGTCCCACAACCGCACGGCGCGCGTTGTTCATCGTGTAAGAGGCGACCACCAAGTCGACTTTCCCGGACTCCAGAAACTTCTCCCGGTTCTGCGACGTGGTCTGGACCCATTGGATCTTGTTCGGCTGGATTCCCAGTCCCCCGGCCACGATCTTTGCGATCTCGATATCGAAACCGCTCGGTTCGTGTGAACCGGCCTTCTTGTAGCCCATCCCCGGCTGGTCGAACTTCACGCCGATCCTGATGCGACCGGACGCCCGCAGCTTGTCCATCGACGAACCGCTGGCGAAACTCGCAGCGGTGTTGACGTCGGAAGGCTGCGCTGACTGGGTGTCAGAGCAGCCCGCAACGGCGAGGGCGCATACGGCAATTGTCGCAGCAATGCACGGGCGTCTGAGGCTCATGGATTCTCCGGAGAGGGGTGAGGTCGATATGTGTGCGTTGAGGGGGCGGCCGACCGCGCTGTCCGGGCACGGCGGTGACGGCATCCGTCCGTAGCACCCGACGATGCAGGCACGGGCGCCCTGCGCAGCGGCCGGCGGGCAGATCCGCGGGGCGCGATGCGCTGCTTACCGGGCATCGGGTCGGTACTGCTAGGGGCGATGATGCGCGGGGCATCCGCGGCGGGAAGCAGCCCGCCGAATACACCGGTTATCGCGTTTGCCAGAGCGGGCCCGGAGACTTTGACCGAAAGGCTCGATGGAGTCGGCGCCGGCCGACTGTTCGACCTGCCCAAGGAGCGATAGCCGACGGCCACTCCTGACGACAAGATCCTTCTCCGCCAACACGGGATTCAGGGTCACCGATACGGCGGTCATCGATTTACTCCGTCCTGTCTCGAATGGGCAGACAATAATGAACGGCGCGTATTGCTGTCATTACATTTGAGCGGAATTTGAGGGTAGCCAGAGGAGTTGATGGCCGAAATTGCCCTTCCGATGGGTGATATCGGGGGTCTAGATGGGGCGTCGCCCCAAGGGGCGATGGTCGGCCGATGCGCACCCCGACCCTGCCTAGACATGCTAGGTTTTAACCTAGAGGCTCTAGGTAGAGAAGTCGGAGGTGGCGATGGCACGCGCAGGGCTCACCGCAGCCAAGCTGACCGAGGCGGCCGCGGAGTTGGCGGACGAGGTCGGGCTCGACAAGGTCACGGTGTCCGCGCTCGCGCGGCGCTTCGGGGTCAAGGACGCCAGCCTGTACTCGCATGTGAAGAATCTGCGGGACCTGCGCGTACGGGTCGCCCTCCTGGCTTCCCGGGAGATGACGGACCGTATCGGGGCGGCGGTGGCGGGCCGGGCGGGCAAGGAGGCGCTCGTCGCCTTCGCCGACGCCTATCGGGGGTACGCCCTCGCGCACCCCGGCCGCTACACCGCGACCCAGATGCGGTTCGCCCCGGAGGAGATCGCCGACTCCGAGGGGCTCCGCCGCAGCGTCGAGCTGACCTACGGCATGCTGCGCGGCTACGGCCTCACCGAGCCCGACCTGACCGACGCCGGCCGCCTGCTGCGCAGCACCTTCCACGGCTATATCCACCTGGAGCTCAGCGGCGGTTTCGGACACCCCCGCGCCGTACAGGAGTCCTGGTCGCGTGCGCTCGACGCGCTCCACGTCCTCCTGGAGAACTGGCCGTCCCGACACGATGGGAGCACCACCCGATGAACCAGCCCACCACCGGCACCCTCAAGGTGCCCGGCGCGACCCTGCACTACGAGCGGCGCGGCAGCGGACCGGTCCTGCTGCTGATACCGGGCGGCGCCGCGGACGCCGGACTGTACGCGGGCATGGCGGACGACCTCGCCGCCCGGTACACCGTCGTCTCCTTCGACCCGCGCGGCCTGTCCCGTAGCCCGCTCGACGGCCCGCTCACCGACCAGCGGGTGGAGGTGTGGAGCGACGACGCACACCGGCTGCTCCAAGCGCTCTCACCCGACGAGGACGCCTACGTCTACGGCAGCAGCTCCGGCGCCATCGTCGCGGTCGACCTGCTGGCCCGGCATCCGGAGCGGCTGCGCCGGGTGGTCGTCCACGAGCCGCCGCTGCTGGAGCTCCTGGACGATCCGGCGCCGCACCGGGCGCTCTTCGCCGAGGTGCGGGACGTCTTCCGGACGGACGGGGCCGGTGCGGCGATGGCCCGTTTCAGCCAGGCGCTGGGGGGACGGCCGACGGAGCGGACCACCGAACTGCCGCCGGAGATCCAGGAGATGGCCCCACGGATGCACGCCAACCTCCCGGTGTTCCTGGGGCACATGCTGTGCCCCTTCTCCTCGACCGTCCCGGACCTCGTCGCTCTGCGACGCGTCGCAGACCGGCTGATACCGGCGGCGGGGCGGGACTCTCGCGGTCAGGTGCCGCTGTACGGACCGGTCGTTCGACTGGCGGAACTGCTGGGCAGGGAGGTCCTGGAATTCCCGGGCGGGCATCTGGGATGCACCGAGCACCCGAAGGAGTTCGGCAAGCAGTTGCTGGCGGCGCTCGACTGACACCTTGCGCAGCGGGCCCCGCACCGGTGCGCCCGACCGCCATCCGCCCGTCCGGGCGTCCGCGCCGCCGCCCGTTCGCCCATCAGTCCCGCCATCCACCCGTCCGCCGTCCTGCGCCCCGTGGAGACCGGGGTCGGGCCGGGGCATATGCCCCTGCGGCCGCGCAGCGTTCACTCCGACGGGGCATCGGCGGGTACCGGCCGCCGGTACCCGCATGCGGGATCCCGAGATGCCTGCTCTCCAGATGCCTGATCTTGTGGGACCACAATGATCACTACGGCTGATTCAGGAGAGCATTCATGCATCCCCTTCATCCCGTCGGCGCCCCGCCCGGCACCGCACGGGGCGGGCGCCGTCCGCGCAGAGCGCGACTCTCGCGTCGCAGTCGTCACCTCTGTTGGACCTCGGCCGCCGCCCTGCTCCTGCCCTGCGTACTGGCCGCGACCGGCTCGCCGCCCGCCCGCACGCCCCGACATCTGGCGCGCTTCCCCATCCGCGTCAGCGCCTATGTGGCCAACAGCGGCTCGCGAACCGTCTCCGTCTATGACACCCAACTGGAACGCCAGGTCGGCGCCGTCCAGGTGGGCCATGGCCCGACCGGCGTGGGAGTGTCTCCGGACGGCGACGAGGCCTACGTCGCCAACGGCCGTTCCGACTCCGTCACCTTCATCGAGACCAACCACCGGCTGCCCACGGACACCGTGGGGGTCCAGCGGCGGCCCTTCGCGGCGACGCCGACCCGCGACGGCCGCGAGGTACTGGTGGCCAACTTCGGCTCGGACACCGTCTCGGTCATCAATGCCCATGACCGCCAGGTGGTCGACTCCGTACGGGTGGGGCCGCTGCCGCACAGCATCACCACCGTGCCGGACGGACGCGCCTATGTGACGGACAACGGCGGGCACGCGGTGACCGTGCTCGACCCGGAGGAGCATGTGATCCGGACCATCCGGGTCGGAGACTTCCCCAGCGGGATCAGTTCGACGCCCTCCGGCGACCGGGTGTTCGTGTCCAACACCGGTTCCGGCACGGTGTCGGTCATCGACCCCGACACCGACAGCGTGGTGGCCATCCTGCCGGGCGGCCGGGCGCCGCTGGGCAACGCGGTCAGCCCGGACGGCAGGCACCTTTACGTCGCCGATTCCGCCCGGGACTGTCTGCTGATCGTCGACGTCCCCACCGGTACCATCACCGGCCACGTTCATGTCGGCGTCAAGCCGCAGGGTGTCGCGATCACGCCTGACGGCAGGCGGGTGTGGGTGACCAACGAAGAATCCGACACCGTGTCGGTGATCGACCCCTTCGTCGCGCGGCTCCGCGCCACCCTGCCGACCGGGCACGAGCCCGAAGGTATCGCGATCACCCCGCGCTGACGCGACGCGTCCACCCCACTGCGCCCGCCGGAGAGCATCGCCCGAGCCGCGCCGTACGGGATCGCCCTGCGGGGCGGCCCCGCCCCGTGGCATGCGCGGCGGACGACGGACGACGGACGGCACCGCGCCTTGCTCAATCAAGCAAAGTCTCTTGCTTGCGTGAGCAGAACGCCCTACAGTCTTGCTCATGCAAGCAAAAGGCAGCCCGAGCAAGCAAAGCTCGGGGCGGACGTTCACCGAGTCGGCCCGGCGTGCGCAGATCGTGCAGGCCGCGATCGAGGTGATCGCCGAAGTCGGCTATGCCAAGACCTCGTTCGTGAAGATCGCCGAGCGGGCCGGGCTGAGCAGTACCGGGATGATCTCGTACCACTTCAAGGGCAAGGCCGACCTCGTGCAGGAGGTCATCAACGAGGTGATGCGGCTGTCCGCGGAGTACATGGTGCCCAGGATCGAGGCCGCCGAGGACTACCGGGGCAAGCTGCGCGCCTACATCGAGTCGAATATCGCGCTGCTGGAGATCTACCCCGAGCATCTGCAAGCCGTCACCGAGGTCCTCACCAACCTCAAGGGGGACGACCCGCAGCGGATCGGGTTCGCCGAGGCCACGAGGTCGGTGATGGAGACGCATGAGCAGCACATGCGCGAGGCACAGGCGGCCGGGGAGTTCCGGGAATTCGACGCCCATGTGATGGTCATGGCGATCCGCGGCGCGATCGACAGCCTGGTGGTCCGTGCGGCCACACATCCCGGCCTCGATATCGCCGCCTGTGGACGCGAGTTGGCGGACATCTTCGATCTGGCGACGCGGAAGACACCGTCGTAGACCCCATGAGGGGAAAGACCATGAGGGGGACACCATGAGGGGGAACAACACCGTGAGCGCACCCGAATCCTCGGGCGCACCAGTGACGGAGCCCGCCGGGGACGCCGAGCCCGCACCGGAGCGGGCTCGCAAGGCCGCCGCCGCACGACGTCACCTCGTCCGGTCGCTCGTGCTGGAACTGGCGCTCCCACTGGCCGGTTACTACGTACTCCTCGCGATGGGCCTGAACCAGTGGGCCGCCCTGACCGTCGGCAGCCTGCTGGCGCTGCCCTGGCTCGCCGTCGGGATGGTCAGGAGGCGCAGGGCCGAGGTGATGCCGCTCTTCACCCTGAGCCTGCTGATCATCGGCGCCCTGATGTCGCTGGTCACCGGGGACCCCAGGGTCCTGCTGATCAGGGACAGTTGGCTGTTCGGCGCGCTCGCGCTCTGGGTGCTCGGTTCGCTGGCGACCCGGCGCCCCTTCATGCTCACCGCCTCGCATTCGATCGTGGCGGCGAAGATCGGCGAGGACGGCGCCCGGGAGTGGGCCGGCCGCTGGGATCACGACGCGGAGTTCCGTCACCATCTGCGGGTGCTCACCGCGGTCTGGGGCGCCGGGTTCGCGCTGGACGCCGGCATCCGGGTCGCCTTCGCCTGCACCCTGCCGATCGGCTCGGTTCCCCTGGTGAACACCCTCCAATGGCTGGTCGTGTTGGGTGGACTGCTCCTCTTCCACACCTGGTATGTGACGCGCCACGGGCTCAAGGTCTGAGCCCCCCCCGAGCGCCGGCCCGGCGAACACGCGGGCCGGCGGCGCTTCAGGGGCGTCGGGGAGCGCCGTTCAGACCGCCGGTGTCGCCGTCCAGCTGGCCAGGAGCCGCAACCGCTCCTCGGTCTGCGTCCCCGGCTCCGGCGTGTAGACCACCAGCATCTGATCCGGCTCCCCCGATGCCGTCAACGTCTCGTAGGGCATGGTGAGTTCACCCACCACCGGATGTCTCATGCGCTTCGTCCCCTGTGCCTTCGCCTTCACCTGGTGGTCCGCCCACAACCGGCGGAAGTCCTCGCTGCCCAGCGACAACTCGCCGACCAGAGTGGCTAGTTGCTTGTCCTGCGGATGGCTGCCCGCGTCCAGGCGCAGATAGGCGACCGTCTCCGCGGCCACCGCCGGCCAGTCCGGATACAGTTCGCGCGCCTGCGGGTCGAGGAACACCTGGCGCGGCATATTGCGCTCCTGGGGCGGCATCCGGGAGAAGCCGACGACGGCGTCGCCGAGATCGTTCCAAGCGAGCACATCCATGCGGCGGCCCAGGATGAACGCCGGCGCCCGGTCGATGGTGTCCAGCAGGAGACGCAGGCCGGGGCGGATCTTCTGGGACGCGGCGCCGGGGGCGGACCTGCGGCGACGGGTGGGCCGGGCCACCGTCCGCAGATAGTCCTGCTCGGTGTCGTCGAGGCGCAGCACCCGGCCGATGGCGTCGAGTACGGCATCCGAGACGGACGGGCCGCGGCCCTGTTCGAGGCGGATGTAGTAGTCGACGCTGACGCCCGCGAGCTGGGCGACCTCCTCGCGGCGCAGACCCGGCACCCGCCGCCTGCCGTGACCTGGCAGCCCGACCTCTTCGGGCTGGATGCGGGCGCGCCGCGAGCGCAGGAAGTCGCCGAGATCCCGGCCGATCGATATGTCCATGCCCGTGATCCTAGGCATCTGTCCCCGATCCGATCCTGGTACTGCCGGACCCAGGAAAACGGCAGCCCTGGGTAGGCATGGCGGCCGGGCGCAGAGTGGTTGTCGTCGCCGGGAGACGCCCGGCGGCAACCACACCACCGACTCTCAGGAGTTCCCATGTCGTACGACGCCCTCACCGGCCGCACCGCCGTCGTCACCGGAGCCGCCAGCGGTATGGGCGAGGCCACCGCCCGGCTGCTCGCCTCGCACGGTGTGCGGGTGGCGCTGCTCGCCCGCCGGGCCGAGCGGCTGACCGAGCTGGTCGCCACGATCGAGGCGGACGGCGGGCAGGCGCTTGCGGTCGCCACCGACGTCACCGACCCGGCCTCCGTGGATGCGGCGACGGAGCGCGTACACGCCGCGTACGGGCGGGTCGACCTGGTGGTCAACGCGGCGGGCGTGATGCTGCCGAACCCCGTCACCGACGGCCGCACCGACGAATGGCAGCGCATGCTGGACACGAACGTGGCCGGCGCACTCCGTATCATCCGCGCGTTCACGCCGGACCTGATCGCGGTGGCGGAGGCGGGCGGGACGGCCGACCTGGTGAACATCTCCTCGATCGGCGCGCACATCCCCTTCCCCAACTACGCGGTGTACGGCGCGACGAAGGCCGCGCTCACCTACCTCTCGCAGTCCCTGCGCACGGAGCTGGGCCCGCGCGACGTCCGCGTCACCAACATCGAACCGGGCCTGACGGACACCGAGCTGGCCGGCCACGTCGACAACGCGGAGCTGGCCGGCCAGCTGGACGGCATGTTCGACGCGCTGACGGGCCTGTCGGCGGACGACATCGCGGACCTGATCGCCTTCACGACGAGCCGCGCCCGCCATGTGAACCTGCGCCAGGCGATCGTGCTGCCGACCCGGCAGGCGTGACCGGGGGGAAGCTAATCGGCCGTCACGGCGGCGGGGTGGAGCCAGCCGTGAGTGCGGGCGGTGGCGGAGGCCGTCCGCAGGAGCCGGGTGACGGTCGGTGTGGTGGCGTTGCCGCGGGTCAGCAGGTGAATCTCGATGGTGGCCGTGGGGGTCAGCGGCCGCCACACCAGCTGGGGCGGCAGGCTGGCGGCGGAGGACTGTCCGACGAGGGAGACGGCCTTGCCGTTCACCACCGGGGTGTGGGCGGCGTCGAACGACAGTTGGCGCAGGATGAGTCGAGGGGATATCCCGGCGCGGTCGAGGATGCCCGTGATCGCGTCGTAGTGGCCGGGATTCGCTTCGCGGGCATGCAGGAGCACGGTCTCCGCGGCCAGCTCGGCGGCGTCCACGGCGGGGCGGTCGGCAAGGCGGTGTCCCGCGTGCATGAGGACGCCCTGCGGTTCCAGCCTGAGCAAGGTGCGCACCAGGTCCGGTACGGGTGGCGGGCAGCGCACCAGGCCGGCGTCGAGGCTGCCGTCGGCGACGCCGGTGACGATGTCAGTCGTGGGCATCAGCCGGGTGTCGACGGTGACGCCGGGGTGCCGTTCCGCCAGGGCTCCGAGGAGTACGGGCGCGGTCTCGTAGCTGATGCCGGCGCTGTAGCCGAGGGTCAGGGTGCCGCGCTCGCCCCCGGCGAATCCCCGCAGATCACGCCAGAGGCGGTCCGCCTCCTCGCACAGGGCCGCCCCACGCTCCATCAGCAAGCGGCCGGCCTCGGTGGGCTCGACGTACTGGGTGGTGCGGTCGAGGAGCCGCACTCCCAGTTCCTGTTCGAGCCGGCGTATATGACGGCTCAACGCGGGCTGGGCGATGTGGAGTTGCTCGGCGGCACGCGTGAAGCTCCGCTCCCGGGCGACGGCCAGGAAAAAGCGAAGTCGACGGAGATCTGACACGTAAAGCATCCTACACACGGCCCTCACCTGCACTTATGCCGCAATGTTATGGACTGGGCGAGAACCGGTCTTTCCCTTCTTCGGCCTCCTCTCCCTAGTGTTCAGACATCGGAAAAGGAACACCGCGCATACCCGCGAACACTAAGCGAAGGGCCCGAATATGACTGCCGATATGGCTACCGACCAGACCGTCGACGACGTCACGGCGCAGAGCAAGAAGGTCGTCCTCGACTACATGAACGCCCTCACCACTGGCGACGACTTCGCGGCCCTCCGTGAATTCTTCACGCCCGAGACGACCTGGACGCTGGCCGGTGACCTTCCGGTGTCCCGGACATGGACCGGCCCGGACGAGATCCTCGACGAATTCGTGCCCGCCGTGGTGGCGCGGCTGGTGCCGGAATCCCTGGAGTTGGAATTCAAGAGCGTCATCGCCGAGGGCGACCGGGTCCTGGCGGAGTGGCGAACCCACGGGCTGAGCCGGTCGGGACGCCCCTACGACCAGCACTGCCTGGCCATCTTCACCATCCGGGACGGAAAGATCGTCGCAGTGCGCGAGCACTTCGACACCCTGCACGCGCACAACGTCCTGTTCAGCTGACGCCGCCGTCCTGCTCGCCCTCACCCGCCCCCCTTTGAAAGGCGTCAACATCAATGAAGGCCATACTTCCCGGTTCTTCCGCTACGGCATCCGATGAGCCGGTCATTCTCGGGGAGGCCGCGGAACCCGAGCCCGCCGGTGACGAACTCGTGGTCGCAGTCGAGGCGTACTCCGTCAATCGCGGCGAGACCTTCCAGCTCGACGGGCAGCTTGACCGCCGCTGGCCGGGCTGGCGCCCGGGCAAGGACGTCGCGGGCACCGTGCTACGCGCCGCGGCCGATGGCTCCGGACCCGCCGTCGGCACCCGGGTGGTGGCCCATCCGCCGGCGTACGGCTGGGCCGAGCGGGTCGCCGTGCCCACGTCGAGCGTTGCCGCGCTGCCGGACAGTGTCGATGCGGTGACTGCCGCGGCGCTGCCGCTCGCCGGGATCACCGCGTTGCGGTTGCTGCGCGCCGCGGGGCCGCTCGCCGGACGGCGGGTGCTGCTCACCGGCGCCAGCGGCGGCGTCGGCCACTATGTCACCGAGCTCGCGGCGGCATCCGGCGCGGAGATCACGGCGATCAGCGCCACCGCCGACCGCGGCGCCAGGCTGCTGGAACTCGGTGCGGTCGAGCTGCTGACCTCGGTACATCAGGCCGAGGGGCCCTACGACGTGGTGCTGGAGTCGGTCGGGGGCGACAGCCTGCCCGCCGCGCTGGCCCAACTGGCGCCCGGCGGACTGCTCGTATGGTTCGGGCAGGCCAGCCGGACGCCCGTCACGCTCGACTTCTTCGCCTTCTTCAACGGACCGGACCAGGGCGCGATCCGGCACTTCGACTACACGGTGTCCGACTCGACCTACGGCCAGGACCTGGCCGCCCTGGTCCGCCTGGTGGCCGCCGGCCGCCTGCACCCGGAAATCGGCACCGTACGTGAGTGGAGTCGCACCGCCGAAGTCATCGGCGACCTGCGCGCACGCAAGGTCCGGGGGAATGCGGTCCTGACCGTTGCCTGACCGTTGCCCGATCGGCGTCCGACCGGCGTGCCCGCGGCTCCGCCGGCTCGCCCCTCCCCTTGATGTCACGTCATATCTCTGCTGCCGACGTGCACTTGAGTTGCAAAACCAGCTTGCAAACAGACTTTGCAACTCCTTACGATGCCGCGCATGGCACATCAGCCGACTCCCCAGGAGATCACCGACGTCGCCGCGCTCAAGGTGCTCGCGCACCCCATGCGGCAGAAGATCGAGCGTTGTCTGCGCAACGGCCCCGTCAACTCGGCCGCTCTCGCCCGCGAGTTGGGCGAGAGCACCGGTCTGACCAGCTATCACCTGCGGCAGATGGCCAAGCACGGGTTCATCGAGGAGGCGCCCGAACTGGCAAAGGGGCGTGAGCGCTGGTGGCGGGCGGTGCCCGGCGACCGCCGCTTTCCGCCGCACAGTCGGCAGAGCCCCGAAATGCGCGAAGCGCTGACGGAGATGCACCGCCTCAATTTCGCCGAGCTCATCGAGCAGTTCGAACGCTTCGCCACCGAACGCGACACGATGGGGCCCTGGGCCGACGCCGCGCTCTTCTCCCGTTCGACGCTCCGGCTCACCCCGGCACAACTGCGGCGGTTCTTCGAGGAGTACATCGCGCTGATCTACCGCTACCGCGACGCCCCACCGGCGGCGGAGGGTCCCGCGGAGGAGTCGCGGACCGTCCTCCTCCGCCTGCTCGGTATCCCCGAGCTCCCGTAGGTCCCTCCCGAACCGCTCCCCCACCGAAAGGCCGACGCGCCATGCCGCTTTCCGCCGCACGTCCGCTGCGCCCCGTCGTCCTGGTCATGGCGCTGCTCAGCGCGGTGGTGCCGCTGTGGCTGTCGTCGCCCGCCGCACACGCCGCCAACGCCGACGGCCGCGACGACGGCCACATACGCCATGACGGCCTGATACGTGACGAGGTCACCTTCCGGGGCGGCGCGGGCCTGCCCCTGCACGGGACGGTCGTGGCACCGGCATCCCCCTCCCCCCATAAGGTCCGGGCCCCCGGCATCGTCCTCCTGGGCGGCTCCGGCCCCGGGCCGCGTACGGAGTACCGCCAGGAGGCCGATGCCTTCGCCCGCTCCGGCATCGTCACCCTCGTCTTCGACAAACGGACCGTCGGATACTCCACCCTGCACGTCGACTTCGGCCTCCTGGCCGACGACGCCCTCGCCGGAGTCCGGCTGCTGCGGTCCCGGGCCGGCGTCGACCCGTCGAAGGTCGGCCTGTGGGGCTTCAGCGAGGGCGGCTGGGTGGCGCCCCTCGCCGCCGCGCGCTCCGGCGACGTGGCCTACGTCATCACCCTCGGCGGCTCGGGCCTCAACCCGCTGCGCACCCAGACCTGGAACCTCACCACCCATCTGCGCCACCGTCGCATCACCGGCTCGTTCCCGGACGCGGTCGCCGGACCGACCGCCCAACTCCTCCACGCAACAGGGAAGTTCCCGGAGGGCGACTACGACCCGTCGCCCGTCCTGGCGCGGCTGCGGCAACCGGTGCTGGCACTCTGGGGCGTGTACGACAACCAGGTGCCGCCCGCGGAAAGTGCGCGGATCTTCCGGGAGACCCTGGGCACGGCCGGGAACCGGCACGTCACCATCCGCTTCCTCCCCGGCGCGGCGCACAACGGCCACCGCACCACCGACGGCTTCGACCGGCTCGGCGGCCCCCGCTACGCGGGCAAACGGCTCGGTGCCCTGGCCTCCGGCTCTGTGGACACGATGGCGTCCTGGGTACGGGCGGTCGCCGCCGGGAAAGCGCCGTCCTCCAGCGCCTCCCCCGCCCCCCGCGAGCAGGTCGTCAGCGCTCCCCTCCCCGGCGGGACCGGGTACGAGGTGGCAGCCCTCGCCCTCCTGTCGGCAGGCTTCGCCGGCTACGCGGTGACGGGGTTCCGGCGTCCGGCGACCCGCTGCCGCCCCGCCCGCCCGCTGGCCGCGCTGGGCCTGACGACCGTCGTGGGGACGCTGCTGTGCACCCTTTCCGTATACGTGGCCGGGGAAGGCGTCGCCGCACCCGTCATCGCGGGCCGGCCCCTGGCCTGGCTGCTCCTCCAGCTCTGCGCCGTCGGCGTCCTCGCGCTGACGGCGGTCACCGCGGCCTCGGCCTGGCGCCACCGCGACCGGTACACCCGCGCCACACGAACGAGACTCCTCGCGCTGGTCACGACCGGGGCGCTGTTCCTTCCCTGGGCGCTGCACTGGGGGCTACTGGCGCCCTAGGGGCCGCACCCCGCTTCGCTCATTCGGCGGACGCGTGCCCGGCCGCGCACCGCCGCGGCCGTGCCTAAGCTCGCGCTGTGCCGAGCTTTCCGAAGCAGTTGTTCGTCGGTCGTCCGCTCCGAACCACCCAGATGGGCGAGACGCTGCTACCGAAGCGGCTTGCGCTGCCGGTGTTCTGCAGTGACCCGTTGTCCTCGGTCGCGTATGCCACCGAGGAGATCCTGCTGATCCTGGCGCTCGGCGGGACGGCTCTGCTGCACCTGACCTGGTGGGTCGCCACCGCCATCGTCGCCCTGCTGGTGGTGGTCGTCGCCTCCTACCGCCAGACGTGTCACGCCTACCCCAACGGCGGCGGCGCCTATGCGGTCAGCGCCGACAACCTGGGACGGACCGCCGCCCTCACCGCGGCCAGCGCGCTGCTGGTCGACTACGTCCTGACCGTGGCGGTCTCCGTGGTGGCCGGCGTCGCCGCCATTACCTCGGCCGCACCGGCGCTGGCCGACCACGCCGTGCTGATCTCCGTCGGCTTCGTTCTGCTGCTCACCATCATGAACCTGCGCGGGGTCAAGGAGTCCGGCCGGGCGTTCGCCGTCCCCACCTACGGCTTCGTGCTCGGCATCTACCTGATGTTCGTCTTCGCCGCCGTACGGCTGCTCGCCGGCCACAGCATCCGCGCCGAATCCGCCCACCTGCCGATCCATGCCACCGGAAGTTACGCGGGCCTGGCGCTGGTCCTGCTCGCCATGCGCGCCTTCGCCTCCGGCTGCACCGCGCTCACCGGCGTCGAGGCCATCAGCAACGGCGTGCCCGCCTTCAAGAAGCCCAAGAGCCACAACGCCGCCACGACCCTGGCGGTCATGGGCGGACTGTCGATCACGATGTTCCTCGGCATCACCGTGCTGGCACTCACCTACCACGTGCACGTCGCCTCCAGCCCCACCGAACTGGGCCTGCCCACAGGCACCTCCGAGCCCACCGCGCTCGCCCAGATCGCCCGCGCCAGCTTCGGCGACGTGCACATCCTCTTCTACTACGTCCAGGCGTTCACGGCCGGGATCCTCATCCTCGCCGCCAACACCGCCTTCAACGGCTTCCCGCTGCTGGCCTCTCTCCTGGCCAAGGACCGCTATCTGCCCCGCCAGCTGCACACCCGCGGCGACCGCCTGGTCTTCTCCAACGGCATCATCCTGCTGGCGCTGGCGGCCATCGGTCTGATCGTCGCCTTCAAGGCCAATGTCTCCGCGATCATCCAGCTCTACATCATCGGTGTCTTCGTCTCCTTCACCCTCTCCCAGGCCGGCATGGTCAAGCACTGGAACAAGGAACTCGCGCAGACCACCGAGCCGGGGCGGCGGCTGCACATGCACCGCTCGCGGGTGATCAACACCGTCGGCGCCACCTTCACGGGCATCGTCCTGGTGATCGTGCTCATCACCAAGTTCCTGCACGGCGCGTGGATCGTCACCATCGCCATGCCGCTGCTGTTCTTCCTCATGAAGGCCATCCACCGCCACTACCAGAGCGTGGCCACCGAACTCTCCGTACCCGACGATGCACGGGCCGAGCCCCCGTCACGCAACCACGCCATCGTCCTCGTCTCCACCATCCACGCACCGACGCTGCGCGCCATCGGCTACGCCAAGTCCATCCGCCCGGACACCATCGAGGCGGTGACCGTCTCCGTCGAACCCGACGAGACCGAGGACCTGCGCAGGGCGTGGGAAGCCCACTCGTTCGACGTGCCCCTGGTCGTCCTCGACTCCCCGTACCGGGAAATGACGCGCCCGACGCTGGAGTACATCCGCACCCGTCGACGCGAAAGCCCCCGCGACGTGGTCACCGTCTTCATCCCCGAATACGTCCTGGGCCGCTGGTGGGGCCAACTCCTGCACAACCAGAGCGCTTTGCGTCTCAAGGCCCGGCTGCATTTCACCCCGGGGGTGATGGTCACCAGCGTGCCGTACCAGCTCGACACCGCCCGACGACGGTCCAACGAGAACCACCTGGGAAACTGACGCCCGCCCAGGCGTCACCCAGCGGCGCCCAACCGCTCACGCCACCACTCCACCGTCGCCTTGATCTGCGCATCCAGCGGGGTGGCGCGTAGCGCAAAGGCGCTTTCGTAGGCGCTCGAATCCACTACGAACGGGCGGTCGAACTGATAGCGGATCTCCTTCAGTTCGCGGATCAGCGGGGAGAAAAGCGAGGCGACGCCCAGTACGGCCGGCGACAGCCCGCGCACCGCGACCGGTCCCGTTGCCGACTGAGCGGCCAGGCGGTCGACCATCTCCCGGACGGACAGCGCGGGCTCCGTCGGAACGTGCCAGCCCCGCCCCCAGGCTCGTTCCTCGCCCGCGACCTCGACCAGGGCCCCGGCCACATCGGGGAGATAGCTCCAGCTGTGCGGGGCGTCCGGGTCCCCGAGCGTGGCGACCGGCTTGCCGCGCAGCAGTCGCGGCATGACCCGCGCGGCCAGGTGCCCGCCGTCGGTCACGCCGGGACCGAAGAAGTCCGAGGCCCGCACCTCGACCGCCTTGATACGGCCCTGCTCATGCAGCTTTCGCGCCTGCTCCCAACCCGCGGCCCGCGCCCGCCCCTTGGGGCCGGTCGCCGCGAGCGGCAGTTCCTCGGTCAGGGGTCCGGGGCCGTCCACCGGACCATAGCCGTAGAGGTTGCCCAGCATGACCAGAACGGCCCCGGTGGCCTCGGCCGCCGCACAGACCGCCGCGCCCAGTGGCGGCCAGTCGCTCGCCCAGCGGGCATAGGGCGGTGCGGCACAGTGGTAGAGGGCGGTCGCGCCCTGCGCCACCTCGATCAGCCGCTCGCTGTCCGTCGCGTCGCACGCGACATGCTCGATACCGAGCTCGGGGCTTCGGCCGGACCTGGTGACGACCCGTACCGTATGCCCCTTCTCGGCCAGCAGCCGAGCGGTGGCCGCTCCGGCGGGCCCGAATCCTATGACGACATGAAGGCTCACGTGCGCACACTAGCGCGAGTCCCTGGTGGTGCCCGGATGCCCCTCTGCCAACAGATCGCCGGTCTCGGTCCTGCGATAGACGACCCGCCGGCCCACCCTCGTTCCGACGACCAGATCCGCATCGCGGAGTACGGCCAGGTGGCCGCCGATGGTGCCGAGCGACTGGTCGAGGTGGGTGGCGAGTTCGCTGGTGGTGGCGGGGTGTTCGAGGGCGCGGAGGATGGTGGCGCGGCCGGTGCCGAGCAGGCGGTCGAGGGCGCGGTTCGACCCGGGGTGTCGAGACGTCGTGGCGAATCCGCGGGCCGGGTAGACCTGGGCGTACTGTCCCGAGGGCGTGGCGCACAGCCAGGTGCCACTGGCCACGCTCACCGGCACGAACAGCATGCCCTCGTCGCCCACGATCCGGTCGGGGCCGGGCCGGTTGCCGAACTGGATCGCGTCGGCCCCGACCCAGGCGCTGCGGCGGCTCATCCGCTCCAGGGCGCGGGGCCAGCCGTAGGCGGCCAACAGCCCGGCCCGGTAGGTGACATCGCGTTCGAGGAGGGCGCGGCGGTGGGGCCAGTCCGGGGAGATATGGGCCTGCCATACGGATCTGAGCAGGTTGGCCGTCCTGGCGCCCCAGCCTTGGCCGTGCCCGCGTTCGTGTTCGTCCAGCCAGCTCAGATCGTGCCGCTGCCAACTGTGGGCGACCGACTTCTCCAGACCGGCGCGTACCTCCTCGTCGGGTACCCGGGCGACCTTCTCCAACTCGTCGGCGAGGGCGGTGCGCATACCGCCCGAGGGCGGGATCGCCACGAACTCGGGCAGCCACTTGGTCGATCCGAAGAGCCTGACCAGCCCGTTGGCGAAGGGGTCCGCGTCGAGAGTGCGGCGGAACGCGGCGTGGTGACGGCCGTGCCAGTGCGCCACCGACGGATCGGGGCACGGCTTGCCCAGCACGATCATCGAACCCAGCGTCTCGGCCAGCGGTGACAGCGCGAACCGGGACCGCGACAGGGCCATCGGGCTCAACCGCAGCAGGACCATTTCGCCCGACCTTTCGCCTCCTGCCGAAACAATAGTGTTCGGCGGGAGGCCCCCGAAGACTCCGCCCGTGCGCTCACCACTCTCCGGGCACCTCCCCCGTCACCCGCCCCCACACCTTTCCCCGCATCCCCTCCAACAGACCGACTTCCGCTGGTTCTTCGCCGGGCAGCTCGTCACCCTGCTCGGCAGTTCGATGGCACCGGTCGCGCTGACCTTCGCGGTCCTGGACGCGTCCGCCGACGGCGGTGACCTCGGCGTCGTCCTCGCCGCCCGGATGGTGCCGCTGCTGGCCTTCCTCCTGGTCGGCGGCGCCACCGCCGACCGGTTCCCGCGCCGGACGGTCCTGATGGCCGCGAACCTCGGCTCGGCGCTCACCCAAGGCTGCGTGGCCGGGCTCCTGTTGACCGGCCACTACCGGCTGCTGCCCGTGGCCGCGCTGGAATTCCTCAACGGAACCCTTGCCGCGTTCACCACACCGGCGCTGCGCGGCATCGTCCCCCAACTCGTCGGCAAGGCCCGGCTCCGGCAGGCGAACGCGCTGTTGGGGGCGATGCGCAACGCCACGAAGATCCTCGGGCCGAGCGTGTCGGGTGTGCTCGTGATGCTCACCGGCAGCGGCCCGGCCCTCGCGTTCGATGCGTTGACCGGTCTTCTCGCGACCCTCTGCCTCTCCCGCCTGCCCCTCGCCGCCGGTGCGGCGGCCCCGACCAGGCCGGTGCCGCTGCTGACCGGAATCCGCGAGGGGTGGACCGAGTTCCGCCGTCTTGGCTGGGTGTGGTGGGGGACCCTGTCCTTCTGCGTGATCAACCTCGTACAGACCGGGACATGGCAGATCCTGGGACCGGCGCTCACCGAGGAACTCAGTGGGAAGGCGACCTGGGGTTACGTACTCAGCGCACGAGGCATCGGCCTGCTGGTGATGAGCGCGCTGATGTACCGGCTGGTCGTCACGCACCTGCTGCGGCTCGGCCAGCTGATGAGCGCGCTCGGTGCGCTGCCCCTCCTCGTACTGGGTGCGCACCTGGGCACCGTATGGCTGCTCACCGGCGCCTTCCTCTCCGGGCTGGGCTTCGCCGCGTCCGGCATCGGCTGGGACACCTCGCTCCAGGAGCATGTCCCCGCGCAGGTGCTGTCCCGCGTCGCGTCGTACAACGATCTGCTGTCCTACGTCGCGATTCCGGTCGGGCAGCTGGGTGTGGGTCCCCTGGCCCGGACGTTCGGCGCCTTCAGGGTGACGACGTGTGCCGGCATCGTCTTCGCCGTCGTGGCCGTACTTCCGTTGGTCTCCGGGGCGGTACGCGGGCTGCCGCACGCCCCTGCCGACGCGCGCAGCTGAGTCCCACGGCGGGTGTGGCGGCGTGGTCGTCGTTGCACTCGGCCCGTCCCCGTGCGGCCCGGTCCGTACTGCCCCGGTTTAAGCTTCCGGTGCCGGATTAAGCTGAAGGTAAGTCAACAGGGGGAGGCCCGTCATGGGTGGTTGGATATGGATGCTGATCCCCGCCGTGGTGGTCGGCGGGGGCTGGGTCAGCGACAACGTCCGCAGCGCTTTGAAGACCCGGCACGAGCGGAAGCTGGAGATGCACAAGGCCGCCGAACGCCGGCAGCTCGCGCTGGACGCGGCGAACCGGCCGCCCGAGCCGGTCTGCGGCTGCACCCACCACCTGGCCAAACACGATAAGCAGGGCAGGTGCCACGAGGAGGTCGAGGCCCCGACCGCCTGGGACACCGAACGCAAGCCGCTTCAGTACGAGGCTCGGCAGTGCAACTGCCAGCAGTACGTCGGGCCGGAACCGCTGGGGACCGTCTTCGCGTCGGAGATCGTCGATCTCGGCTGAGGGGGCGGCTGGGGCACTTGCCCCTCTGATCAGGAACCGAGTCGCCTCGCGGCCGACGCTGCGCCGCGCGGTGGAGAGCCTGTGCTCCTCTCCGACAGCCGGCGGATGAGCGCTTCCGGTGAGGAGTCGACGAGCACCGCATCGAAGCCGTCGGTGATGAGGCGGTCGGCGTAGACGACGTTGTCCTCCCCGAGGATCCCCAGTTTGCCGCCGATGAAGACGGGTGTCTCCAGCCCTTCCGGGGTGTTTCGGATCTTCTTGATCAGCCGACTTCCGTCGAGGTATCCATGGCCGTTGACCGTGCTCAGTACGACGGCGCACGGTCGATGCCGCCGAATGGCGCCGAGGATGTGCTCATCGGGCACACAGGGTCCTAAATTCACCACATCGAAGCCATGCTCCTCCAGCAACAGCTGGAGATAGACAAGATTCCATGTGTGCGCATCGGAGGAAATCGTCGAGAGAACGATGAGACGGTTGGCTTCTGTCAGGGGTCTCGTCGTCCTCGTATCCGGGGTCCTCACGCCGCTGCTTCCACGCCGAACCAGGAATCGGGCAGACGGGCCCCGATGCCGGGTGATCGGGGGAGGGAAAGTCGCGCGGATTGGAGTACCGGTCCCCCGATGACTCCGGTCGCCCCGGGCAAACCGGTCGCGCCGCTCACCCCTGTGTCATCGAGTACCTCAAAGGGGAAATAGAAGTCAGATCCCGGTACGAGTGTGCCGACCGTACTGAAGGCGTGCATGGCGGCCGCGACGCCGAGACGGGACTCGTTGAGGCCGCCGCAGTACACCCCCACGCCGTAGCGTGCGGCGGCTCGCGACATATCGATGACGCCCTGGGCGCCGCCGGCCCTGCCGTACTTGATGCTGATGAATTCGCAGACTCCGCGGGCGAGAAGGCCCTCCAGGGTTCCCGCATCGGTGACGGACTCGTCGAGGCTGAGGGGAAGGTCGAACCAGGTGCGAAGGCGCTCCAGACGGGTGATCTGCGTGGCGGGGAAGGGCTGTTCGCAGAATTCGACGCCGGCTTCCCGTGCCGGGTCGAGAAGAACCCGCAGCCCGGGTTCCGTCCCTCGTCCGTTGAAGTCGAGTCTGATCGCCGCGTCGGGGACTGCGGCGCGCAGGCTTCTGATGCGCCGGACATCGGTAGTCGGTTCGGCGGCTCCGACCTTCAGCTTGAAGATGCGGTAGCCGCCGGCGTCTTTCTGCCGGGCTATGTCCCGGACGGCGTCCGGGTCGAAACTGGAGATCGAATAGGACAGTGCGATCTCGAAATTCGTGGACCCGCCGAGCAGGTACGCGGCCGGCACACCGGCGCTCTTCGATGCGAGGTCGAGGGTCGCCATCTCAACGGCCGCCTTTGCCACGGCATTTCCCGGCACGACTGCGTCCATGGCCCGCTGCACGCCGTGCCGGTCGGCCTCCTCCACCCCCACCAGCGCGGGACTCAGCAGCTCGTCGATCACGGACTTCACCGCGGTGGCCGACTGTTCGGAGAAAACGGCCCATGCGGAGGCTTCACCGAAACCGACGGTTCCGGAGTCGTTGACCATCCGTACGAAGACGCATTCCTGATCTCCTGATACTGCCGCGCTGCCGCGCATCTGCACTTGCCTGAGCGGGAGGCGGAGCAGGGCGGTGGTGATGCTCTTGATCATTCCTGTCCTTCGCGCACCGTGAGCGTGACCGAAGCCTGTATCGCCTCGGCCCTTTCGATCGCCTGCTTTTCCGAGGAAGCGGAGAACACGTAACTCACGATGCTCCCGCCCGCCCGTCCGACCGGCTGGTAGAACCCACCGACCGGTACGGAAAGCTTCCGTTCGACGATCCAGTCATCCGGGATGGAGCTGTCGTCGATACTTTCCAGCGTTCCGGCCTCGGCGTAGAAGAGCACGAACCCGCCCCCGGGCGCCCCCACGGTGGGGTGGGAGCGTTCGAGCGGCAGCCCGACCTCCATTCGCACCATCGACTCGAACAGGTTGAATCCGGTGAGGGCCTGGGTCAGCGTCACGATGCCCCCGCCGCCGGCCCGCCGTGCCATCTCGTTGAAGATGATGTCCTCCGGCGTGACGAATGCTTCGAGATGGAGCACGGCGTCCTCGACGCGGAAGGTCTCGATCACGCGCTCCAGGAAATCCCGGGAACGCTGGAGAAGTACCGGTTCGTCGATCACCACCGAGGCCAAGGGCTGCCGGGTGGTATGGGAGAGCGTGGTGGAAAGATAGCGGGACGTCGGTGCCACCACGGCCTTGCCGTCCGCGACCACGGCATCGATGTGAATCATGGGAGCGTCGATGAACTGCTCCGCCTGGTAGCCCCGCAGGTCGGCGTCCAGAGCCAAGAGGTCCGCTTCGTCGTCGATCACGAAGATACCGGCGGAGCCGGCCCCGTCCCTCGGCTTCAGCACGATCTTTCCGTGCTTGTCGAGGAGAGGCCGAGCGTCTGCGTTGCGTTCGATGGGACGCCACTCGGCGACGGGTATGCCGGAGTTCCGTGCCGTCTCCTTCATCGCGTCCTTGTCGCGGAAGGGAAGCATTTCGGCCGCGGTGGCTCCGGAAATACCGAGCTCTTCGCGCGACGCGGCCACCGGAATCTGGAGGTTCTCCGGGAAACAGACAAGGTACTGGAGGGCGTGAGCGGCGTGCAGGTGCCTGAGCACGCCTCGGGTCTCTTCTTCATCATCGATGCCGAATCCGAACACCCGGGTGCACTCGCCCTGCTGGGGCTGTCCGACGAGTTTGGCCTCGGTGATGAGGGTGACGTCGTACACCGCGGGGTCCAGTACGGGGCTGCCATCGGGCAACCGGTACTTTCCGTATCCGACACGGTCGATGATGGCGACATGGGGCTTCACTGCGCGGCTGCTTCTTCCTTGGAGTCGACGACGATCTGAGACATCTGGGATATCTCGGGTATCTGAGATATCCCAGATATCCGGGACAGGGGTTATGGGCTTCCCGCGCTCACTGCCAACCGTCCGCGGAGCTCCAGAGCCTTGCGGTCAAAGGTGTGCTCCACGAAGCTCAGGGCTTCCAAGAGGCCGTTCGAGGTGAGCGCTGCGCCGCCTCGGGTATCGACCATCGCGCCGATCGGCATTCTTCCGGTGGCGCTCCACTGGAGTCTCCCCCGGGCGTCGAGATAACTTCGGGACCGTCCGGCGTTATCGGGATGGAGGCAGAAGGGGACGTCCAGATACCCCTTCTCGAAAGCCCGGAGCAATGCCGTGCCGATGTCGGTATGGAGATGGAGAACGCCGAGGATCAGGGCTCGGGCTTCGGCGTAGGTCCCCGAGCGCTCCGCCGGCTCCGGCACGCCCTCGCTCGCATATCCGGTGGCGACCTCATGGGCCAGTTCCATGGCCTCGACGTTGTCCGATATATTCGGAATTTTATGCGCCTCGGCCACGGTTTTGACGATGAGTCGCTCGGCCCCGGTGCGTACGGCCAGCCGCGCCGATTGTTCGAGCAGCAACTGCGCACCCGCTCTGCTGCGGGGAAACACTCCCATATACGTGTAGACGACGACGTGCCGGTCCACGCCCGCAGGAAGGAATTCACCGGCCAGCGCCCGGAGTGCGGCGATGGCCTCCACATCCTGTTCCTCGTTCGTCTGCTGGGCATAACTGAGCGATACGCTCTGCACCCCTTCCGCCGCGAAGAAGAGCGCCTCCAACACGCTCATCGCCACCAGCAGGGCCGGCGGGCACAGTTGGCCGAGCAGACACCCTCCGAAGGTCTCCAGGTGGCCCGCCGGACCACAGCCGTCGACGAGCGTTCTGCATGCCTCCCGCCAGTGGGCCATCGATGTGGCCAACGGGGCTCTGCCGTAAGGGAGGCTGTACGAGATCGGGCCGCCCTCGGTCGCGGTCAGGCCCACCTGGAGCATGGCGGTGACGACGTCCCGCGGGTCGGGCGAGCCGTGCCGTACCTGGAGGGGGAAATCCGGGCCGCTGAGGTCCGCCAGGACCCCGCGGGTGACGGCGGGCCCCGCGGTCACCAGGGGATAGCCGTTGAGCGGCTCCCCCGCTGCCAGGGCCCGCCGCACGCTCGCATAGTCGCGATTGCGGGTGTAGCTGTCCAGGGTCAGGGTGCCCGCTGTCGGCCCAGCGGCGTCTCTCGTCGCCGCGAGCCCCCGGCGCATTCTGACCGGATCGCTGAAGCCCATTCGCGGCTGGACGACCAACTGGCGCTGCTTCGCGGACAGTCGGACGAATCTACCTAAGTCTCCCCCGGTACCTGCTGTCCGGCTCTCCAAGAATCCTGACATCTCAACAACCCACCCACGGTAACGAAATGATGTATGCCGTTCCCGGATACCCTCGGGCCGACGGGCCTTCAGCCGGTGACCTCCGCAAGACTGATATCCAGACCCATGTAGCGGATCAGCCTCTCCACGCCGGTGAAGTCCCTTACGAGCAAGCCGTTTCCGGGCAGGGACCTGCACTCCTCGACGATGTCCACGGCGTTGCGGTATCCGCAGCGTTCGAGAACGGCCGGCCAGACGGCGTAGTCCTGTGCCACAAAAGCGTGCAATGCCCTGGGCACGGCAGCATCGAAAGCCTGCCGCTGTTCTGCGTCGAGTTCGGTGTAGACGGACTTGGACACCTCGAACATGACGGGAGAGTGAGCGGACTCGTCCCTCGAATGCAACCGGGTGACCAGCGCATGCATGGGCTGGATGGTCTCGTCGCGGGAGAGCAGTTCGAGGTAGGCGTTGACGCTGATCTCCGAGACCGCCGTCCACACAAGCGCCAGCAGGTCCTTGTGCCACTTCTCGGCCACCTGGTCCTGGGCGGCGGTGAGTGCCCGGAACGTGATCGCATGGGGGTAGTTCGGCTCATCGCGCACTGCGCGCAGTTCGCGTGTGCGCTGCATGGCCATCATGTGCATATAGGTGTGCCAGGTTTCGTCCACATGTGCCTGCTGGACGGCCTGCTTGATCTCGAACCGGTCGGTGCCCGGGAAATCGCCGTGCGCCAGTCGGGAGAACGTGGGGTTCGCCACGAACTCCTCTGCGGTGATGACCCGTTCGTTGTAGATCAGCCAGGCCAGGGTCAGCGCGAGCTGGATCTGCTCCGGGGTGCCGGCGAGGAAATCAGGGTGTTCGGCGAAGGGGAGGAACTGTATCGGATAGTCGGGGACGGCCGGGTCGTAACCGACGGCTTCGTCCGTGCCCGGCATATACGTCATGAACGGTGTCGCGGAGTCCGCTGCGATGGTGGCGCGGCGGGGCCAGGCGGCCGACACACGTTGCAGTGTCTCGTAGTTGATGCCGTCTTCGGCGGCGAAGTAGGTGACTTCTTCCGCAGAGTTTTCGGGGTTCTCGGGGTTCTCGGGGTTCTCGGAGTTCGCAGAGTTCTCGGGGTTCCCAGGGTTCACGATCAGCTCATTTCTCGACGTTGAGTTCCCGCAGCACGTCCTCGAGGAGGTCGAGTCCCGTCGCCAGATCCTCTTTGCCTATGGTGATGGGGGGCATCACCTTCAGTACGTTCCCCCGCGCCCCGGAGGTCTCCAGCAGCAGACCCCGCTCGAAGGCGGCCTGACTTACCTCTCCGGCCAGCCGGTTCTCCGTAAAGGCGAGGCCGCGGAACATTCCTCGTCCCATGGGCTCCGGTCCGAGCAGCGGAAACTGTCGGCCCCATGTCACGAGCTGCTGGTCGAGTTGGTCGGCCCGGTCGGCCACCGAGCGCGCGAACTCCGGATCGGACCAGAGGTCCAACGCCGCGGCTCCGGCGATGAAGGACAGGTTCTGCCCCCGGAAGGTTCCGGCATGCGCACCGGGCTCCAGAACGTCGTACTGCGGCCTGATGAGGGTGAGCCCCAGGGGCAGGCCATAGCCGCCGATCGACTTCGAGAGGCATATGAGATCCGGAGTGATGCCGGCTTCTTCGAAGCTGAAGAACGTTCCGGTGCGGCCGCAGCCCGCCTGAATATCGTCGACGATCAGAAGGATTCCTCGCGACGCGGCAATCTCCGCGATCCGTTGCAGCCATGCCGTGCTCGCCGTTCCCAGCCCGCCTTCTCCCTGCACCGTTTCGAGAACGATCGCTGCGGGGAGGTCGACTCCGCTGCTGGGGTCGTCCAAGACGGCCTCCAGGTAGGCGGCGGTGTCGAAGGAGCCGTGCAGATAGCCCTCGTAGGGCATATGCACGACATCCCCGAGTCCCGTTCCCGCGGCGCGGCGCTTGGCCCGGTTGCTGGATGCGGCGAGCGCCCCGAGGGAACCTCCGTGGAAGCCGTTGGTGAACGCGATGACGGTTTGTCTTTCGGTCGCCCGTCGAGCGACCTTGAAAGCGGCTTCGACCGTGTTCGCGCCGGTCGGCCCGGTGAATTGGACCTTGTAATCGAGTCCCCGGGGATCCAGGATCACGTCCTGGAGCTTCGTCAGGAAGACTCCCTTTCCCTCGGTATGGAGGTCGAGGGACTGGATGGGGCCGTCGGACAGCAGGTAGTTGATCAGTGCGTGCTTGAGTGCGGGGTGGTTGTGGCCGTAATTCAGTGCGCCGGCACCGGAGATGAAGTCGACGTAGCACTTCCCGGTGGAGTCCCACATCAGATGCCCTTGGGCGCGGCTGAAGACCGCGGGAAAACGTCGGCAATAGGTGCGGACGTTGGATTCCAGATCGTCGAACGGCCAGTCCGTATGCGCGGATCGCGATGCGTCGTTCATGCCTGTCTCCCCTGGTCAGCGGTGGGTGCGACGGCTGCCCGGCACCAGCTGGGAGCGAATGGCCCAGAGGCTGCGGCGCGTGTAGGTGCGCTGGAGCCAGCGGTCGGCCCCGTCGAAATGGGCGTCGAACCGGGAGCGGGAGTGGACGCCCTTGCGGTTGTTCACCAGGAGCGCCGACCCGGGGGTGAGCGCCACGACCTGCCCGACCTCGGGCTCGCGGCAGACCCGCTGAAGCTCGGAGAAGGCGTGATCCGCTTCCGGCGTGAGGCGTTTGACGCCGTTCGCCGCCACGTAGATCTCCGGGCTCTCTTCCGGCCCGCCGAGCAGCGGAACGGGTACCGAGAGCACTTCCTTTCCGTCGGCGTAGGCCCGTGTGTAGCCGCCGGGGGCGTTGAGTTGGAAGGAGGCGGAGCGGAGGATGTCCACGACCTCGTCCGACAAGGCATGAACGATATCGCGGGCATCCGCGTAGGACGTCAGGGCGTTTCCTTCACGGTCCTTCCGGAGACAGTTCAGGACCAGGAAGTCGGGGTTGCTGAGGTCGTACCGGCCGCTCTCGTCGTGGACGATGTCGTTGTGGAAGTTGAGGAAGACATCCGATCCCTCACTCGTCTGCGTCGTGGCGCCGCTTTCGGTGGGGACGATGTCGTGGATCAGCCGGCCGTTCTTCTCGGTGACAAAGGAGGTCGGCTCACCGAGCAGGCTGGACAGCCCCAGGAGAACACCTTCCGCGACGAAGGTCGGCTTTCCCTCGCAGGGACCGCCGTTGTTCGGCGTCGGGGGCAGTTTGTCGTCCTGGGGAAGGTTTTCGACGAGGGCGACGCCCGGTGTGTCCGCATGCCGTCCGAAGTCGAGAATGTCCTGGAGCCGGTCGATATCGAGAGTGGCGAACGCCTTGTGCGCGAGGGTGAGTGCGCGGTCGGGGTCGAGCTCCGGGTTGCCCAGAACGGAAAGGGCCTCGGCTATGGCGTCTCGCGCCTCGTCCGGAATCCTGATGTGCAGCATATGGGTCGGCTCCCGGTGCGCACTCTGCGTGGTGGACATGTGCAACCCTGCCTTTCGAATGGGTGAGGTTATTTCTGTTCGGACGCCCCGGTTCCGGACGCGACGGCTTCGGACGGCCCGACTTCGGACGCCCCGACCAAGGCTCGACACGTCACCGGGGCCAGCACGATCAGCACCAGCGCCCCGAAGGTGAAGAACCCGGTGATTCCGGATGCCGTCGACGTGAGGAGCCCGCCGCACCAGGACCCCAGGGCTCCGCCGGCGTACGACGTTCCCCGCACGATTCCGGAGACCCGCCCCAAAACGCCCGGCGGGCAGGCGCGTTGCCGCAGTGCACGCCAGTAGGTGTTGAAGAGAACCGTCGCCCAGATATTGATCAGCAGGGCGACCACAACGACGGCGAGATCGGTCTGAAGGGCCATGAGTGCGCAGGTGACGGCCAGCGCGGCCAGGCTGATCGCCATCCAGAAGGGAAGTGCGACGCGGCCTTCGAATCTGCGGAGCACGGCCCCCGTGAGCATGGTGATGAGGCAGGCCGCCATGAAGACCATGCCCACTGCCCCGGCCGAGACGCCGAACGTATTCCGCAGGACAAAGATCACATAGACTTCCAGGATGGCGACGAAGAAATTCGCCGCACATGCCACCAGGGATCCGAACCGGATAACGGAGTTGTTCCAGGCCACGGACAACGCCGTGCGTATCTGGGTCCGGAAGTCGGCCCCGGTCGCGGAGGCCGTCGCGGCGGGTGTCTGTTTCAGCCCCTGGATCGGCAGCACCAGGAGCGCGGCCATCGCGAAGCTGACCCCGTTGGCCAGGGTCGCGAGGGCACCCGATCCCGCGGCCACCAGGAATCCCGCGCAGATCGGCCCCACGGTTTGGGCGATGACGCGGCTCGTCTCCAACCGGGCGTTGGCCCGGACGAGTTCGGGCCCCTCGACCAGTCTCGGGATGGCCGTTTCGAAGGAGGCCATGAGCAGCGAGGCGGCCGTCGCCAGGAGGACGGTGGCGATGCCCAGGATGACCATGTCGACCTGGGAAGCGGCGACCAGAAGCGCGATCAGGCCCGTCATCGCCGCCGCAGCGGCAGCGGAACCGATCAGCATCCCCCTGGGCCCGCGCCGGTCGATGAAGACCCCGCCGACCAGTCCGGCAAGCGCATGCGGCAGCAGCGACAGCCCGAATATCGTGGCCATGCTGCCGGCCGACCCGGTGGCGTCATAGACGATGAGCGGCAGCGCAACGGTATAGACCGCATCGCCGAACTGACTGATCGTCTGGGCGCCCCACAGCAGTGCGAATCCGCGTCTGGGAGGCGCGCTGGTGCGCGCGCCGAATTCCGTCTCTGTTTTTTCGGCGAGCACTGCGCACTCCTTTACCGCTTGCTTAACCATTCCCGGCAGGTGCGGCATGTTCAGCGCTGCCGGAACGGAGCTCTATGGGGGGTTGGTTCTCGTGTTTCATGGCCCGAGGTGCTTTCCGCTCGGGACGACTCGGGTGAAGGGGCGCCACAGCTCCGGGTGTGCGCCGAGGTCTTTGTTGAAGCAGTCACGAGTCTCTCTGAACGCATGGACGCTTGTCGTGCCGTCCACCGTTCGGAGGTGCGACTGTCGTAAATGCGCCAGGCCGCAAAAGCGACATTGCCCGCACGACCGCCCCACCTGTCGAGCTTGACTGCCCTGGTCACGCCCCGGGTGCGGGGAGCCGACGGTGCCCGGCACCCGGAGACGTTCACCTCCCTCGGAACGGTGGATCAGGCGGTGGCAGCGCCGCGTTCGACGAACTGGAACTGAATTCCCTCGGAGGTGTGCGGTCGTGTGAAGGCGTTGAGGTTGCCGTCGATCGCCACGGGCTGAGGGGCGACGAAGTCGACGCCGAGCCCGCGCACGGCGGCGATGACCGTGTCGATATCGTCGTCGGTCTCGACGGCGATGTGCTCGATACGCGCCTTGTTGCCCTGGCCGAGGCGGCGTTCACGGGCCTCGGGGCTGGTGGGCTCGATGAGTTCGATACGGGCTCCGTCGCCCACGTCGTAAAACGCCGCCTTCACCTGGCGTTCGGGAATCTCGCGCTCGAGGTGGAGGGTCATGCCGAGGCTTTCCAGGAATTTCTTGGCGCGGAAAAGGTCGTCGACGATGACACCGATGTGGTCGATGCGCTTAAGCACGATGCTCCTTTGTGTGGCGGGAGGTGAGGATCTGGGTGCGATGGAGCTGGACGGCGGTCACCGCGAGGACCGCGGTCAGCAGCAGCCAGCTGGCGGTGTAGCCGGTGACGCCGACGAGCACGCCGAACAGCGGTGGCATGGCGGCGGCGATGATCTGGTTGAGGGTGATCGCGAAGCTGATGGTGGAGGCCACGGCGTGGCCCGGTGCGATATCGGCGATCTGGACGAGGTAGAGCGGGTACCAGCCGACGGACAGCAGTCCGAGCAGGGCGCACAGCCCGTAGCCCAGGACACGGGGTGAGCCGGGGCCGAGCAGGGTCAGGGCGGCCACCGGGAGAGCGGAGACGGCGAGCAGCCACTTCAGTGAGCGCATCCGCTTGCCGGGCCAGAAGCGATCGCTGAGCCAGGCGAGGCCGATCCGGCCGCCGATCCCGGCCGCCTGCGCCACGGCGTACATGAACCCGGCGGTCACGATGGGAATGTGCAGGTAGCCGGTGAGGAAGATCAGGATCTGCGCCGAGAACACGTACTGGAAGGCCGCCAGCGCCAGACCGCTGAGGAGCAGCGAGCGCACCAGCCGGTCCTTGACCAGGTCCGCGATGAGGCGGCGCAGCTTCAGCGAGGGCTTCCGGGTGCCGGCGGTGTTGTCGCCGGCCTTGCGGTAGAAGGTGGCGAAGATGATGCCGCCGATGATCCCGGCGACGCCCTGGACGACGACCGCGGCCCGCCAGCCGTGATGCAGGGCCAGGGCCGGCAGGATCGCGCCGGCGAGCGAGGCACCGACCGGCAGGCCGCTCTGTCGGATGCCGGTGGCCATGCCCTGGAGGGAGGGCTCGAACCAGCGGGTGATGGCCCGTTGTCCGCCGGGCAGGATGCTTCCGTAGAAGGCGCCCATGACCAGGATGAACAGCAGCAGGACCGGATAGCTGGGGCCGACCGCGGCGGCGATGAAGGCGGTGATGCCCATGGCGATCATCGTCAGGGAGACGACCCATCGTTCCCCGTAGCGGTCGATGGCCCTCCCGATGATCAGCATCGAGGTGATCGGCCCGGCCTGGATCGCGGTGGCCGCGAGCGCGGCCGTCGCGGCGGACAGGTGGAAGGTGTCCTTCCAGAACGGCATCAGGACGCTGACGCCGGAGTAGAGGACGGAGCCGGTGGTCAGCGCGGTGACCGCGACGGACAGGACGACCCACTTGTACGAGCCGCCGGCACGGGTGGCCGGCGGGGCGGGGGCCGTGGCGGGGTCGATGTCGTGCGTCGTCACGGGGCGGACTCCTGCTGTTGCACGACCTCGAGGTTCCCCAGCCGGGCGAGGAGGGGGATGTTCATGAGGTTCAGCAGGACCAGGTCCTGGCCGGTGGGGTTGGTGAAGCGGTGGCCCGACCAGGCAGGCACGAGCAGGATGTCGCCGGGGTTCAACTCGACCGTCTCGCCGGTCTCGTCGAAGGTGACGGTGCCGGTGCCGGACTGGACGACGGACAGGTGGTACCAGCTGTGCGCATGCGGGCTGGTGCGCTCGCCGGCGGGCACCACCTGGTAGCCGACGGCGACATCACGGAGGACTTCGGCGCTGCCGTCCGGCAGGGACAGGGCGAGGGTGCCGCGCTCGGGATGCTCGACGTCCCCCAGGCCCTGGGAGACCTGCGACCACTGCCAGTGCACCGGCTGCTGCGGCGGAATGTCGTAGCGGGCTTTGAATTCAGGGTAGGGAAACCGGCTGCCGGTCTGGACGGGCATCAATGTCCTCTTCCGAAAGGGTCGTGTGGAGGTGCTGCCACAGCTCGTCGACTGCGTCGCGCGCCTCGACGGTGAAGCGCGAGGCCATCCCGGCACGGGGCAGGTAGTAGGTGTAGTAGCGGGGGCCTTCGACGGGATATCCGAGCGCCCACACGCCCGCGAGCGGCTCCCCCGTCCTGTCGATGACGCGGCCGGCGGGCGTGATGTCCAGACCGCCGGGCCGGTAGCCGCCGTTGGCATACGGACGGATCAGACCGCGGGCCAACAGGCGTGCGGTGACGGGCGAGTCATCCGTCTCCGGATGGAACAGATCCAGCCGTGCGATGACCAGGGCGTCGGCGTGCCGCACGGCGGGCTCGTCCGTGAACGGCGTTTCGATGGCGAACCGGGCCGCCTCGCGGTCGGGGATGATGCGGCAGCCCGGTCCGCCGGCCAGATCGACCACCCCGGCCCTCATGAGGGCGAGGAGTTCGTAGTTGCGGCGCCGCGGGGGACCGAACGAGATCCGGTTCATCAGCGGTACCCAGCGGGAGACGAACGCCTGGTGCGAGGCAGGGGTGAGCCCACCGAACTCGACCGCTGCGCGCAGGCTGGCCCGCATATCGCGGATCGCGTCGGTCGCCGCCTTGACGGGGCTCGAAAGATTCCCCTGCGCGGCGTGGTCGAGGTCGTCGGTGACGAATGCGGTGAAGAAGGCCCGGAAGTCGTCCAGCGTCGCGAATTCCTTGCCGCCGAGCGGATCCATGAGGGCGGCGATCGCCGCCTGGTCCTCGGCGGTGAACTCGTACTGCTCGGGCGCGATGTCACGCTGTTCCCGTGTCGAGCGGTGGACGTAGCCCATCTCCCGCAGCAGCAGCGGTACCGCCTCCGCCTCGAAGTCGATCTGCGTCGTCCCTCGGGTGGTCTCCGCGTTGCGCCGCAGGTCGCGTACGGCGTCGGGGGTGAAGAAGTGCGGTGTGTAGTCCCCGGTCAGGCCCTTCTGGTTGACTCCTCGCGCGGCGGCGGGAAGGCACTGGCGGGAGAACATCAGCAGCCGGGGTTCCCGCCCGGAGGGCACATAGCGCATCTGGTGGCCCTCGTCCTCGAACCGGCCGCCGCGGCCGACCGTGAGGGCGGCGATCACGTCGTGCGCGGTCAGTCCGAAGCCCTGCACCGCGACCGTGCTCCCCGGGGCGATGCGCTGGAGCGTGTCGACCGGGTACGGGTCCGTGAGGTAGGCGAGGCGGTCGTTGCGCGCCCGGTGGTCGGCGACGAAGTTCTCGAAGGCCACGTCGTCGTCGGTCGGGGTGCGTCGGCCGTGGCCGGTGGTCAGGAAGACGGCGTCCGAGGTGATCTGGAAGCCGTCCTCGGTGTGCACCACATAGCGGCCGTCGGCAGCTTCCATGTCCAGGACGCGGCTGCGGTGGTGCACCACCCGCATCCGGGAAGGCAGCCGCGCGACGGTGCGGTCGAAGACGAAGGTGAGGTACTCGCCCAGCATGCTGCGCGGCAGGTAGTCGTGCTCCCCGATCGGTTCTCCGTTCGCCGGGTCGGTGCGGTGGTAGGAGGCGCCGAAGCGGCGGTAGCCGGCCTGGGCGGCCCACTCGGTGAAGGTCGGGCCGCTCCCGTCGGGGAACATGCTGAGCTGGCTGGCGAGGGTGTTGGTGAGCAGATGGTCGGGCTGACGGCCGGAGTGCACGCCTTGTCCGCTCTCGCCGGGGTCGACGAGGTGGATGTCCAGCCCGACACCGGAAGGAAGGCGGTCGGCGCCTCGGGCGAGCTGTTGCAGGACGCCCAAGCCGCGCGATCCCAGGCCGACGATGGTGACCTGAGCGGTTCTCATGCCCGTACCTCCGCCGGCTTGTGCTCCGGCTCGACGTACGGCGCGATCGGCGGCTCGTGCAGCCGGACCCAGCCCGGTGCCCCGTCCAACGCGGGGAAGCGGCGGGCGACTTGGGGATCGTGACCGGGAATGATGTGGTCCTCACCGTCTGCCAGAGCCTCGACGGTCTCGTAGGCGTCGACCATCGAGGCGAGGTGGTCGAGGATGGGGAACGGGGCACGCCGGCGGATGTTGGCCCACAGATGCGCGGAGTCGCTGGCCAGCACCACCCAGCCGCGCCGGGTGTGGATGCGTACGACCTGAAGGCCGGGGGTGTGCCCGGGCGCCGGGTGGACCTCGACTCCCGGCGTGATGACGGCCGGGCCCCGGTGCAGGTGGAGGCGGTCTTCGAAGAGCAGTTGGATCGCCGTGTTCACATCGTCCGCCTCGAAGGGGCGGCGCGGTGCGGCGTGGCGCATGGCGCGCCCTGCGCAGAAGGCGAGTTCGGCCTCTTGCAGATGGACGCGGGCGTGGGGAAAGGCGTCGAGGTGGCCGGTGTGGTCCCAGTGCATGTGCGTGACCAGCAGATCGGACACCTGGGCCGGGTCGATGCCGAGATCGCCCAGTGCGGCGATGGGGTGGCGGAGCTGCTCGCGGCCGCGCAGCGCGGCGGTCTCGGACCGGAATCCGGTGTCGACGACGATGACGCGCTCGTCGTCGCGGACGACCCAGAAGGAGAAGTCGTAGTCGGCCGGCGCGTCGGTGGCGCACGGGTCGTCCGCGAACAGGAAGTTCTCCCGCGCCAGCCGTCCGGCATGCCTGCCGAACCGGAACGCCAGGACCTCGTACACGGGCGGGGTCGCCGCGGCGGTCATGCGACCACCGCCAGTTCCCGGGCCTCGTCCGCGGGCAGCGGCAGCTCGTCCTGGAAGAAGAACTTCCGTTCGCCGAAGGCAGGGATGAGCTGGTCGAACCAGGTCGCGTCCGGGTCGTACGCGGCGTAGAAGGGCCTACGGGTCCAGTCGGCGTTGCGGCCCTGGAGGAGCTGGAGTGCGAAGACCTTCTCGCCGCGGATGGTGGGCGTGCCGTCGATGAGGACCTTGCCGGGGAACGCGCTCATGGACGGGCCGCGTACGGTGCGGGACAGCCCGGAGACCGACTGGTACGCCGCGCGGAAGATCTCGTAGGCGCGCACCAGGGGCAGCTCGAAGTAGGAGCGGGCACCGGTGTCGCGCTCGACGAACATGTAGTACGGGATCGCACCGAGGCGGACTCCGGTGGTCCACAGCTCGCGCCAGGCCGCAGGGTCGTCGTTGATGTGCCGGAGCACCGGGGACTGGAGGCGCACGTTGGCGCCGGTGGCGATGATGCGCCGGAGGGCGGTCTGTGCGATGTCGGGGCGGATCTCGGCGGGGTGGTTGTAGTGGCCCATGAGGGCCAGGTGCTTGCCGGCGGCGATCACGCGCTCGAACAGCCGCATGAGGTCATCGGCGTCCCGGTCGGTGACGAAGCGCTGGGGCCAGTAGGCGACCGACTTGGTGCCGATGCGGATGTTCTGGACGTGGGCGAACTCGGGGGCCAGCAGCGGCTCGATGTAGCGGGCGAGGGTGTTCGTCCGCATGATGAGCGGGTCGCCGCCGGTGATGAGAACGTCGGTGACCTCATGGTGCCGCCGGAGGTAACCGGTCAGTCCCTGGGCGTCCTTGGCGGCGAACGCCAGCTCGTCGTCGCCGACGAACTGCGGCCAGCGGAAGCAGAAGGTGCAGTAGGCGTGGCAGGTCTGCCCAGCCTTCGGGAAGAACAGCACCGTTTCGCCGTACTTGTGCTGGATCCCCGGCACTTCGTCACCGTCCAGCTCCGGCACGTTGTGCGTCTGCTGGCCGGCCGGATGCGGGTTCATCTGCTCCCGCAGCTTGCGGACCTGGAGGGCGATCCGGCCCTTGTCGCCGCCCGCGAGCACCTCGCGTAAGGCGGTGTAGTCGGCGTCTTCGAGCATCGTGCGGTGGGGGAAGTTCAGCCGGAAGATCGGGTCGTCGGGAATACGGTCCCAGTCGATGAGTTCATCGAGCACGTACTGGTTGGTGCGGAACGGCAGGACCTGGGAGACCACGTTTACGGCCTCGCGCAGGTCTTTGGGTATTCGCTCCCATTGCGGGGCGCGGGTAATGGTTTTGTTGTTGTAGGGGGTGAAGGTGGCCTCAGGAAATTCCATGAGTGTTTCCTAGCGTGGTCGCGTTGCACGATCGGTGACCCTGGGCGGGGCGCTGGTCAGGCGTTTCGCCCCCAGCCGAGGTCGTCGCGGGGAGCTTCGGGAGCGAGGTGAAGGGCGATGGAGCGCACGAATTCATCAATCCTTACCGACGGACGCAATGGTGACTCAATGCACCGTGGAGCACGGTCACGATCTTGCCTCCACCATTACTTCTGTGTCGCGTCGGCAAATGATCGTCCTTACGACTGACGTAGATCCGCCATGCCGCAAACCGGGACAAGTCGCTGCGGATCGGATCTGCCGTCGTGGCGCGATCCCACCTTCGGCGGCGCGCATCCGTCATGGCCACCTTGACGAGCCGGTGCCGGTGCCGATGCCGGTGGGCACAGCAACAAGGGCAAGGCGGGTGGATACCCGGCCTTGCCCTTGTTCGTCGGTGTTCGTCGATGTTCGTCGTTATGCGAATGTCCGCCGTGTACGTCGGTGCGCGTCGACGCCCGTCGATCGGCTACTGACGCCCATTCAGTTCTGTTCGGCGGCCAGCTTCTCGTATCCGGCGAGCCGCACGCAGACCGTCAGGCCCTGGGCGATCTGCTCAAGCTCCTCCAGCGAGGGGTAGGTGGGGCCGATCCGGATGACGCTGTCCTCGGGATCGCTGCGGTAGGGGTAGGTGGCGCCCGCCGGGGTGACGGCGATCCCGGCCTCCTTGGCCAGGCGCACGACGTCCCGTGCACACCCCTTGAGAACGCTCAGCGCGATGAAGTAACCACCCTTGGGGTCCGACCAGGTCGCCAGCCCGCTGCCCTCCAGCTCACGGGCGAAGATGCGCCGCACCGTGTCGAACTTGGGGCGCAGGATGTCCCGGTGACGCCGCATATGGGCGCGCAGGCCGTCGGTGTCGCCCAGGAAGAGGGCGTGCCGGAGCTGGTTGACCTTGTCCGGGCCGATGGACCGGATGCCGGCGTTCGAGATCCACCAGTCGACGTTAGCGGGCGACGAGCCGAAGAACGCCACCCCCGCGCCCGCCATGGTGATCTTCGAAGTGGAGCCGAACACGAACGTCCGGTCCGGATGCCCGGCCTCGGTGCACGCAGTGAGGATGTCGGCGACCTCCACCTCCTCCTCGGTGAGGTGGTGGACAGGGTAGGCGTTGTCCCAGAAGATGCGGAAGTCGGGGGCCGCCGTCTCCATGGTCGCGAGCCGGCGCGCGGTCTCGTCGCTGTAACACGCACCGTCAGGGTTGCTGTACTTGGGCACGCACCAGATCCCCTTGATCTTGGGGTGGGAGCGCACCAGGTCCTCGACGATGTCCATGTCCGGCCCGTCGGCGGTCATCGGGACGGGGATCATCTCGATGCCGAACCGCTCGCACAGCGCGAAGTGGCGGTCGTAGCCGGGCACCGGGGCGAGGAAGGCGACGTCCTGATCGGCCCAGCGGCGCTCGGCGCCCGGCACGACGCTCAGCAGCATATGGACGAGGCAGTCGTGCATCAGCTCCAGGCTGGAGTTGCCGACCGCCACTAACTGCTCGACGGGGACCTGGAGGACGGGCGCGAAGATCTCGCGCAGCTCGCGCAGCCCCTTCTTCGGGGGCCCGTAGTTGCGGCAGTCGGTGCCGTCGGCGGCCCGGTACCGATCCGCGGGGAGTTGGAGGAGTTCGGCGGCCATGTCGAGCTGCGCGAGCGAGGGCTTGCCCCGGGTCAGGTCCAGCGCGAGGCCCTGGGACGTGAGGGCCGCATAGTCGCGGCGCGCCTGGTCGAGAAGTGCGGTCACAGCCGCGGCGGGCTGAGAGGTGGTCGTCATGATGTCCTTCGGAGTTGGCGGTGTTGACGGGCACCCCTCGGCGGCGGCGCCCGCCCGCGGCGCAGCTGACCGGCAACGGCCCGGCCGCTCACGGGTTGTGCTGCCGAGCGTACTTCTCATGGACGATGTCGAGATCGCGCAGGAGATAGCCGGCGTGCAGGCGGTTGCTGGCACCGATGCGGCGCAACACCTCAGCCAGATGGCGTTGTAACGTGCGCAGCGAGATGCCCAGGCGTTTGGCGACCACTTTGTCGTCGTACCCCTCGATGAGGAGCTCGATGATCGCCGTCTTCATCTCCTCGGAACTGCGCAGCACTTGGTCGCGTTCATGGGCGTGCGCGAAGGGCAGAGCGCGGTCCCAGGACCGCTCGAACGCCCGCGCCAGAAAGTCGACGACGTTCGCGTCGCGGACGAGCAGGGCCCCGTCGGGATTGTCGAGCAGTTCGATCAGCGCGACTTCACGGTCGAAGACGATGAGCCGCATGAACGCGTCCGTGACCAGGCGGACTTCGGCCCCGTGCTCCATGAGCAAGGATGCATGGTCGACGGTGGGCTGATGGAACTGTGCCGTATACTGATAGAGCGTGCGCATGCGCACGCCCCGATCCAGCACCTGTACGGTACGCTCGGTCGACTCCTTCAAAACGCCCTCGGGACGGGGCCCACCGGGCTGAGAAGTCAGGATTTCGTCGGTTGCGCGGGCCGATAACTCCAACAGGGTGGACCGGACGGCTTCCACATCCTCGAGGCGATGCAGCAACTGCTCTCGGGTGGACGTCATGACGCTGCGTTCGTAGACGGGAAGCAGGCAGGCGAGCAGCGCGCTCGCCTCGTTGATCATCGACTGGTGGTCGCGTAACTCCCTGATTTTCGGCATCAGTAACTGAGCCTGCGCGGTGGCCGGGGCAACGGGGGCGAGCCGTTGCGGTTCCCCGGGCAGCGGTCGTAACACCCTCAGTTGTAAGAGCTTGTCGATGGCCCTTCCCGCCTCGTCGCACGAGGCGTCGGCGAGCCGGATGAGTTCGTGGCGGGTAATGCTCTCCCGGGCCGCCGCCTGCGCGTAGAGGGCGGCTAACAGATGGCCTGATATCACCCCATCGCGGTCAAGCCCCAGCATCGGCCCTGCGTCCCCCGTAGTCAGCACGGTCCCAACTCCTTATCCGATCTTGAACATATCCTCCAAGGCCACGCCAGTGCTGACAATAAAGAATTGGCAATGAACTTCGCGGTGGTGGAGATCTTGAGGAGGTCGTGGACGCGTTCTGCAACGCCGCTCCGCCGGGTGCGGAGCGGCGTGCCACGCAGACGTTACGGCCGTGCGGACCGGCGTCGACGCATCCACCACATCAGGGCTCCACCCGCCGCGGCGAGGGCCGCGGCGAGGCCGATGAGGAGGCCGATGGGGGTGTCGGATCCGGTGTGGGCGAGATCGCCGCCCTTGCCGGGACCGGCCGGCTTACCGTGGTCGCCCCCGCCGGTCGGCGCCGGTGTGCCCGGAGTGGGCGTGTGGGAGCCCGGCGGAGTGCTGGGGTGCCCGGGCGTGCTCGGCGTCGGTGTGGGAGTGGGTTTGCCGTCTCCCCCGTTGTCGAGGGTGGCGCCTCCCCCACCGAGGTAGCTGGTGCTGGTGTTGCGGTAGGTCACCTCGGTCTGACGTGAGGTGCTGGTGGTCTTGTCCCGGCGCGGATGCTGGACGGTGAAGCGGGCCTTGGTGATGTTGTGCTTGGGGGCCTTGGAGAAGTCCACTCCGCCCACCGAGTAGCTGTAGTGGACGCCGCCGACCTCGTCCGTGAAGGTGTAGTCGCCCTCGCGGAAGGACTTCAGATAGCGCTGGTAGGTGTCGTACTTGGTCCACTTCGCGTTCTTGCCGCGCAGCGGCCAGCGCCACCAACTCCCCTCATTTGTAGGGAAGTTGATGCATTGTCGGCAACCGGAGCTAGGGTCGGCCGGTATGGACTCCAACGAGGCAGGCTGCTACGAGGCAGGCAAGGACGCCCTCGCCGGGAGCGAGGCGCGCAAGCTGCATCACTGGATACAGCAGCTGCACGACATGATGGATCACCTCAACGGCCACTGGACGCCGTCCGGTTTCCGTCACGACTACTCCAGTCGTTCGGCGACCCAGTTGGAGAAGGAGCTGATCGCCTACTGTCCGGCGGAAGGCGGCGACGACGAGCGGCAGGCGATCCTCACCGACCTGACCGCCGCCTACTTCGGTGAGGTCCTCCTCAACCAGGCCGGAGGCCGGTGGAAATGGGACAACACCGCCGGCGAACTCACCGACGGTGCACCGGTCGTCGTCCCCGATCCGTCACTCGGCCTGGAGGCGATCGATCCCGCCGTCATCGCGCGGCGAGCGCTCACGAAGCGTACGGGTCGGGTGGTGACCGGCGAGGTGCGACGGCTGCGCAAGGCGGTCGGTGAGTACCAGAAGGCGCGTCCGGAGTGGCGGCCGGACCGGGTACCCACCCCTCGGGTCCGGGACTGGGATCTGGAGTCGGTGCGCTACGCGGACGATGTGGACCAGTGGCGCGGAGAATGTCTGCGCGACTTTCGCCAGTGGTGGCTGGAAGAGGTCGGCGGCGACCGGTACGCATGGGTCTTCAACCCCGCGTCGATGGACCTGATGGAGAAGGTCCTGCGTGAACGATGCGCAAGCGTCGAGGAGTTCGACGCCGTGAGCGGAGAGCGGTTCTGGATCGTGGCCGCCTGGTATGTGGGGATGGCCGCAGTCCACGGCAAAGGCGCGGTGTGGCAGTACCGGGCCGTCGACCCGGACGCGCCGGAAGGCGGTATGTACGCGGCCGACAACTACTGGACCGGCAGCATCTTCGTCAACCAACGCAACCACCTCGACGGACACGCCGCACACCCCTCCGCGATGCTGCGCGGCGCGCTGGAGGAGGGCGGGAGCCTGCGCCGGGAACTCGACCGGTTCAAGGACCCGCATCCGGATCGCTGAGGTGTCGGGCTCACTGAGGTGTCGTGGGTGGGCCGAGCCCCCCGAGCAGGCTCGGGGGGCTTGCGAAAAACAGGGTCAGCTGGTGCGGGGCTGGTTGAAGCGGAGCATATTGCCGGCCGGGTCGCGGAAGGCGCAGTCGCGGACGCCGTAGGGCTGGTCGATCGGCTCCTGGAGGACTTCGCCGCCGGCGGACCGGATCTTTTCGAAGGTGGCGTCGACGTCGTCGGTGGAGAAGATCACCCCCCGCAGCATGCCCTTGGCCAGCAGTTCCGCCATCGCCTGCTTGTCGTCCGGCGAGGCGTTGGGGTTGGCGAGCGGCGGTTCGAGGACGATTTCCACGCCCGGCTGAGCGGGCGACCCGACGGTCACCCAGCGCATCCCCTCGAACGCGACGTCGTTGCGCACCTCCAGGCCGAGGATGTCGCGGTAGAAGGCGAGCGCCTTGTCATGGTCGTCGACTGCGATGAAACACGTGGCAAGCTTGATGTCCATGCCTCCGACGCTACGAGGCCGCGGTGGATTCCGCTTCTCCGATCCTGACCGGTTCGCCGGTGCCGGACGGCCGGCCGTTCCTGAGCGGCCGCGTGAAGATCTTGGCCACGCACGCCGGGATCGCGGCGCCCGTCTCGTGGCCGCGGGCCCGGTAGGCGCTCGGGCTCTCGCCGACCAGCTCGGTGAAACGCGAGCTGAACGACCCCAGCGAGGTGCATCCGACCGCGAAGCAGACCTCCGTCACGCTGAGGTCGCCCCGCCGCAACAGCGCCTTGGCCCGCTCGACGCGGCGCGTCATCAGGTAGCTGTAGGGCGTCTCGCCGAAGGCGGCGCGGAAGCTGCGGGAGAAGTGCCCGGGCGACATGAGGGCGACACCGGCCAGCGCCGGGACGTCCAGCGGTTGCGCATAGTCGCGGTCCATCACGTCCCGTGCACGGCGGAGCCTTACGAGATCCTCGAGCGTCACGCGCACCAGCATCGCACGGCGGCGAACACCGCCCCATTACGGGCATCGCGCCGCGTTGTCAGACCCCGTCGTTATCGTGGTCAGCGACCGTAGCCGCGATCACACCTGGCCGGGCCAGGTCGATCCAGGCGACGCCGACGGGGACCGTCAAGGCGGCCCGCCTCACCGATGGGGACACGGAGACACCATGCGCATGGCCAGGACCACGGGTAAGGACACGCAGACGCCCGCCCCGCACGCCGCCGACAGCCACGATCTGATCCGTGTGCACGGCGCCCGCGAGAACAACCTCAAGGACGTCAGCGTCGAGATCCCCAAGCGCCGGCTGACGGTGTTCACCGGCGTCTCGGGCTCGGGCAAGAGCTCCCTGGTGTTCGACACCATCGCCGCGGAGTCGCAGCGGCTGATCAACGAGACGTACAGCGCCTTCGTCCAGGGCTTCATGCCGACGCTGGCGCGGCCCGAGGTCGATGTGCTCCAGGGGCTGACCACCGCGATCATCGTCGACCAGCAGCGGCTGGGTGCCGACCCCCGCTCCACGGTCGGCACCGCCACCGACGCCAACGCGATGCTGCGCATCCTCTTCAGCCGGCTCGGCACGCCGCATATCGGGCCACCCAAGGCGTACTCCTTCAACGTCGCCTCGATCAGCGGAGCCGGCGCGGTCACCGTGGAGCGCGGCGGACAGAAGGTGAAGGAGCGTCGCTCCTTCAGCATCACCGGCGGTATGTGCCCGCGCTGCGAGGGCCGGGGCGCGGTCACCGACGTCGACCTCACCCGGCTCTACGACGACTCCAAGTCGCTGGGCGAGGGCGCGCTCACCATCCCCGGCTACAAGCCGGGCGGCTGGAACTACCGGCTCTACACCGAATCCGGCCTCGTCGACCCGGACAAGCCGATCCGCAAGTACACCAAGCAGGAGCTGCACAGCTTCCTGCACCTCGAACCGACCCGGATGAAGATCGCGGGCATCAACATGACCTACGAGGGGCTGATCCCGCGGATCCAGAAGTCGATGCTCTCCAAGGACCGGGAGGCGATGCAGCCGCACATCCGGGAGTTCGTGGACCGGGCGATCACCTTCACCACCTGCCCCGACTGCGAGGGCACCCGGCTCACCGAGGCGGCCCGGTCGTCGAAGATCGAGAAGGTCAGCATCGCCGACGCCTGCGCGATGCAGATCAGCGACCTGGCCGAGTGGGTCCGCGGCCTGACCGACGCCTCGGTCGCGCCGCTGCTCAGCGCGCTGGGGCACACCCTCGACTCGTTCGTGGAGATCGGCCTGGGCTACCTCTCGCTGGACCGGCCGTCGGGCACGCTGTCGGGCGGCGAGGCGCAGCGCGTCAAGATGATCCGCCACCTCGGCTCCTCGCTCACGGACACCACCTATGTCTTCGACGAGCCCACCATCGGCCTGCACCCGCATGACATACAGCGGATGAACGACCTGCTGCTGCGGCTGCGGGACAAGGGCAACACGGTGCTCGTCGTGGAGCACAAGCCGGAGGTGATCGCGATCGCCGACCACGTCGTCGACCTCGGCCCCGGTGCCGGTACGGCGGGCGGCACCGTCTGCTTCGAGGGCACCGTCGAGGGGCTGCGGACCGGCGGTACGGTCACCGGCCGCCACCTCGACGACCGGGCCGCCGTCAAGGAGACGGTGCGCAAGCCCACCGGCTCGCTGGAGATCCGCGGCGCGACGATGCACAACCTGCGAAGCGTCGACGTCGACATCCCACTCGGGGTGCTGACCGTCGTCACCGGCGTCGCCGGATCCGGCAAGAGCTCGCTCGTCCACGGGTCGATACCGTCCGACGACGGTGTGGTGTCGGTCGACCAGACCCCGATCCGCGGCTCGCGGCGGAGCAACCCGGCGACGTACACCGGGCTGCTCGACCCGATCCGCAAGGCGTTCGCCAAGGCCAACGGCGTCAAGCCGGCGCTGTTCAGCGCCAACTCCGAGGGCGCCTGCCCCACCTGCAACGGCGCCGGTGTCATCTTCACCGACCTGGCGATGATGGCGGGGGTCGCCACCACCTGTGAGGAGTGCGAAGGGAAGCGGTTCGAGGCGTCGGTGCTGGAGTACCGCCTCGGCGGCCGCGACATCAGCGAGGTGCTCGCGATGCCGGTGGCCGAGGCCGAGGAGTTCTTCGCCGCCGGTGAGGCGCGCACACCGGCGGCCCACCGGATTCTCCAGCGGCTGGCCGACGTCGGGCTCGGCTACCTCACCCTCGGCCAGCCGCTCACCACGCTGTCCGGCGGCGAGCGGCAGCGCCTCAAGCTGGCCACGCACATGGCCGACAAGGGCGGCGTCTACGTCCTCGACGAGCCGACCGCCGGCCTGCACCTCGCCGATGTCGAGCAGCTGCTGGGCCTGCTCGACCGGCTCGTCGACTCCGGCAAGTCGGTCATCGTCGTCGAGCACCACCAGGCGGTCATGGCGCACGCCGACTGGATCATCGACCTCGGCCCGGGCGCCGGCCACGACGGCGGCACGATCGTCTTCGAGGGCACACCCGCCGACCTGGTCGCCGCCCGCTCCACCATCACCGGCGAGCACCTCGCGGCGTACGTCGGCGCCTGAGCGGGGCGGGACGCGGCGGGCCGGGGCCGGGGACCAGGCCCGCCGCACCGGCCCGCACTAAAATGGCCGTGTGGTCCGGCCCAACGAGGAGGTCGAGGCGCTGCTCCAGGAGTACGCCGACCTCGTCCTGATCACCGGCGGAGACGCGTTCAAGGCCCGCGCCTACGAGAAGGCCGCACGCGCCATCGGCGGCCACCACGCCGATGTGTCGAAGCTCGACGCCGCGGGCCTGCGGGAGATCCCCAACGTCGGCAGGTCCATCGCCGACAAGGTGCTCCAGTACTTGCGGACCGGCCGGATGCCCGCCGTGGAGGACGTCCGGTCGAAGGTCCCCGCGGGCGTGCGCCAGCTGATGGCCATCCCCACTCTCGGCCCCAAAAAGGCCATGGCGCTCTACGAGGACCTGCACATCTCCTCGGTGCCGGAGCTGATCGACGCCCTGGACGAGGAGCGGCTGCGCGATCTGAAGGGCTTCGGCCCGAGGACCGAGGAGAACATCCGGCACGGCATCGGCCTGATGCAGGCCGCGGGCGACCGGGTGCCGGTCAACGCCGCGATGGACGTCGCCGAGGAGATCGTGGCCGAGCTGTCCGCCCTGCCGGGCTGCGAGCGCTGCGCGTACGCCGGATCGCTGCGCCGTATGCGGGACACCATCGGTGACGTGGACATCCTCGTGGCGGCCGGCCGCTCCGCCCCGTTCATGGACGCCTTCACCCGGCTGCCGAGCACGGCCGAGGTCATCGCCCACGGCACGAAGAAGACCTCCATCCGCACCACGAAGGGCCTCCAGATCGATCTGCGGGTCGTGCCGCCCGACTCCTGGGGCGCCGGGCTCCAGTACTTCACCGGCTCGAAGGCGCACAACATCCGCACCCGCGAGATGGCCGTGCACCACAAGCTCAAGCTCTCCGAATACGGCCTGTTCCACGCCAGGAGCGGAAAGAAGATCGTCTCGGGGACCGAGGAGGAGGTCTACGCCCGGCTCGGTCTGCTCTGGATCCCGCCGACGCTGCGCGAGGACCGCGGCGAGGTCGCCGCGGCGCTGCACGGCGACCTGCCGGACCTCGTCACCGAGGCGGACATCAGGGGCGACCTGCACACCCATACCGACCTCACCGACGGCCTCGCCCCGCTGGAGGAGATGGTGGAAGCCGCCGCCCGGCGGGGCCTGCGCTACTACGCGATCACCGACCACGCCCCGAATCTCTCCATGCAGCGGATGACCGACGAGAAGGTGCTGGCCCAGCGCGAGCGGGTACGCGAACTCGACGGCAGGCACCGGAAGATGCGGCTGCTGCACGGCACCGAGCTCAACATCGGCCCGGACGGGACGGTGGACTGGCCGCAGGAGTTCCTGCGGGACTTCGACCTCTGCGTGGCCTCCGTGCACTCGCACTTCAACCAAGGCCGGGACGCCCTGACCCGTCGGCTCGTCACCGCCTGCGAGAACCCGCAGATCAACATCATCGGACACCCGACCACCCGGCTCATCGGCAGACGGCCGGGCCTCGACATGGATCTCGACGCGGTGTTCGCCGCCTGCGCCCGCACCGGGACGGCGCTGGAGATCAACGCCCATCCCGACCGGCTCGACCTGTGCGACGAGCACATCCTGCGCGCCAAGCGGTACGGCGTGAAGTTCGCAGTCAACACCGACGCCCATGCGCCGCTCCACCTGGAGTACCTGCGCTACGGCGTGGGCACCGCGCAGCGGGGCTGGCTGACCGCCGACGAGGTCGTCAACACCTGGCCCCTGGCGCGCCTGCGCCGTTTCCTCCGCAAGGAGGGCCCGGCTCCGTAAGGCGGGCCCGACTCCGTACGGAGGGATCCGTGACAGTGCCCCGGCCCCGACCTCGTCGTCCTCACCATCCTCGAAACCGTTCGCGAAACCGGCCCCGAACCGAGGGAAGATCATGGAACTCGCGTTTCTCAAGCCGCTCTTCGACCGTCTGGGCCCCTGGGCCTCCGTGTACATCGACACCACCCGCGCGACCGAGGACGCGCTCACACAGCAGAAGCTCCGTCAACGCTCCGTCGCCTCGCAGCTCATCGACGCGGGTGCCGACCCGTATACCTGCCGGGCGGTGGCGGAACGGCTGGCGCAGGAGCCGGTTTCCGGGGCGCCTCCCGGCCGGGCCCTGTTCGCCGCCGGTGCCGAGGTCGTCCTCGACCTTCCGCTCCGTGTGCCCCCGGTCGGCACGGAGGCGACCTGGTCCCTGCTGCCGCACATCGCCCCCCTTCCCGGGCTGATCGGCGAGGAGCCGACGTGCCTGGTCGCGTACATCGACCACACCGGCGCCGATCTGGAGCTGCGTGACGCGCAGCGCAGCCGGACCGTGGCCACGGCGCACGGCAAGGAGGGGCGGGGCCGAGGGCACCGCAGCGTCCCCGGGGACCGGTACGAATGGCACTACCGGAACAAGGTCGAGAACAGCCGGAACGAGACCGCCGACATCATCGCGGGCGAGCTCGCCCGGCAGTGGCCCGAGAGCGGCGCACAGCTGCTGGTCCTGACCGGCGACCCCCGCGAGCGCCGGGCCGTGCACAACCGGTTGCCCGAGCCGCTCCGGGCCGTCACCGTCGAGGCCGAGAACGGCAGCAGGTCCGCGGGCGCTTCCCGGAGCGTGCTCGACCAGCAGATCGCGCGGGCGTGCGCGGAGTATGCCCAGGCCCGCCTCGACGAGGCTCTGGGCCGTTTCCGTGCCGGACGCGGCCGGCCCGGCGAGCACGGTGCGCGCGGCGTCGACAGCCACCCCGGAGAAGCGGCGGAAGGGGTGCCCGCCGTCGTGGACGCGGCCCGCAGCCACCAGGTGGGCACCCTGCTCCTCGGACAGGACGCACCCGACGCGGGCCGCGACGTCTGGATCGGCCCCGGTGTCGACCAGGTCGCCGTACAGCGCGGCGAGGCCCGGGCCTTGGGCGTCACCAAGCCCGAACGGGCCCGTGCGGACGACGCCCTCCTCCGCTCCGCCGCGGCGGCCGACGCCGAGGTCCTCCTGGTCCCCGCGGGCACCCCGGGCCCGGCGGGCGGCCTCGGCGCCGTACTGCGCTGGAACGCGTGAGGCGGCGCGGTGGGGGCGTACGTCCGGGGGCGTACGCCCGCGTCAGCTCAACGCGCCGTCGTAGTCGGGCAGTTTGAAGCCCTTCTCGTAGTGTCCGCCCTCGAAGTCGGTGCTGCGGTTGCCGACGTCGGCGATCAGCGTGTACCCCTCGCCCTCGTACTTCTTCCGGCAGCCGAGCTTCACCTCCGCCTTGCCGGGGCTGCCGTCGGCCGGCTTGAGGCAGAGGCCGTCGACGGTGTAGCCGGCCGAGGTCAGCTCGCGGACGGTCGAGTCGTGCGAATCGGCGTCACGGTACGAGGCGAACAGCACCGCCGCGCCGTGCTGTTGGCCGTAACGGACGGCGTCCAGGATGGCCTGGACGGGCCGGCCCGGGTCGTAGTGGGTCGCCAGCGAGGTGTTGTCGATGTCCAGGACGATCGCGGGCTTCTGCCCGGCCGGAACACCGGCGAGCCGATGCCCCAAGTAGTCCCGCAGGTCCGACGCGACGGGCGCGACATCGGCCAGCCACTCGCTCTTGCTGGGCAACGCCTCCGAACGGGCCGCGGCCTGCGCCACATTGGGCAGTGCGACAGCCACCGTGCACATCGTCGAGGCCAACACCGCGGCGATCCGTGTGCGCTTGAGCATGTATCACCCCTCCTTTCCGTCCCATCGAACGGGTGGTCGGTTAACGGAGGTTAAACCCGGGGCGGCGATCCAGAAGAATTCCTGCCGGGACGTGACCATCGGTCAAGTCCTCGACGTCGTAGCCGTGTTGGGGTGCGGGCCGCGTCTTCCGAGCCGACTCACATGCCTGCCGCCAGATCACTCAGGGCGTCGGCCCAGTGTTCCGAACCGTGCTCGGCGAAGGCGAGGGGGTCGGCGGCGCGTAGGCGGTGTTCCAGTGCTTCGGCGCGCTCCTCCTGGGCTTCGGTGCCGTACTCCGGCTCCTGGCACAGCGCGGCGACCGCGTACTGATAGGCGAAGGCAACGAAGGCCGCGAGGCCGGAGTTGACCGGCAGGGCCTCTTGGTAATCGGACTCGGCGCCGACCGTTTCGACCGCCCCGGTCGGGCTGAGTACCAGGTCGTCGTCGTGCCAGCTGCCCAGCCAGTAGTAGCCGTCCAGCCCCTCGGGGACGTATCTGGCATCGGGGTCGTCGGGGTCCGCCGGACCGACGCCGACCTCTTCCAGCGGGGCCGGACCGTCCTCGGCCAGGTCCTGGTCCAGGGTCAGACCGGGGAGCGGCGCGAGGGGGAGGCCGACGCGGCACAGGATGTCCCGGTTCGGGCCGGTGATGTCCGCACCGACCTGGTCCTCCGCGAGGAGGATGACCTGGTCCGCGCCCCAGAGGTCCACGAGGTCGGCGTGCGAGGGGTGGTCGGAGGTGTCGGGCGATCCGTCTTCGTCGGTCACAGCGGCCGTCTGCCATGCGTCCAGGTCGAGATCGAGGTCGACGGCGACATCGTGCCCGGTGTCGTGCCCGGCCTGGTGGCCCGGTCCGGCGGTCAGTCGCTCCGTGTCGAGCCGGAGGGCGACCGGGCCGTCGAGCGTGCCGAGCAGCAGCAGTCCGTCCGAGGTGAGGTGCGCGGTGCGGGTGCGGGCGCTCGGCCGGAGGTCGAGCAGAACGCGCCCGGTGTCGGTCCGCAGCAGCTGGACCCCGTCACCGTAGGCGCAGGCCACGACGGGGACCTCACCGCCCTGCGTGTGCAGGACGGCGGCGCTGAGGTGCAACGGCCGGTCGGGGAGGGGACACGCCTCGCCGAGTTGTTCACCGGTGTCCGGGGACCACGCCCGCAGGCGCGACCCCGTGTCCGCGGTGAGCACGACAGCCGGTGCACCGGCCGCCCCCTGGGCCCAGACCATCCGCACGATCCGCGTTTCTGACGCCTCGTCAGCGATCGTCCAGCGCGCCACGACGCCGCCGGTGTCCGCTGCATAGGTGCACAGCTCGGCCCCCTCGCCGACCACGGCCCGCAGCCGGCCGCCGACGACACCGGCACACAGACGCTCCGGGCTCTTCATGGCGTCCAGCGGCACGACGGCGAGACGGTCGCCTGCGGTCGCATCCCAGAACGCGATGCTCTGGAACGGATGGACGGTGACGAGCACGGGCTCGTCCGAGCCGACGACGGCGGCGACCGGCCCGACGTTGTCCGCGTCACCCGCGCCCGCCTCGTCCGCCTCACTCGCCTCATACGAGCGGCGCACACCGCTCAGGGGCTCCACCATGTCGCGCGCTCCGCCGGCCACCAGCGCCTCCGGGCCGGCGACCAGCGAGAACGTGTCCTGCCCGGCGTCGCAGAGGACCGGGGGCGCCACCTTCTCCCCGGTGCGGGCGTCGACGAGGTGCAGCCGGTGGGGTGTGGTGAAGCTGACGCTTCCGTACACCGTCCGGCTTCCATGGCGGGCCGTCTGCGCGGCGATCACCGGGCCGGGCCAGCTGGTCCACGTGCGCGGCGTGGCGTCGTCGGAGGGCCTCAGACGGGCCCACAGCGGGGTGAACGGCGAGGTCATCGTGTCTCCAGGACGGAACGTCGGGTCAGCCGAGCCTAATACCCGGCGCCACTGGTGGTGGGCGTCGCCCCTGCGAGCGTGCGCAGTACGGCGAGGTCGAAGGACAGGCGGATGCCGAACCCGCCGAGGTCGACGTCGAGTTCGTGCTCGGCGGCACGGCGGACGGCCGCGATGTTCGAGCCGAAGCGGAGCTCGGCGAGCGTCGACCCGTCGGCCAGCCGCACCACCCACAGCCGGTCGGCCGCCGCGCACACGCTCAGCGGGTCCGGCGCCCCCGCGAGGGCGCACAGCAGCTCCGGGGGTTCGTCGGCGCGGACGATCGGGTGGACGAGCCGCCCGTCGTCCGCGCTGCGGACCTGGAGCAGCCCCTCGCGGTCGGCCACCGCCACCACCGTCACACCGTCGAGCAGCTCGGCCCGCGCGGCGGTACACGGCGTCCCGTGCAGCGTCCATCGCAGGGTCCGGGCATCGCCGTGCCCCTGACCGACCTCCACGCCCCCCGTCTCGGTGAGTGCGACCTCGGGCGGCGCCGGGACAACGGAGGGATCGGGAGAAACGGGCGCGGCTGCGCCCTCCGCCTCGCCTCTTCCCGGAAGGAGGCGCAGCGCGCGGAACGGCAGCCGTTCGTAGGCGGACTCGACGGCCGCCGCCAGATCGTTCAGGCCGTGCTGGACCGCGGCGACCTGGAGTCGGGCCGGCTGCTCGCGCGACACCGGGTGCAGGAGGGCGACCACCGGGCGCAGGGCCGCGGCGGCGGGCTCGTCGGAGCAGTCGAGTACGGTGCGGAGTTCTTCGAGGTCCGCACTGAGCAGCACCTCGGGGAAGACGAGCAACGGCCCGAGCGCCTTGGGAACGGCGGATGCGTGCCTCAGCAGCTCCGACAGCAGCACCGGGTCGCTCCGCTGCCAGAGCGGGCGCGGCGGTCCCTCGACCACCGGTCCCCCCTCCGCCGGTTCCCCGTCCACCGGTCCGCCGCCCACTGCTTCGACGGGTACCTGTGCGGCCAAGGAGTGGACGAGCGTGCGCCGCGTCTGCAGCTCCGCCTGCGGGGACCGGCGGGCGAGGAGCGCGGTGGCGATGGCGGGGTGGCGGAGGGCGAAGTGGCTCCCCGACGCACCGGAACCGCCGGGTCCGTCGTGGTCCGGCTGGAGCAGCACCCAGGACAGCTCGACCGCCGTGGCGAACTCCCTCGCATCGATCCGGCGTCCCGCCACGGCAGCGGTGGCCAGGCGCCACAGGCGCCCGCCGAGCCCGGCCGGACCGGCCAGCGCAAGGGCGTACAGGGCGTCGGCCACTACGGGAGACTCGGCGCGAAGCCGGTCCACGTGCCGCGCGACCGCACCCTCGACATCGATGCCGCCGGGCAGTACGTCCACGCCGAGGGGTTCCGCTTCGGCTTCCGCGGAGACCTGGTCCAGAACGAGCAGCTGAGCGAGGAGGAAGTTGGGGTAGGCGGCCTGCGCCACCGTCTGTGCGAACACGTCCCGTTGTGCGCCACCCGGCTCCGGGCCGGTTTCGGTTTCCTGGTCCGTTTCCGTTTCCGTTTCCGTTTCCGGAACGAAGGCGCACAGCGCGGCGACGTACCGGTCGAAGGCCGTGCGATCGGTCCACTCGGCGGTGTCGACGTCCACGACGACGCAGTCCTCGAAGTGGTGGGCCCACTTCTGTGTGCCTTCGGTCACCAGCCGTACGTTGGGCAGCCGCGCCATGGGGGCCAGCAGGGATTCGATGAGGCGGGCCGTGTGCCGCTCGTCCGGCACGGCTCCTGCCTCGTCCAAGTCGCCGACGGCCACGCACACGGGGCGCTTGTCCATGGCGATGACGGAGAGCAGTTCGGCGGCGGTGGCGGTCTCGTAACCGAGTTGCCCGCCGATGGCCACCGCCAGGTCATCGACGCCGCGGCCCCGCGCACCGAGCGCCGCATGGAAGAGCGGCCCGGACCGGGGCTCGCCCGTCCCCTCGTCGCCCTGATCCGCCTGGCCCTCGTCCCGATCCGTTCCACTGTCGTCCCGATCCGCCTGGCTGAGGAGGAACAGCCAGGTGAGCAGCGTGCTGCGGCCGCTGCCGGGGGATCCCGTCACATAGAACGTGCCGCCGTCGGGCGCCCCCTTCACGAATTCCCGGAAAGCGTCCGCAACGGCCTGCCGCCCGAAAGGGAAATCGCTGTCGGTCACTCTTTCGACTCCTCCTCGTCGCCCGCATCCTCGATGAAGGCCACCAGCTCCCCGATGCCCGCCTCGCGATCGGCGGCGCTGGGCCCGTAACCGAAGCTGTAGGTGACCTCGGCTCCGGGAAAGGTGGTGGCCAGCCACTCGGCGCAGTAGCAGCCGGGCAGCGCGCAGGGTTCGAGATCGGCATGGGCCCGGGTGACCCGCTCCGGCGCGATGCCGCGCTTCAGCAGTTCGCCGCCCAGACGCCGCAGTGCATGGCCCTGTCCGGGGACGGTGTAGCCGGAGACCGTCCGCGCCGCTCCCGTGGCCGTACGGAACTCGAAGATGCCCGAGGAGTCGACCGAGGTGGTGAGTCGGAGGTCATCGGTGAGCAGCGGCCACCAGTGCTCCTCGTCCGCCATCGCCTCGGGGTCGAGGGCGGTGAGGCGTTCCTGGAATCGGGCGACGGCGGCCTCCGCGTCCGGGCTGACCGGGTCGGACAGCAGGTCCTGGAGGAGCCGGCCGAGTTCGGCCAAGCAGGACAGCCAGGTGCGTACGGTGGTGTTCACGAGGCGCGTCGGATGCGTTCCCCCGCACGACGTCGAGACGACCTCGCCTTCCGGGGCGCAGCAGATCTGCTCGGCGCGGTCGTCGCCCAGGTACCAGAACCCACGCACCTCCCCGAACGGCTGGGGAAGCCGCGCCTCGGTCGCGTACCGGGTGAGGGGCAGGGGCTCGGGGGCGGCGCTGAAGTACGGACCGACCGTCTCCGGCAGTCCCGATGCGGCGAGCAGATCCCGAAGGGGCGAGGGCACCCCGAGTCCTTCGAGCCGTGCGGAACTCCAGCGGCGTGCCGGCAACCCCCCGCGACGTCCGGAAGCGGGCGTGGTCATTCAGGCGCTCCTCTGCATGTGCATACGTACGTCAGCTTCGCCGCTTGATGGGTTTGTCCCCGAAGACCCATCGGATGTGGTCTTCCAGATCACGATTTCCCTGTTTCTTCGACCCCGGCGTGTGGTGATCATATTCAACAGCGTAGCTCCGCTCGGCATCCGGGAAATAATGCCGAGTCCAGTCATTGCAGTTGGGGGACCGCTGGTTGCAGAAATCACGTTCCGAATAGATACGCGTGACCTTGATCTTCCGGTCCGGGCCGGGGTCGCGGCCCTCCGCTATCGCGCTATCCCGCTCCTCGGCCAGCCGCTTTTGGCGGTCGAGCACGGGCACGCCGACGACGCGTTCCGAATGCGTCCCGTCGCTGTGCCCGATCTCCACATGCTTCTGACCGTGCTCGTCCTCCCATTCGAAGGCCGCGTAGTTCTTCTTGGAGCGGTCGCCGTCCGCCTTGCGCCGGTCGTTCACCTTCTGCGCCAGGTCGTGAGTCTTCGGGTCGACCTTCGTGGCGGTCTGCTTGGGGTTGCGCTCGGCATTCGACGGCAGCGGGTACTTGCCCTCCTTCCGCGGCCGTTTCGGCGGAGGGCTTCCCGCGTCGGATCCGGACGACGATCGGCTCGCGCGGCGCTTGGGGCCGCCGCCGGACTTCTCTCCGGATTTGGCCAGCGCGGAGAAGTCCTTGCTGTGCTTGGCCTCCGTTTCGGCGACGTTCTTCGCCACCTGCTCGGCGCCGTGGGCCGTCTTGCGATAAAGGCCGCCGACGGCTCCGGCCGCGTCCTTGGACACGGCCTTGGTGATGCTGCCGGCCGCGTCCTCCAGCGCCTTGGCTATGGGGTGCGTCAACTGAAGGACATCCCTTCAGTGGCCGTGGCGAATTTCGCGGCGTGTCCGGCGACGTCCTCCGCATGGCTTTTGAACTTCGAGGCGTGAGTGAGCAGCTCGTCGGGGTGGATCGTGTACCCCGAACCGGCACCGCCGCCCGAGGCGACCCCAAGAGCCTTTTCCGCCCCCTTGAACACCAGGCCGCTCACCGCCTTTTCGACGGCCTGCTGCAATGGCTGGGTCGCCTGCCCGACGAGTTCGCCGATGATCCGCTGTTCCACTTCCTTCAGGATCACATCGACGATCTTCTTCGTGGCCGCGATCAAGGCGACCTCCGCCGCCTCGGCCAATCCGAAGGTGACGATGGCGGCAGCCTGGTCCGCGATGAACTCGGCTGCCATGACGATGAGTTCGGCAATCACCGCCATTTTGGCGCCCACGATGGCGACCGCGGCGATGTCCAGCACCGAAGCGGCCGTGTTGCACACGTCCACGAGCTCCGTCATATGGCTGGAGGACATCTGCGACCACTGCTGGACGAGTTGATCGTACGAAGCCGCTTGGTAGTGCTCCCCCATCTGCTTGATGCTGTCGCTCGCCGCCCCATGGGACTTCTCCAGGTTGGACGCGAACTCCCGCACGTGGCCGGCGAACTCGCGGACCTTGTCCTCGTTGACCTGGGGCCAGTTCAGACCGAGCAGGTCCATCACCCAGACCAGCCCGTCCGGTAATTCGATAGCCACACTTCCCCTTGCTCTGCGCATCTCGCACCGTGCCTACGACGGCACGCCGCTCCAGCTAACCGACACTGAACCTCACGCAACAAGTACCTCCCCGGTTGCGTCCCGAGCCCGATTCCCCGGACGCGCCGAGGAAGGGACGGGATGCCACCGGGCACGTGCTACCGGAAGCGTAACAAGCGTATTTATGTGTAACGGATAACGGGAGAGGGCCATGGCCTTCGTCGGCGACCGGACCCGTGCACCCATTGTCTCGCGCCGCCCCACAGCAACGCCACAGTGCCTATGTACCAAGCCTGTAGCAGAAATCGGTCGGCACCCCGGCGTCCGCGCCCGCCCTAGAGTGGGCCTGATGGACAGCCAAAAGGATCCGAACTCGCCAAAGGCCACCGGGGACACCGACGCATGGTCCGTGCCGACCAACGTGATGGGCCTGACCGCCACGTTCACCGACCCCCTGTGGCGGATCCCCGTCCGCCTGAACCCCGTGGAAGTCGGCCTGCTGCGTACCGAACCGCTACGGCGCCTGCACTTCGTCGCGCACGGAGGGGCCTCGACGGTCAGCACCTTGCAGTCGTACTCCAGGCTTGAGCACACCCTCGGTGTCCTCGCGCTGGCCGCGCACTTCCGTCCGGACGACGAACTTCTGCGGGTCGCGGCGCTGTTGCACGACATCGGCCACCTCCCCTTGAGCCACACCTTCGAGGGCCTTTCCGGCCTCGACCACCACGCCATCGGCTTACAGCTCCTGCGCACCGACCCGATCCGTCCTGTGCTGGAGAAGCACGGGTTCCGCACCGAGGCCGTCACGGCCGCACTCGACAAGCATCCGCGCTCGCCCCTCACCAACCGCTCGGGCCTGCTCCATCTCGACCATCTCGACTCCTTCGTGCGCAGCGGGCGTGCCGCCGGACGTCTCGACACCGATCCCGCCGTCCTGCTGAGCCGACTCGACATCAGGGACGCCGCGGTGTCGGCCGACCGCGGGACCGCCGCCTCCCTCGTCCACCTGATCTGCGGGGAAGCACGGCTGCACACCTCGTGGGACAGCGTGGGTCCGGCCTCGGTGGTCCGCCGCCTGGCCTGCCGACTGCTCGACAGCACCTCCCTCACCCCGGCCCGGCTCGCTCGGATGACGGATCCGCAGCTGTGGTCCGCATTCGACGCCTGCGCCCGCACGGAACCGGAGAGCGCCATGGTCCGGTACGAGCTGCACCGGTTGCGCGTCAGGACCGGATCTGCGCCCAGGGATCGCACCGCCTGGAACTACTCACTGCGCAAGATCTACAGCTCCGCGCCGCTGGTGGAAGGGCAGCGACTGGAAACGGCCGCGCCCGAGCTGGCGGCGGAGTTGGATGCCCTGAGGGCGCTGCCCACGACCTTTCACGCCTGGTGGAGCTGACTGTCGAGACGGAGGGCTGATGCACCGTCAGCGCCGCCTCCTGTCCGACGAGGAGGTACACGAACCCGGGTTCTCCCGACCCTCCGCCTCCGATTCCGCCTCCGGTTCCGCCTCCGTTACCGTCTCCGTCTCCGTCTCCGTCTCCGTCTCCGTAACGGCATAACAGGCTTCGATCAGGGTGCGCAGCCCGGCGCGGGGTGGGGTCGGTCGGACGGCGAGGTAGGTCCGGATGACGGGGGCGGGGGCGCGCAGGGGGCGGAAGACCACGCCGGGTACGGGCAGTTGGCCGGCGTGCGAGGCGTAGAACACCGTCCAGGACGGCTTGCCGTGCGCGAGGGCCGCGAGGGTGTCCTGGTCGTTGGTGAACTCCGGTCCGGGTACGGGCTGGAAGCCGGCCTCCCGGCAGGAACGCATGACCAGGTCGTGCAGGGCCGGGTTGCGGGAGGACGGGGAGAGCCGCAACGGCAGCCCGGCGAGCCGGGCCAGGTCGATGGTTTCGTGTGCCGCGAGATCGTGGCCGGCGGGCAGTGCCGCCAGCAGCGTGTCCCGCCACAAGGGGAGAAACTCCAGCCCGGGGTCGGTTACCCGACCAGTGCCGGGTGCTGATCATGCGCGACATTCAGGGTCACAGCGGACGGACGGTCGCCGATGCGCTGGGCCTCAGTACGGCAGCGATGAAATCGCGTCTGCACCGAGCCCGCGCCGCGGTTCGGCACACGCTCCGTGCCACACCTGGCCCACACCCAGCTCCCGGAGGCAACGATGACCGGAACGAAGACTGACGGTCCCGACTTCGCAAGCGCCTCCCTGCCCCGGCACCTGGTGCGCGGCGCGCTGGGATTCGGCGCGCTGATCGGCTCGTTCGCTCTCGTTCCAGCCGTCGGGCCGGTCAGCCTGGTGCTCCTCCCGGCCGGTCTGCTCGCGTTGCGCGGCTGCCCGATGTGCTGGACGGCGGGGCTGATGCAGACCCTTTCCCGAGGCCGCCTGCAACGCTCCTGCGAGGACGGCCAGTGCAGACTCACCGTCCACCCTGGCCACGGGGAACACGACCGCGCGTCGGTCGCCTCCTTGGGCCGGTCCCCCACCGGCCCGCCCACACAGCCGTACCCGGCTCGCCCCGGTGCCGGCTCGCCGGTCCCCTTGGCCACAACACAGTCATCGTCAGCAACCAACCCCCTACGACAACGTCGGCCTTCAAGACCACAACCAGGTCTTGAAGGCCGACGTCACACGGAACCCCGGGTTACCTCACAACGGCCCGGGCGGTTCCGGGGCCCGGTGGCTGTGCACCGCGCCGAAGCTGTATCCAGCCGTGTCTCAGCCGCCGATCGGGCCCAGCGGGATGTCCGAGACCGTAACGCTGAGGGACTTGATGGAGCCGCCGGTCAGGACCGGCACGCCGTTGGGACCCGGGGCGAACTTGGCCGTCAGGCCCTCCAGGGAACCGCTGACGGAGAGACCGCCCGCGACGCTGTCGAGGTCGTCGTCGGCTATCTCGCGGGTCTCAATGCGGGAGATGTTGCTCATAATTGATGAGCGTCCTTCTTCTCTAGTAATGGTCGCAATGCATCGCGCACTGCGGCGGGAAGCCTTGAACGACCCCCGCCACACGACAGATTGCACGTTCGCGCACGGCGTGGTGCATCAAACGTCCCGCCCTTCACGCGCTGTACACACAAGGTCTCTAAGCGGAAGCGCGACGTCACCTACACGACACAGAACACCCGATGAGCCAACAGGCCGCCGGACACGGCCGTACGCCTCCGGGTCCCCAAGAGGCCCTCCCCTTCTGGCTGTTGGGTAGCCTGCGATCGTGGTGATCGGAATGAACAATGAACACTGAGGACTGGTTAGCGGACACTCCCGTGTTGCTCACTCGGCTCGGTGCCGCGGGCCTCGTTCCTCACGTCATGCACGCCCAGGCCGGTACCCCCTGGCCTACCCTGGGCCACCAGGGAGATCACGGGGTCGTGAGACACGTTTGCTTCACATGGAGGCGTTGATGGCCGTTCGCCGCGTCGTACCCAACATCCAGTCCGAGACCATGCAGGAAAACCGGGACTTCTACGGCCTGCTGGGCTTCGAGGAGGTCATGAACCACGGCTGGATCATGACGCTTGCCTCGCCGTCCGCTCCGGCGGCGCAGGTCAGCGTGATGGCGGACGACAAGACTGCACCGGTGATCCCCGACATGAGTGTCGAAGTGGAGGATGTGGACGCGGTCTACACGCTCGTGCGGGACAGCGGCGCGGAGATCGTGCACCCGTTGCAGGACGAGGAATGGGGCGTACGCCGGTTCTTCGTCCGGGACCCCAATGGCCGGGTGGTCAACGTGCTGAGCCACCGATAGCCGGGCTCGCGGCACCCGCCCGCACGACCGCTGTGCCCGGTTGCGGCTCCCGGTCAGTGACCGACATCCGGTCCCATCCGGAAGACGGCTATCTCCGTCTCACCTCGGTGGAACTGGCCTTCTCCCATGGGCTCCAGGGCAACCGCGAGCCAGCGACCGTCGTTCGGTGACCAGGCGAGTTCGTCGATGTACGCCCTGAACTGGTGGCCCAGAACGATCTTCTTGTCGGCCATCCGCCAGATGCACAATTCGTGCGGTCGGTTCTCGCCGAACTCCAGATAGCTCAGCTTCCGGCTGAAGCTGCCGATCGCCAGGTACCTCCCGTCCGGATTGGCGGCGAGCTCGAACAGCCGCTCCGAGGCGCTCATGACCTTGTCGACCACCTCGCCCTTCGCCGGGTCGACCACGTACAGGTTCTCCTGCGCGCCGAGGAACAGCCGCGAGGAGTCACCGGAGAAGGCGTGGCACTGGATCGGGTCCCGGCCACCGGCATGAGACAGCGGCCGGGAGGGCTCACGGCTCTGCCCGTGCAGGTCGAAACCGCCCTCACCGGCACCGTTCGGGCTGATGCGGTACGCGCCGTCACCCGATCTGCGGTGCCCGCGCTGAAAGGGCGCTTCGACGTTCGTGCGCTGGTTCACGTCATAGGCCCACTGCGATTCCTCCTCGGGCTCGTCGCCCGTGCTGTAGCTCTTGACCACAAGGACATGGCTGCCGGGCACCCACATCATCAGCGGAACGATCCAGTCACCGGCGTGGGTGTGCACCACCTCGCTCCAGTCCGCGGTGTCGTACACCCACACCCGCCCCTGGTCGCTGCACACCGCCAGGTACGTGCCGTCGTCCGAGAACTCCATGTGCTCGACGCAGTCGTATGTGACGCTGCCCTTCGTCGTCTCGAACGGCCGCAGGGTGACCACTGGTCGGGCCAGGTCGGGTATGTACGGCGCGTCGTCGGCCGTCCAGCTGTCGCCGTTCAGGGGAAAGGCGGCCGAGCCCCATGCCTGCCCCTTGGCCAGGTGCTCCAGCCACTTGCGGTCCGTGACCCGTATCTCGTACTCGCCCTGGATCAGCAGATGCTCGTCCTGCCAGGTGCCCCCACGCTCGTAGGAGAAGTCGTGGAGTTCTTCCCACTGTTGCCCGGTGGGCGGGTCGTTGAGCGTCTCGGTGCGCCGGACCTCTGAGATGAAACGGCGTGCGTGGGTGTCGACCCATGCATAGTTCAGGATGTCATCGATGCTGAGCACTCTGCCCAGGGGGCCCTTGCGTTCGTCGTCATCGCTCAGATAGCCCGCCGCGCTCTCCCAGAGGAAGTGCAGGAAGACACCCGGCTCCTCGCCCGGCAGCGGGATGTGCGTGCGCGATTCGGTGTCGTAGTAGACGACGAGCACCTGGATTCTGGCGCGGAGTCGGTCCGGATCGACTTTCAGAACCCGCACGCCGTACATGTCCGTCGACACCGTCGTCCCCCTCAGGAAGTGGCTCGTCGAGGCAACCGGCAAGGCGAGCCGGCTGCCTTCTCTCAGGCACGATCAATGGTTGCAGAGGGGTCTGACAGTCCGTGCCCACGGCGGCTTCTCCCACCTTTCTTCCCTCCCATGTCACAGGCGCCCGCGCTGTCTTGTCTCGGGTAGCGAAGACAGACGCTCAGGTCAGGAAGGTGATGGTCATGCGGTGTTCGTGACAGGCGGGTCCGGGGTCCTGGGACGGCGGCTGGTGCCACAGCTCCTGGCTCGCGGCCACCAGGTGACGGCCACGACCACGAGCGCGGCCAAGCTGGGCCTGCTGGCACAGCGGGGTGCGGACGGTGTGGTGAGGGACGGGTTGGATGCGGCGTCGGTCGGTGAGGCGGTGGCCAAGGCCCGTCCGGAGCTGATCGTGCACCAGATGACCGCGATCTCGATGGCGCACGCCGGCAAGCCCGATATCAAGCATCCGGACCGTTGGTTCGCATCGAGTCCGCCGTCTCGCCGTCGTCAGCTCGACCGGGGTCGACCCGCACCCGTACTCCGATGCCGGGTTCCTGTTCAACCGAGTACTTCTGCCTTACGTGACACGGGTGTTGGGCAAGACGCTGTACGACGACATGCGGCGGATGGAAACGCTCGTCCGGGCCAGTGATCTGGACTGGACGATCGTGCGCCCGAGCGGGCTCTACCACCTGCCGTCGGTCACCGACTACACCCTTGTCGAGGGCCACGCCGAAGGCAGGTTCACCGCCCGTGCGGACCTGGCCGCAAGCATGCTGGCCCTGCTGGACGACGATCGCCACTCCACACCACCGTCAGGGTCATCACCACCGTCGACAACCCCGCCTTGCTCCAGTGGATCCGCCGCGAAGCCCCCGCCAAGAGCTGACCGAGCCAAGGCTGCGGACGCCGCAAGGACCGGGACCGTCGGGTGACGGGCCCGGCCCTTTCGGTCTGCGGTCGGTCAGACGCGGTCGGCTGCAATCAGGAGGTACTGGAAGGAGCCGTCCCGATACGAGTTGATGAACGCCTCCTCGATGCCGGTGACCAGGGAGGACGTGGCCCGCAGCTCCCAGTAGGGCAGGGTCGCCGGCGTCAGGTCGATGACCGTCTGCGGTACGAGACGGTTATCGGCCATGGCGCGCAGATACTCGCGGCGGGAGTGGATGTTGCACTCGAAGTGCGCGTTGATCTGGGAGACCCACTTCGAGGGCTGCCCGTAACGCGGGTTCCAGCAGCCGGTGATGGTCACGTAGCGGCCGCCGACCGCGAGGACGCGGGAGTGCTCGGCGAAGAGGTCGTGGAGGTCGACGTACATGCTCGACTCGTTGTTCCACGAGGCCGCGGCCTGCCCCGTCTCGAAGGGCGTGTCGAGCATGTTGCACACGCGGGCGTGGACGTGGCTCTCGATGCCGAGTTCCTGGGCGCGCTGGTTGGCGAAGTCGGCCTGCTTGGCCGACAGGGTGACGCCCTGGACCGTGCATCCGAATCGCTGGTGGGCCATGACCATCGAACCGCCCCGGCCGCAGCCGGCGTCCATGAGCGTGTCGTCACGCCCGATGGAGCCGAGGTGGTCCAGGAGGACTTCGGCCTGCGCCGACTCCAGACGGTGGAGCTCGGCGATCAGCCGCTTCTCGTACTGGCCGTCACCGGGGTCCCCGAGGGCGGCGTGATCGACGTCGCCGATGCCGTAGTGGTGGTGGTACAGCCCGTCGACGTCGCCCAGACGCAGGTTGACGGGCCTGGCCTCCTGGTCCCAGTAGCGGGCGATGTCCCCCTGGTAGGGCGACGCCGGGGCGGGGACGAACGCGGAGGTGCCGTTGGCGGAGATGAGCTGGGTGGTGGTCACAGATAAGTCCTTCCTTACCAGAAATCGGGCAGGCTGTATCGGTAGGTGTTGGTCTGGTGCCAGTAGTGGTTGCCGTCGAGCCACACGGCCACTCCCCGCAGGAAGCGCAGCACGCTCGGGACGGGGCAGGCGGCGGCCACGGCGGCGGATTCGGATTCGAACTCGTGCATGAGGTCGTTGTGGACCTCGACCGCCTTCAGGTAGGCATCCCGGTCGGAGATGCCCTCACGTTCGGCGATCACCACGGGCAGGTTCAGGTGTCGGCCGGGGCTCTTGAGTTCCTTGGTGTACGAGTACAGGTCGTTGACGATGGTGGTGGCGTTGCCCGCAAGCGCGATGACCCGCTGCATATCGGGCCGGGCGTGCAGGTCCGCCGGCAGTTCGTAGCCGCCGACGGAGTCGGTGAGGGTGGGGCAGGGACGGAAGTTGTTGAACTGACGCATCGCCAGGTATTCCCATACCTCGGGCATGTGGTCGGTCTCGGCCCAGGCCGCCTCGGCGAGGTACCCCATGTGCAGACGGGCCATGTCGTGCCGGAACCGGTCGGCTTGGGAGGGGGTCGCCTTCTGGACGAAGTACTCCATGGCGGAGCGGTAGGCACGCCGAGGCGCGTCCGACCCGAGCGACTCCACCCACCCCGGCGCGTAATCCTTCGTCGTGTGCAGCGGGTCGAGAGCCGTGTGCGCCAGCAGGAGACGGCCACCGAGACCGACAGGCGAACCGCCGTGGTCCTCGCAGTAGCAGTCGTCGACCGCGTTCTCGGCGACCATCAGCCGCGCGGCGAGCATCACGTGTTCGACGGTGGGCGCGTCCGGATGGCAGGCGACCATGTAGCGGCCGGTGGAGAAGCCGTCGAACTGGTCCTCCCACTCCGGGGGGTACATCTCGACCTCGTCGACCGCCCATGCCTTGATCCTGCGGCTGACCTCCTCCACCCGTGCCGGATCCGGCTCCGGCACGGGATGGTGGTAGAGACCCGGGATCGGTTTGCCCTCGTCCGGCGCCTCGGGCTCCGGAGACACCGCAGGCACCGGCACCTCTTCGCGCCGGGCCAGATGCAGGCCCGTCGTGCCCAGACCACTGGGGCCGCGCAGGATCCGTTCCAAGGCGGGGCTCGATTGCGTCACCACGGCAGGGTTCGCATGCCTCAACTCCGCAGGACTCGATGGCCTCACCGCGGCAGCGCCCTCCCCCGCGTGCACGGAGGGTGGGCCGGGCAGAGGAGACTTGGTGGGCAGAGCTTCGCCTGCGGCTGCGGAACCGGCAGCGTGGGTGTGGATATGGGGCCGGGCCGCAGCGGCAGGCAGGCTCGGCTGCGGACGCGAAAACCCGGGATCGGGCATCCGTAGCTCCTTGATGAGGTGAGTGGGCTGTCCCCGGTCCCCGAAAGCGCTCGCCCGGGAATCCGGGTCGGTCCGGGCCGTCGTGGTCGTCGGACGGATTCGCTAGTCGCTTCTGCGGGCGATCTGCATGTTCTCCAGCGCCCCGAGCGCGTCGGGCACCGAGAGGGCGGCGGGGTCATACGCGGGGTCATACGTGGTGCAGACCGATGGCGCCGTGGCTGTCCTCGCCGGTGCGCACTGCGGGCATCGACCGACGGACATCGCCATGCCGATCTCGCCCTCGCCGTAACGGTTCTGCCTCTCGACGATCAGGTGGCTCCGCTCGCCGTGGGCATCGTGCCCGACCACAATCCCGCCGACGCGCAAGGCCCGCGGGACGCATCGTCCGGCGATCACGGTCACCACCTCCGCACCTCGGAAGCCGCGCTATTCGGCCTGGACTGCCGAGGCGGCTCCAGCTGCGATTCCGGGCTGGTCCCAACGGTCATCGGGCGAGCTCTCCTTCGCGAGGGTGGTGTCCGGCTTACGCAATGGCAGCCAATGAATGAAAGAAGAAAAAGAGGGCGAACATCGGGAAATCCGTCCAGGTCCCGAAGAACAGTAAAGGGCCTGTACGCACAGCTCGCCCCATGAGGCCGTTGGAGTTACTTCGATGCAGTGATCTCGCTCCGCACCATGTTTGCCCTGATGACCGACGGCATTCGGCCTATCTGAGATGAACACGTTTAGTGCACGGGATAACCGTCCGCACCGTCTTCATCTTCGGTACCGACAGCTGGACTTGATGAACAACGTCGCCGAAATCGAGCATCCGCAGTCGGCATGCTGGATGCGGACACATGCTGACGCACCTTGCCTGCGAGGTCGGCACAGAACGGCACGCGGACAACTGCTTGCAGGATCTCGGCGCAGGCGGTCAGCTCGCCGACCCGGCCGGCGCGGGGGTGCGCCTCACCCTACAGCCGACTCCTCCCCGTCCCGGCACCGCAGTCACGGCACAAGACCGCCTCCCCGTAGCTCACTTGACATGTGCGGCGATGGTCCGCGCGCACTCCATCGACTCCGCGAGCGCGGTGTCCACCTCCAGGTCATAGCTCACGCCTTGGTGGACCACTTCCGCCTGCAACGCGGCCATCCCGACAACCCGATCACCTCGTGCGACCTCACGGCCTGCGGCCACTACAGCGTCACATCTGATGCCGACCCACAGCACCCGCAGCTCTCCCAAAGCCTTCTGCCATCGCTGCTGTGAGTACGCCCCGTCGAGGAACACCTCGTCGACGATGACCCGGGCGCCCGCACGGGCCATCGCGACGACCCCCTCGATCCATGCGGCTTGCAGCGTTCGGAATTCCGGACCGATGGTCACCTCTCCGTCCGGACCGAACTCGATACCGCCATCCATCCCGTGCATGGATGCCGGAGTCGCCTCAACCAGCGTGTCCGTCCCGAGAGCCAGCCACGGATCTGGCAGCACTGCCTGCAGACACCGCACGATCCCGGATTTCCCCGAGCTGGAACCACCGTTGACAACGATCACCTGAGTCATCACCGCGCCACAGTAGAGGCAGCAGCGCAACGCTCGAAACGGATTTCCGCGAACCCTGCGCCGCCTGCCACAACCCGGTGAACCTTCCCGGTCAGAGCGCTCGGCGACAGCGCCGACCTTTCTCATTTCCCAGGAGGTTCGGGGCGCCGCCGCCCATTGCACGGCGGGGCGGGGCAGAGCGGGCGTCAGACATCGACATCGCGGCACAGCGCTCGTGCCTGACGGCCCCCGGGAGCACGGGGCTTCGCTACGCGCGACGGCTACCTCAGGCAGGGCCGCCCTGCCGTGCGAGCCACCTGGTCAGCGACCCGAATCCGGAGCCTCACGCGGGGCGGACGCAGCCTGGTCTCCGGGCCGAGAGACCCAACCGGCGGTGGCGGCCAGGGCACGAAGGACGGTCGCCCCGGCGAACACGACCGAGCAGACCGGCCCTCCCACCCATCGCGTCAGATCGCCTCGCAGGTCGGGATCGACCTCGACGGTCACCCGGACGTATCTGCTCTGGAGCGTGGTGACCTTCGTGGACCGGGGTGCGGAGACGTCCTCCCCGCGCTGCAATGCCGCGCGGTAGTTTTCCTTGCGCTGGCTCATGCCTCATCCTGACGCTTGATCAGTTCTTCCGCGAAGTCCATGTACGCCGAGCCCTTGGCCTGGACCGAGTTCCCGAAAGACTGGGAGTACAGGTCGAGCCGCGCGATCTGGGTGGCCAGCACCTCGAAACCCCGTTCGGTGAGTGCCTCGCGAGCATCCGCATCGGGCCCGGTGCGCGTGGCATCGGGACGGTTGGTGCGATTGAGCAGGACCGCCGAGCGGGCCGGCTCGGCACGCAGGGACTGCACGTCCGCCATCTCGCCACGGATGGGCGCCATCCGGTCCAGTTCGATGGGGGCGGGAGTCACGGGCACGATCCACTCTCCGGCGTACCTCATGATGCTGCGGGCGATGCGGGGATGGTCCTCCAGCTGGGGCGCATCGAGCACGACGGCCTGCCGGTTGCCGAGGAAATCGTTCACGCGACGGTGGACGTCCCCCACCGGCAGGGCGATCACCGGAAACGGAAAGCCACCGGCCAGCTCGCTCCAGCGCAGCGCGGAGGCGGCCGGGTCACCGTCGACCAGCAGCGGCGACATACCCGACTCATGAAGCGCGTGGGCCAGCCACACAGCACTCGTCGTCTTTCCGACTCCGGGCTTGAGGTTCACAAACGCACAGCTCAACGGCACAAGAGCTGACAATAATGGACGCAATCATCCAGTTTCGGTCGGCACGAGGGCGTGGCCTCATGGTTCACCCACAAGCAGTGAGGAACGTCCGAGACCTCACGTGAGGGATGAAGCGCCGATGTCGGAGCCGGGCGCTACGGTCTTGGCCGGGGAAATCCCGGTTCCGGCTCCAGTCTCCTCGGCGTCGAGCACCTAGGAGCACCAGAAGAGGAAGCAGGTCCGCGACCGTGTGGGGCGCGGTGCGGGCGTCGGGCTCGACCCTGGGTTCGTGGGTGACGGTTTTGGCCGGGGCGGCTCCTTGGCAGCGGGCCGGGTGGCGACGGACTGCGTCGCGGTTGCGGATACAGGAACCGCCGAGTGGGAGACGGCAACGTCCGATGCCGATGCCGACGGCTTCGCGGCGTACGACGGAGGAGCCAGCTCTCCCGCGGCCCGGCTCGGTGAGGGCTGCGCGGTGGCGGACGCGTCGACGGGCGGGGCCGAGGCCTGCGACTCCGTGTGCCCTCCGTGCGTCGGACCGGTGGGCAGCAGCTCCCCCGACAGGCCCGTCGCGACGACGCCGACCAGTACGACCCCACCCGCGACGCATAGGGCCAGCTTGGTCTTGCCGCCCTTGCGGCGTCGCGCCCGACGCGGGCCCACGCCGCGGCGGCGCGTCGCCGACCTCCGGTGGGAGGCATACGCCTCGTGGCCGTCACCGGGACCGGCAGCCGCAGCCGCGTCAAAGCCGGTGGCCGTGCCGGGGTCGAAGTCTCCATCGGCCAGGCCCGGTCCGTTGGGCTCGCCGCCCTGTTCGGGAACGGGCCCTGTCTCGTACGACTCCAGGGGCTCGTGCGCCTGCGTCTGCTCGTACCCATGCGGGGCTTCGGGGCCTTCGTCGTACCCGCGAGTTCCCGTGTGCTCGTAGACCGGCGGCTCGGGCGTCGGCGGGGTGCCGCTCCGGTAGAGGGGATGTGGCCGTGGTGGGGGGTAACCGGTGGCTGCACCACCATGGACATGGGCACACGTCGGGCACGCCTCCGCCCCACCGAGATAACTCCCGCATCCAACGCAGTAGTCCATGCGGTTGTCCGTTTCCTCCGGTCGCCGCCCCAGTCCCCCCAGATGGCGGCACGGCGGCACCCTACTGGCGCGGCGATGTCGGACTCACCCCGCCCCCTCGCAAGGCCCGAGCTATACCGATGCACCCCTGGTGCGGCACTACGCCCTGCCGGCCCCGGCTTGCCCGGTTGGTCGACAGGGAGCACGTCCCTCGGTGGCGGCGGACCGGTCGATCGAAAAGGGTCGCCCACCGGCCTCCGGCGCACAGCCCGAACAGTCCGAACAGCCCGAACAGCCCGAACGCGACATTTCGCTAGGGGCTACCGGGGTCCGTCGTGATGATCCGGTGGGGATCGGCGCGGATGCATAGACCTTGCCGAAGACCTCCCCGCCGAAGCGCAGTACACCACCCAGGACGTCACGGGCGGAGAACTCCTCCCGGGAGCGGTACCACCGTCGGCGCGGAAATCGGGCTTCGTTGCGGACGATCTGATCGACGAGGGAGTGCACTTCCGCGATGCCCTCCTAGCCGGCGCCGTTCTCGCGCAGGTGATCGCCGGCACCCGGCCACCACGGCTGCGGGTCGCAGTGGGCGCCGAAGTGGCTCCGGGCGATGGCGCGGTGGATCTTCAGCGCGAACTGACCGAGGGGCATAGTCCCTCGGGATGCAGAGATCGCTCGTACGACCTAGGGTCGATGAGAGGAGACCTATCAGCCTGCTCACATGCTTCGTGGAGCAGGCAGACACCCGGGCTTGGGGCACAGCCGCACGGAGAATCCGGGCGTTCCGTGGGTGGCTTGCTCTGCTCTGCTCGCGACGGCTGCGTTTTCGCCGATTTACGGATCTTTTCGTTCCTTCGGTGACGGAACGCGGCAGACTTATTCATTCCTTCCCGGCGAGTGTGAGTGCTGGTCTCCTGCTTGGCAGGGCTCGCCTCTGGCGCATGGAATGGCACGCCGACGATCATGCCCTGGCAGACGGTCCTGCTGCTGGGAGTGTTCTGGACGGTTCCCCATTTGTTGTTTCTTCACCGAGCAGCAGACCGAGCGCACCGAGCGCATAGCGGTCGCGCACACGGCACTTGCCTCTTGCGGGACCGCCACGAGTGCGACGACACTCGGCCTTAACCTGCGACTCCAGGTTAAGGCGCAGACGTCAGACGGCAGACGGCAGACGGCAGACGGCAGACGGCAGACGGGAAAGTAGTCGCGGTCGCATCCGACTACGTACTCGCCGGACTTCAGGCACTCGGCTTCAAAGCGCCCAACGATCTCCAAGTTTCGCGGTGTGCCATCGCAGATCCCCGGGTTGCAGAGAGTCGGCGACAGAGGAGGCTGGAACTGACGGGAGGGCCACCGAAACCGCGTCAGCCAGAGGTGAGTGCTATGCCGCACGAAGACCAATTCACCGCAACGGGGCCGTCCTTCACGGGGGCCGGGTTTCCCCGCGCCGGATTCTCCACGCATTCGACGGACACCGTCTACGGAGTCAACGCTGTCGGGACCTTCTGCGGTGTCTACGGAGAAAGCCTGGCCCCGGGCGACGAATCGGACAGGCAAGCCGCACGGGATCTCATCGGAGTGGTCGGCGAGGGCAATACGTACGGGGTCTTCGGCAGGGGGCGGACCCTTGCCGGCGTGGTCGGCTTCGGCCGGCGCGGAGACTCCGGAGGAGTTTTCGGCGTCTCGATGAGTAGCGCGCCCGGGGTGGTGGGTCAGAGCCGCATCGATTTCCGGTTCGCACTGCCCACGGGCGACAGCGCGACGGACGGCGGCTCGGCCATCGGGGTGCTGGGCGAGAGCGGGAGCGGCACCGGGGTCTCGGGCGAGAGCTCGCAGGGAGCCGGGGTCTCGGGCAACAGCACCAGCGGACACGGTGGTGAGTTCTCGTCGGACCAGGCCGCACAGATCCACCTGGCCCCTTCCAGGCTGACCGCCTCTCCCCCGGACACCGGCCAGGCAGGCGATCTCCTCGCCATCCAGCGGGGTGCGTTCGCCACGCTGTGGTTCTGCGTCCTGCCCCAGGCAGACGACCGGCCTGCGGTCTGGGGGAAGGTGCACCTGGACCGGCCGTCCGTCCCGAGCCCGACGCTCGAACAGGGGGCACAGGGCCAGGACGTCAAGAACGCCCAGGGACTCCTGGCCGCCCACGGCCACGACCCCGGCCCGATCGACGGCGTCTTCGGACCGCAGACGGACGCCGCCACCCGGAGCTTCCAGGAGGAGGCGGACATCGTGGTCGACGGGCAGATCGGCCCCCAGACATGGAACGCGCTGCTGAACCAATTCTGACGGCCCCGGGCACCGAACTGATGCGGGCCGTACGTCCCCACCTGCTCGTTCGTGGTGCCGCACCACCTGAGACGCACTCGACCTCAGCACCGCAGCACCGCTCGACAGGCCGCAGACCGGTAGCGACCGGCGCCATGGTGGGTTTTGCGGGAGGTGCCAAGAACCGCCCACCGGGGGTGCGTGCCCCTCGGTCACGCTGTATTTCTTGAGAAGTGATCAACCGCAGTCGAACATCTGCCACTTGCAGTTCGTCTCCGGGCTCAAGGGACGTCCGGACCCTGACTGACGCCCCGTTGACGAACGTCCCGCTCCGCGAACCGAGATCTCCGACGAGAAGGTATTCACCTCCTGCGGCCAATTTCCGCACCGCCACGGCGGCGCGGCGGCCCGGTCGAAGACGGTGCCCGCGTGGGCGGCGGATGTCTCGTGAAGCCGCTCCTCGGAGCACGTGTCGACGTCCTGGACGCGCAGGTCCACGGCGGGAGTGCCACTCACCCGTACACGCTCCGACGATGCGAACACCGGGCGCAGCACTTCGTGTCGGTCCGCCACGAAGTGCAGAGCAGCGCCATCTGGCGTGGCGAGAAATCGTGATCAACTCCCGTGTCCCCGCAATACGGTGAAGCCATGGCGACCACTGAACACCGCACAGGGACCGTGCACCCCGAAGGGACAATCGTCTACCGGTTGGCGCGCCTTGGGGACGAGGAGGCCGTCGCTGCCATCGACGGATCGTTCACCACGGACACCATCTTCGAAGTGACATTCACCAAGGACGGGTTCACCGTGCGGTCTGTTCGGTTGGACACACCGATCCACAAGGTTTTTCCGGACGATGAACCGGAGGACGAGAGTGATGAGGAGGATGCGGACGACGAACGCACCGTTGTGGCCGTCGACGGGGACGACATCTGCGGGTTTGTCGTCACCGAATACAACCCTTGGAACCGCCGGTTGACCGTCGCCGACATCGAGGTGGCCCCCACACACCGGGGCCGGGGAATAGGACGGGCCTTGATGAACCACGCCCTTGAGCACGCTGCCGAGCGCGGCGCCGGACACGTGTGGCTGGAAGTCACCAATGTCAACGCGCCCGCGATCCGCGCCTATCAGCGCATGGGGTTCGCTTTCTGCGGGCTGGACACCTCGCTCTACGAGGGGACGGAATCGGCTGGGGAGACGGCGTTGTACATGCGTCGGTCCTGTTCTTGAGCCGGCCCTGCCCTGAACGCCGCCCGCGCGGTGGAGCGGCGGTCGCGTAGGCGAAGCACCGATTCCTCACGTGCGGGATGCGGGCGGTGGGCCACGCCGACCACATCCCGCTGTCGGAGCCGGCGCAGCAGGGTCCACTCCGCGATCAGCGCCGCCGGCTCCGCGCCGCCGGTACCCGTACCATCCCGCCCGAGCCGGCGTCCGTGGACACTGTCAGAACCCCCGAACGTCACGGATCTTCGTGCCGGCCACGAAGGTCGCGCCGGCCCAGAGCATCATCGTCGGCTATCGGACGGCGCACGTACCGGACGAGTTGCAGGGCCGCGTGCACTCTGCGGTGAACCTGCTCGGCAATGCCGTCACGCCGTTGGCGCCGACGGCCGTGGGAGCGCTCGTGACGTCGGACGGCTACCCCACGACCGATGCGGCGCTGCCCATGGGCGCGCTCGCGATGATGGCGCGCCACCACATCCCGTTCCGCCTCATCCGCGACAGCGACGACGGCCGCTTCCGTCGCGGCCCCCTCCTTCGCCGAGCCTGGGGAAGGCGGCGGGTAGAGCTGTAATGACAACGGCAATGACCGTGGTCGAGCAACGTAGGGCGCCACCCCACGCGACTCCCGAACATGCACCGCCGAGCTGATGGGAGCCGCCTTCCAGGCCAGCTGCCGACAGCCTCGCCCGGCAGGTAGCCGACACCAAGGTCCGGATTGGCGGTGCTGGACGGCCTGGGCGCCGCCACCATGCTCACGATGGGCCGGCTGCTGCCGGCCGGCGCCTGACCGCCCCGCGTTCCGCACCGCTCGCGCTCGTCGAGCTCCATCGCCCCCGGGGCGCGCATCATCAAAGGAGGGGACCGTCGACGAGGAGTGGCGATGAGGTTGTCGTTCCTTGAACCGCTCTACGCGGAGCCGGGCCCGTTCGCCTCCGTGTACCTGGACACCTCCCGAAACGTCGAGCATCCCGAGCGGGCGATCGCGCTGCGCTGGAGGCGGCTGCGCGAGAGTCTGTCCCGTCAGGGCTCGGACCGGGCGCTGCTGAACGTACTGGAGGAGGTGGTCGGCGCCGACACAGAGCTGCCGGGGGTGCACGGTCAGGCCATCTTCGCCGCTCACGGCACGCTCATCCTGGACGGGGAGCTGCCCAGGCCGCCCGAGCACGACTCCGCGCGTTACAGCACCCTGCCAGACGCGATGCCCCTGGTCACCCAGCACCTTCCGGAGATCCCCTACATGGCCGTAGTCGTCCACTACGGCGGCCTTCCGACCGCCGAGACCCACGGCTGGGTGACTCTGGAGGCGGAGACCGGCACCTGGCCCGCGTCCACCGTCACCCCGGGTGAGCGGCTGCACCGCAGGGTCGCGGTGGCGACCTGGCACCGCACCTCCGTCCGGCTCGGTCACCGGCTGGACGAACGGGCGCGGCGCGCCCATGCCGACGCCGTCGTGGTGGGCGGGGACGAGTGGGCATGCAACGTACTGATCCGCCGCCTGCCGCACACCCTGCGGGACAAGGTCGTACGCGTGGGCGGCCGGACCCCCACGGACACCGGACGCGCCCTGTTGGAGCCGCAGCTCGACGGCGTCTTCCGCGGCCGCATGGCCGCGCACGACCGGGAACTCGTGAACATCTTCATCGGCCGACGTGCCCTGGACGGACCCATGACGGAGGGGCTGGCCGCCACCATCGCCGCCCTCCAGCGCGGCCAGGTCTCGGCACTGCTGCTGAACCAGCCGCCAGGGTCTTCGCTGCGGCTCTGGGCGGGCTCCCAGCCCACTCAGCTCGCCGTGACCGAGGCGGAGCTGATGTCCTTCGGCGTGCGGGCCCCGCGCGAGGAACGCGCCGACGAGGCCCTCGTCCGGGCCCTGGTCGGCACCGGTGCCGAGCTGGTCGTCGTACCAGAGAGCGAGCTGAGGCTGTACGAGGGCGTGGGCGCCCTGCTGCGGTACACCGACCCGGGGACCACGTCCTGACGCCGACGCGCTGCGCCCCCAAAAATCACGGGTCGCCCCTTGCGCCCGGCCGCCCCGGAGAGCGCCGCTGCGCGGACCATGCCGACACCGGGCTGGAGCGGCGGCGCGGCGTATGAGCGCGCCGTCATCGTCTGCGCGGCCTTCCCGCGAGTGCCTTTGCCGCTCGTGGATCAGCTCCGCACGAGCGGCTCGATGCCGCGCTCGGCGAGCTGTCCGGCCGCGTCGGGCATGGCGATCTGACCGGCATGTTCGACGCACCGAGCACCGTGGTGTTCGACTCGAGCGCCCATGCCGTCCATCGACCTGTCCCGCCTCGGCGGCGCGGGCGACGGCTCCTGTGCGACGGTCGGCCCGTGCCAAACCAGCGAAGGCCTGCTGGAACGCGCAGTTGGGCAGTGTGACGCGTCACAGACAACACGGCGCCACTGTGGGAACTTCAAGTGCCCTTCTCGCCAGCGGAGTTACTGAGACGTCGAGAGTGAGGTCCGGCCGACCGCACGGATCGCGTCGCTCGTCCCGTGTGTGCGTAGGAGGCGGAACCGCGGGCCGGCGAGAGGGGCGGCCCTCATGTGGAGAGGATCGAATGCGCTCTTTGGAAGCCCTGACGCTCGATCAGATAGTCGACACGGCCCGCTATCCCCTGTCGGAACTCGCGAGCTCCCGGGGACGGGACGTCGTGTCCCGTGCCCGGCGCGACCTGCTGACTCTCGGCTGCACCGTGCTGCCGGACTTCATCCGCCCGTCGCTGCGCGATGTGCTGCGGCAGGAGTGCTCGACCATCGCCCCCCGGGCGCACCACGACGTCGAGACGGTGAACGTCTACAACATCGCAGTGGACTCGGCACTGCCGGAGGACCATCCGGGCCGGAAAACCTTCGAGCGGGGTAACGCGTTCGTCGCGCGGGACCGCATCCCCGCGGACTCCCTCATCAGCCAACTCTACTCCAGCACGGTGTTCCGGCACTTCATCGCCCACTGCTTCGAACTGCCGGAGCTGCACGAACTGGCGGACCCGCTCTCCGGGCTGGTTCTCAACGTCATCGCGCCGGGCATGGAGCACCCCTGGCACTTCGACACCAACGAGTTCACCGTGAGCATGCTCACCCAGCAGGCGCAGGCCGGCGGCGTCTTCGAGTACTGCCCGAACATTCGGACCGCGCAGGACGAGAATTTCGACGACGTCCGGGACGTAGTGGAGGGCCGAGGCGAGCGCTTGACCCAGCGCCTCCCCCTGCAACCGGGTGACCTCCAGTTGTTCAAAGGGCGCTACTCGCTGCATCGAGTGAACCCGGTGCGCGGCGAGGTCGCGCGCCACACCGCGATATTCGCCTACAGCCAGCGCCCGGGCGTCATCGGGAGCGTGGAACGGACCCGGCAGCTCTTCGGCCGGGTGCTGCCCGAGCACCTGGCGGCCGAGGGCCGGGCAGTCCGCGGCGACCGGCTCCTGGACTAGCGGGCGACGCAAACGCGTAGGAGCCGTAGGCCGTTTCCCCCTGCGCGATCCCACGGAGGAGTAAGCCCTGTGCGTTTCGACGTGACCGGAAAAGTCTCACTCGCCCACATCTACGACCAGCCCGATCCGCGCGCCTATTTCAGGGGGCTGCGCCCGCTCGACTACGGCGTTCCGCAGCAGGCCAAGCCCTACTTCGCCAAGATCATCACGGAGTACCGGGAGTCCCGGCACGTCGCGGTACCGAAGGTGCTGGACATCGGCTGCTCGTACGGAATCAACGCCGCCCTGCTGAAGTACGACGCCACCATGGACGAGCTGTACGCGCGCTACGGCGACGAGGAGCGTGCGGGTGAGAGCCGCGAGGCTTTGCTGGCCCGCGACCGGGAGCTGGCTCGGTCACGCCAACCCCCGCAAGCGATACGCTTCGTCGGCCTCGACACCTCCGGCAGCGCGCTGTCCTACGCTGTTGAGGCCGGGTTCCTCGACGACGTGGTGCACGCCGACCTGGAGGAGCACGAACCCACACCGCGACAGCGCGCCCAGCTCTCGGATACGGACCTGGTGATCTCGACGGGCTGCGTCGGCTACGTCACCGAGCGGACGCTCACACGAGTCGTCCGAGCGCAGGGCAGCCGCCGGCCCTGGATGGCGCACTTCGTGCTGCGGATGTTCCCGTTCGACTCCGTCGAGCGCACGTTGGCGAGTCTGGGCTACCGGACCGTCCGCGTCGACGAGGTGTTCAGACAGCGGCGGTTCGCCTCCGCGCAGGAGCAGGCGCTCGTACTCGACAGTATGTCGGCCGCAGGGGTGGATCCACGGGGCCTGGAGGCAGAAGGCTGGCTGTACGCACAGCTCTACCTTTCCCGGCCGTACGACATCACAGGTACCGACGACCCGAATCGAGAACAGAGTTGAAGACCAGTCAGGATGCGTCAGACAACGCGACCTTCGCCCAGGAGGACAGCCTCCCGCGCGTGCCGCTGCCTACGCTGGAGGCGAGCTGCGAGAGGTTTCTCGCCTGGTGTACGCCGCTGCTGACCGCCGACGAGCGGTCGGCGACCGAGGCGGAGGTTGCCGCCTTTCTCCGACCCGGTGGCCCCGGCCGGGTGCTGCATGCCGCGCTGGAGGAATACGACGCCACGGACGGCGTGCACAGCTGGCTCGACACCTTCTGGCCGTACCGATACCTGGGCCGCCGGGACCGGATCGCGCTCAACGCCAACTTCTTCTTCCTGTTCCAGGACTCCGACCAGGCGCAGGTGGAGCGGGCGGCCGGACTCGTCGCCGGGGCCCTCAACTACAAGCGGCAGCTCGATCAGGGGCTGATTCCACCGGTGGTGCAGCGCGGAGCGCCCCAGTCGATGGTGCAGAACAAGTTTCTGTTCTCCACCACGCGTATCCCCGGCGCGCAGCAGGACACCGTCCGCGCCCCCTACACCGAGGAGTGGCCGGGCCCGTCCGAGGCCCGGCACATCGTGGTGTTCTTCCGGGGCGGCATGTTCCGGCTGGACGTGCTGGGTCCGGACGGTGTCCCGCACAGCCTGGATGACATCGGGGCGGGGCTGCGCGCCGTGATGAAGGCCGGTGCCGACCCGGCCGGCACGGACACCTCGGTGGGCCACCTCACGACCATGGCCCGCGCGGAGTGGGCGGCCGCCCGGGAGTCCCTTCTCGCCTGCCACCCTCGCAACGCCGACGCCCTTGACGCTGTCGAGAAGGCATTGTTCTGCGTCGTTCTGGAGGACTTCGCCCCCGCGGACGTCCAGGACGCCTGTGACCAGCTGCTGTACGGCGACCGCGGCAACCGCTGGTTCGACAAGGCCGTGTCATTCGTCGTCTTCGCCGACGGACGGGCGGGCATCAACGTCGAGCACTGCGAGTTGGACGGAACCACGATCCTCACCTTCACCGACGCCCTGCTCAATACCCCGGCCGAAAAGCAGTCCCAGCAGTCCGGAGCCCGCTCCCAGGGGCTGCCGGCGCTGGAGCCGATCGTTTTCGAACTGGACGACTCGCTGCGGGCCCAGGTGCGCTCCGCCGCCGACGCGTTCGCGGCGTACGGGGAGAACACCGCGACCAGCACGTTGTCGTTCACGGACTTCGGCAGCAACGCGGCCAAGGCGTTGGGGGTCTCGCCGGACGCGTTCGTCCAGGCCGCTTACCAGCTCGCCCACCAGCGCGCCAAGGGGCACCTGGGCGCCACGTACGAGTCGATCGCCACCCGGCAGTACCGGCACGGGCGGACCGAGGCGATGCGCGTCGTCACCACCGAGATGGTGGCTTTCGTGTCGGCGATGGAGGACCCGGCAGCGGACGCGGACGCCCGGCGCGCCGCGTTCCGGGCAGCCACCGAGGCCCATGTGGCGCGCGCGAAGGCGTGCCAGGCCGGGCAGGTGCCGGAGCAGCACCTGTGGGAGCTGGAGCTGATCCAGCGCAGGCGCGGAGCCGAGCTCGGGGTGACCGAGCAGCCCGCGCTGTACCGGACGCCGGGCTGGTTGACCATGCGGGACGACTACCTGAGCACGAGCTCCGCGCCGTCCGTCAACATCCAGTACTTCGGCTTCGGGTCGACCAGCAGCCAGTGCATCGGTGTCGCCTATGTGCTGCTTCCCGAGCGGTTCAACCTCTATCTGAGCACGCCGATGGCGGTCGCTGCGCAGATGCGGACGTTCGCCGACCGGCTCCGGGAGGCGATGGACGAACTCCGGGAGCTGCTGGCGTCCGAGCGACCTAAGGACTGAACGGAGCCCGCCGCCGGACCGGAACTCCCGGTCGGGGACCACGGTCCGGCGGCCCGGACGGCTTCAGCGGCTGAGCCGGCCATGGCCGAGGCCGGAGAACGCCGCTCCCGGTTGCGTACTGAGATGTGGCGGCCACACCCAGGACGATCTTGCTCAGCCCAGGAAGCTCAACCGAACCTGACGGTTGACATTGTCTTTATTGGTATCCGCCAAACTCCGTTAAGGCAACCGTCAGGTTAGACCGCCCTGGGCCTGGACCACTTCGAAGGCCGCTCCTTCGCCGGCCGGCACCGGCACATCACCCTGGTCACCGCCGCCCACAAATCCGCGGCGGGTCTCCTGGTATCGGTCTTGCTCGGGCGCACACCGGCCCTTGTAGCCAGGAGTCGACTCGACCTTGTAGTCGGCCTTGGCGCTGTCGCAATCGACAGCAAAGAGGCCCAGCTTATGGGAGGTACCGCTGTTTCCAGGCAATCGCCGACGACTGCGTAACGCGCCTGTCTTTCCGGGGTGGTTCGACAGCCTGGTGCGGGAGACGTCCAGCGCGTCGGCGAGGTCGGCGGGATAGGCGGGCGCTTCCCGCAGGGCGAGCAGGATGCGGCAGCGGATGGGATCGGCGAGCGCCCTGCCGAACCGGACCAGGACCTCGATGTCGGGGGCAACAGTCAGCACACCGACAACGGAACACGGATTCCTGAATTCAGGTAAGCGTGAACTCATGAACTACCACCCTCACTAGTTCGTAATGGTGTTCATTTTCATGTAGCCTCTCCCTCGTCACCCCAACCAGGAGGTCCCTCATGGCCGTTCCCAAGCGGAAGATGTCCCGCAGCAACACCCGCCACCGCCGCGCCCAGTGGAAGGCGACCACGCCGGCGCTCGTACCCGTCACCGTCGACGGAGTGTCATACCTGGTACCCCAGCGGCTGGTGAGGGCGTACGAGCGCGGGCTGCTGCACCCCGAGGGCTGAGCGTTGAAGTCGTCCGCCTCCTCCAGCCGACTGCCCGTCACCGTCCTGTCCGGATTCCTCGGCGCGGGCAAGACCACCCTCCTCAATCACGTCCTCGGCAACCGCGAGGGCTTGCGCGTCGCCGTCATCATCAACGACATGAGCGAGATCAACATCGACGCCGCCCTGGTGCGCGGCGGCGAGGCGGCCCTGTCGCGGACCGAGGAACGCCTGGTCGAGATGACCAACGGCTGCATCTGCTGCACCCTGCGGGACGACCTGCTCGTGGAGGTCGACCGGCTGGCCCGCGAAGGCCGCTTCGACTACCTGCTGATCGAGTCGTCCGGCATCTCCGAGCCCATGCCGGTGGCCGCGACGTTCTCCTTCGCCCGCGACGACGGCGCCACCCTCGGCGAGATCGCCCGCCTGGACACCATGGTCACGGTCGTGGACGCCGCCAACTTCCTGCCGGAGCTGGCGAGTGGCGACGAACTGGTCGAGCGGGGCCTGGACCAGTACGAGGACGACGAACGCACCGTCAGCGACCTGCTGATGGACCAGATCGAGTTCGCCGACGTCATCGTGCTCAACAAGCTCGATCTCGTCAACGAGGAGTCCACCGACCGGCTGCGGGCGACGCTGACCCGCCTCAACCCGGCCGCGCGCATCGTCCCGGCCGTCCATGGCCGCGTGAAGGTGGGCGACGTACTGGGCACCAGCCTGTTCGACCTCGAACGCGCCCACCAGGCCCCCGGCTGGGTGAGGGAGCTCAACGGCGACCACATCCCCGAGACGGAGGAGTACGGGATCTCCTCGACCGTCTTCCGCTCCGAACTACCCTTCCATCCGGGCCGGTTGTGGACGTTCGTATCCCAGGAACTCGACAGCGGCGCATACGGACAGATCCTGCGTTCCAAGGGCTTCTTCACCCTCGCCAGCCGCCCGCACGTGACGGGCCTGTGGTCACAGGCCGGCTCCGTCGCACGCTTCGAGCCCTCAGCCGCACGCGACGCCGACAGCCGGGACGCCCAGGAACTGGTCTTCATCGGCACGCACTTGCACAAGGATGCACTGCACGCGGCACTGACCGACTGCCTCATGGCCGACGAGGAGAGCCTGCCGCCCACTGACCCGTTCCCCACCTGGGACACGTACGGCATCGATGACGCCTGCGAGCACGAGCATCCCCAACTCGTGGCAGGCGCCTGAAGACCCCGGGCCGGGCGGTGAACGCAGCCACGGCGCCGCCTGGCCCCGGTCGGGCACCAGGACACGGGCTCGTATGCCGGCAAGGAGTCGTTCACCAGGGATGCGTCGCCGACGCCGGCGCCACCCGCCTGTGTAACCGCGACTCCAGGCGAGATGGCCCACGCGGGAGAGCTCCCCGGTGCGACCAAGAGCAGTCGGTTACCGCGCGCCTCAGGAGCCCACAACGGGCATGGCAGCGACGCGGCCCGATCGGCACCCGGTTTCGAGTGCGTCGTCCGTCACCGCTGGGGGGGAGTGGGCGGCGCGCCCGCCTGTCGCGTGCTGAACGACCGGGTTGGTTACGGCGTGTCCCGCACGCGGACGGTTTCCGCGTGCGGGATCGAGTGCTCAGTTCTACCGGTCAGCCGGTCGTCAGGGCGGTGTCGTCCACGACGAAGCTGGTCTGCATCGAGGAGTCCTCCACGCCGTTGAACTTCAGGGTGACGGTCTGGCCCGCCAGCGAGGACAGGTCGAAGGTCTTCTGCACGTACCCGGAGTTCGCGTCGAGGTTCGAGTACGTCGCCAGGGTCTTTGAACCGGCGGTCACCGTCAGCTTGTCGTAGGCGGTGCTGCCGGTCTCCGCGGTGTCGATGTGCAGGTAGAAGGTGAGCGTGGCCTTGCAGCCGGACGGGATCGTCACCGACTGGGACAGCGTGTCGGTGTGCGAGGAGCCGTAGCCGTCGAGCCAGGCGTAGTACGAGCCGCCGTGGGCCGCCTCACCGGAGTCGTTGGTGATGACTCCGCTGGTCGCGGTCCAGCCGGCGCTGCCCGATTCGAATCCCGGTGCGGCAAGCAGCTGGGACGAGGTGCAGTCGCCACTCCCGCCGGAGCCGACGGTCCAGGTGAAGGAGGTCGAGCCGGAGGCGCCGGTGGAGTCGGTCGCGGTGGCCGTGACCTGGTAGGTGCCCGCGGTGGAGGCCGTACCCGAGATCAGGCCGGTGGAGCTGTTGATGGACAGGCCGGTGGGCAGGCCGCTCGCGCTGTAGGTGAGCGCGGCGCCGCCGCTGTCCGAGGCCGAGATCTGCAGGCTGGCCGAGCCGCCCGTGGTGGTGGACTGACTGCCCGGGTTGGTGACGGTCACCGTGTTGCCACCGGTGCTGCCACCGGCGGTGAAGGCGGTGGCGCCGTTCGGGGTGCCCCAGCCGGTCGGGCCGTCGTAGCCGGTGCCCGCGGTGCAGAAGTACGACGGGGAGCAGCTGCCGTTGTTGCCGCTGGTCACGTCGTACAGGTTGCCGGTGTGGGAGTACGGGTACTTCGCGGGGTAGTCGCTCGCGCCCGGAGTGCCTGCGAGGGCGTAGACCGAGGCGATGATCGGCGAGCTGGCGCTGGTGCCGCCGTAGACCGCCCAGCCGGAGCCGCCGTAGGTGTCGTAGACCGCGACGCCGGTGGCCGGGTCGGCGACCGCGGAGACGTCCGCCTCCATGCGCTTGGAGCAGCCGCTGTCGGTCTGCCAGCTCGGCTTCGGGTCGTAGGCGGAGCAGCCGGAGCCGGTGCCTTCCGTGGAGTTGGTGTGCCACACCGACTCGCTCCAGCCGCGGGAGTTGGAGGCGGTGGTGAGCGCGGTGCCGCCGACGGCGGTCACGTACTGGGAGGTCGCCGGGTACTCGGCGCCGTAGGCGGAGTCACCGGAGGAGACGGTGATCGCGACGCCCGGGTGCTTGAAGTACGAGGTGTCGTTGCCGGTCTGGGAGGAGTCCTCGGAGCCGCCCCAGCTGTTGGAGACGAACTTGGCGCCGAGCGCCACGGCCTCGTTCTCGGCGGCGCCGAGGTCGGCCATGTTCGCGGAGTCGGCCTCGACCAGGACGATGCGGCAGTTCGGGCAGACCGCACTGACCATGTCGATGTCGAGCATCTCTTCACCGGCCCAGCCGGTGTCGTTGGTCGGCAGCGAGGTGGTGGAGCCGGTCTGACTGACCTGCTTGAAGCAGCCGTTGGCCTTGGTGCAGGCGGACAGGCCGTAGGTGGAGCGGTAAGTGGCCAGGTCCGACTCGGCGTTGGGGTCGTTGTAGGCGTCGACGATGCCGACGGTCATGCCGGAACCCGCCGACGTGGGCAGGTTGTAGGCGCTGTGCAGGTTGGCCGGGGAGAGGCCGGAGGGCGCGGCGGCGGCGAGCGCCGAGGCGAGCCGCTGCTGGATGTCGGTGCGGCGCTGGGCGAAGCAGGACGCCTGGCCCGGCTTGGCGGTGGCGCACAGGTGGGTCGTGGGGACCTTCTGGCCAGCCTTGCCGGTCGGGTGGAAGGTCTGCCGCTGGGGGTCGGTCAGCGCCTTGGCGTTCTGCGTGACCTTTGAGGTGTGCGGCTGCACCGTGGTGGGCTGCGCACCGGCCGAGGGCGCGGCGGCCGTTCCGGCGACGGCAAGGGCGAGCGCGGGGAAGGCGACGGCAACGAGTCTTCGCAGACTCCGTCTTTGCCCGCTCGGACGTGACTCACGCATGGGGTACTGCCTCCATCGGGAAGTGGGGGTTCTCGCACTGGATGGGCAGCCCGTGACGTGCGTAGCAGCTATGCGCGCGCAGTCATGAGCATGACACTCACAACCCTGCACGCCGAGTGAGCGTGACATGACAGGGTGCGGGAGGAACGTAGACCGGAATGGGCCCTACCGGGCACTACCGGACGGAATTCTTTGCTTCTCCGTAGGATGCGGTTGGCCCCTTCATGGAGGGGCCGACGCGTGCTGGGCAGGGGCTAGGTGTACTGCCCTGGAGGGTTTTGATGGCGTCTTCCGTGCTGGCTCATTCTGCCGATCAGTCCGAACGCCCCTCCGGGACGCGTAGCAACCGCCAGCGCCCTTTTGACCGTTGCCCAACGCCTGCGGCACGCTCGACGAGCCAAGTGACGTCAGCCAGGCCGTGCACCAGTGCGCCGCCTCTGGCCATCTGCATTGAGGACGCACCGCAAGGGCTCTCCAGCCCCGGGAGCGAAAGGCCCACGGCCCGAACATGCCCCTTCGCGCCAGGTTCATGATCCAGACGTAGTGAGCGGAACGCTCGATCTTCCGGCGATGCTCGGACTGAGACCACGGCACGGCCGTTCCCGTACTCTGCCCCAGAGCCGCCGCGCAGGACCGGCTCCGGAGGGGGCACGGACAACCGCGAGGGAGACGGCATGGGAACCGCTGACCGGCACAGTGCCGGGGACTGGAACCGGGTCGGCGAACCGCCCCGACCCAGAGGTGATCGTGCGAGCGAGTACGGCCACGACTACGGCCACAACTACGGGTACGGGTACGGGAATCCTCCCGAGTCGATGCCTCACCCCGGCTACGGACCCGATGCCGGCGCGGGCCACGTCCCCTCTCAGGCGATAGGCCACGACCACGGGCACGCACCGGTGACCGGCGCCGGACATGGCTCCGGCCACGGCCCGGGAGCGAGCGCCGACGGTGACGGACATGCGCACACCCATGGACACAGCCACAGCCACGGGCCCGCCGCGCCAGTCTCCCGGCACCTGCGCAAGGTGATCGCGGCGATCCTGATCCCCTTCACGGCCGCGGTCGTGGTGGGGCTCGTGGTGCTGTGGCCGGGCAGTGCACCGCCCCACAAGCGCACCGGCGTCGGTTTCGACCAGCAGACCCAGCAGGCGACGGTCACCAAAGCCGTCGAGGTGAGCTGCAAGTCGGCGAACGCCTCCGGCGAGACCCCCACCGGAGACACCTCCACCGCCGGGGGCAATCCGGCGCAGCAAGGGGCGAACGGCACCTGCCACAAGGCCACGATCCGCGTCGACACCGGCAAGGACAAAGGCCGCACCTTCACCGAGATCGTGCGGCCCGATCAGGCGCGACAGCTACACCAGGGCGAGAAGGTCGTCGCCGCATACGCACCCTCGGCTCCCAAGGGCCTGCAGTACTCGGTCACCGACGTCAACCGCCGCTTCCCGATGGGCCTGCTGGCCGGAATCTTCGCACTCGCCGTCGTGGTGGTGGGTCGGCTGCGCGGCGTGATGGCGCTGGTCGCGCTGGCCATCAGCTTCATGGTGCTGAACTTCTTCATCCTGCCCGCGGTCCTCCAGGGCTCGAATCCACTGCTCGTAGCGGTGGTCGGCTCAAGTGCGATCATGCTGATCGCGCTGTACATGTGCCACGGCCTGTCGGCCCGCACATCGGTGGCGGTGCTCGGCACCCTGCTCTCGCTGGCGCTGATCGGCATCCTGGGCTCGACATTCATCGACTGGGCCGCCCTCACCGGCAACACGGACGACAGCACCGGCCTGATCCACAGTCTCTATCCGAAGCTCGACATGAGCGGTCTGCTGCTCGCCGGCGTCATCATCGGCTCCCTCGGCGTGCTCGACGACGTCACGGTGACGCAGACATCCGCCGTCTGGGAGCTGCACGACGCCAACCCCTCGATGGGCCGGCGCGGACTGTACCGGGCAGGCATTCGCATCGGCCGCGACCACATCGCCTCCGTGGTCAACACCCTCGTCCTCGCCTACGCCGGTGCCGCGCTGCCGCTGCTGCTGCTCTTCTCCATCGCGCAGAGCGGCGTGGGCACGGTCGCCAACAGCGAGTTGGTGGCCGAGGAGATCGTGCGCACGCTGGTGGGCTCGATCGGTCTGGTCGCCTCGGTGCCGGTCACCACCGCGCTCGCCGCGCTGGTGGTGGCGGCCGATCGGCCCGGGCCGCAGGAGGAAACGGCGCCGGCCGGCACGGTGGCGACCGGCCGAGGGAATGCGGGCCGGGGCAGGCGTCGGCGGAAGCGTTGAGATCGATCCCGTCAACGCCGACATCCTCGCTCTGGACCGCGGGCGTACCGAGGCTGCCCGCGCCATCGGCCTGGGCTGCCGGAAGACGACGAGGGTCCTGAGCACCGCGCAGGGCAATCGAATCAATGACGCGACGTGGAAGGACCGCTGCATCGAGGGCATGCACGGCCGGCCAGCGCTGGGTGCCGTCGCCTGGGCAGCCGGCCACTCCGGTGCGGCGCGCCGTGTCGGCCAACAGGCCGGCGAATCCGCCCTGGCGACCACGTAAGCCCGAGGAGCCGGTGCGCCCGCGCACCTTCGTGAAGTGCCGCGTCCTCCCGATACGCGGCCCGTTCCAGGCAGGCGCTGTGCGAGGGAGAACAGAGGGCGGATGACGGGTGAAACGATCGGTATCGGTCTGGCCGTATTGGTGGGCCTGGTGAATCTGGGGGCCAGTGCGCGGGAGGCACTGCTGCAGATCCGGCTGAGCCGCTACGGGCTGCACGCCGAGGGGGTGGTGGTGGACCAGGAGCACACGTCGGCGGACGATTATTCGACGCCCGTCATCGAGTTCACCGACCGGCAGGGCCGGCCTGTCAGGTTCCGGCCCCCACGACGGGGACGGGGCTGCCCCTCGGAACCCATGTACCGGTCGCCTACCTGCCCGAAAGGCCGAAAAGCGCACGGGTGTTCACCCGGAAGTACCGCCTACATCCGATCATCGGCCTGCTCTTCGGATCCATGCTCTTCCTCGGCGTCGCGGCTGGGTGCCTGCTCACACGCTGAGCTTGTCCTCCCTCCTCGTCGATGCGCCAGTGTCCATCCGCCGTGCTGCCCGTGTCACGCCGCCTTCGCGCGGTCATAGCCCATCACAAGATCAGCCCGCCGTGCAGGTCGTCTGCGAAGCCGGCCGTGTCCGTGAGACCGAAGGCCACGCGCTGGAGCAGGAGTCCGTGCAGCAGCCCCATCACCACGCGGGCTGCGCGGTCCGGGTCCATGGCGGCGGGCACCGTGCCCGCGGCCCGGCCGCGGCGCAGAGCGTCGGCGATAGTGGCGCGGACCTTTTCGAAGCCCTCCGCGGCCGGGCCGCGTACCTCGTCGTTGCGCAGCACCTCCGCCCACGTCTGCACGACGCAGCGCAGCAGTTCCTCCACTGCGACCTCGTGCCCCGCCGCGTCCTGCACCGTCTCGCCGCTGATCGTGCCGAGCGCGGCGGCCACCAGTTCCGCGACGGACGGAGCGTCCGCGCTCTCGGCCAGCCGCTCAACCGGTTCGAAGATCAGCCGGAACGCGTCGCCCGCGATAGCGAGGATGATCTCCTCCTTGCTGATGAAGTAGCGGTATGGCGCGCCGGCCGAGACGCCCGCCTCCGCGGCGATGTCCGGCATGGAGGTCTGGTGGAACCCGTCGCGGGCGAAGCAACGACGGGCCGCAGCGACGATCTCCGCACGCTTCGCCTCGCGGCGCTCGGCTGTGATGCGTGGCATGGTCGCCCTCCTTCATCGTGAATGAACATTCATCTTGACAGCTCTACCGTTCCGGGAACACCCTAAAGTGAACGGTCATTTACGGAAGCGGGCCACTCCACGGACTCCCGGAGAGGAGATCCACTGATGAGCACCAAGCTGAGCATCGGCGTCTACGCCTACGAGCACACCGAGGCACTGTTCGACGGTCGGGTCACGGTCGACGGGGTGGACGCGACGTTCGAGACGGCGCCGCTCGTGTCGGACATCTTCCGCCGCACCGTCGAGGGACACTACGACCTCGCCGAGTTCGGCCTCACCTACTTCCTACGCACCTTCGACCTCGACGACGCGCCGTTTCTGGCGCTGCCGATCCTGCCGAACCGCAACTTCCGCCACTCGGCGATCTTCGTGAACACCGCCGCCGGGATCGTGAAGCCGCAGGACCTGGCCGGCAGGACCGTCGGCGAGTTCGCTCTCTACGGCCACGACGCCGGGATCTGGCCGAAGGGCATCCTGGCCGACGAGTACGGCGTGACCCCCGACCAGTGCCGCTGGGTCATCGGCGGCACCAACCACCCCCTCCCCGCCTTCGACTGGGTCCCGCAGCCCGTCCCGGACGGCGTCGACGTGCGCCACGCGGAGGACGGCCAGACCCTGGGCGCCATGCTCGAATACGGCGAGATCGACGCACTGATCTCCGTCGACGTACCGCAGGCGGTGCTGGACGGCTCCCCGAAGGTCGCCCGCCTGTTCCCCGACTACGAGGCCGTGGAGCGCGACTACTACCGCCGCACCGGGATCTTCCCCCCCTATGCACATCATCGCGATCCGCAGAGAACTGGCATATCGGCCGGGCCTCGCACGGGCCGTGTACGACGCCTTCGCGCAAGCCAAGACACTCGCCGAGCGCAAGTACCTCGACGACGCCACCAAGCAGCACATGAGCGTCATCACGCCGTGGTTCAGCACGCTGTTCGAGCAGAACCGTCGGCTGCTCGGCGACGACTGGTGGCCCTACGGCGTCGCCGCGAACCGCAAGGCCATCGACACCTTCTTGCGCTACCACCACGAGCAGGGCCTGTCGAAGCGACAGCTGACGTGCGAGGACATCTTCGTGCCGGAACTCCTCGACACCTGAGTCGGGCAGCAACGGCGTTTCGGGCTTGTCCATCCGAGAAGGCGGGACTGGTCGTCGTCACGGCCGCGTGCCGATTGGCTATGACCAGCACTTTCGCAACAGGCCCCAGTCGACTCGTGAAACGCAAGGGCGCCACCGGGGTGGTCCGCGGCCCGCCGGAACGCCCGTTCCCGGACGCATCATGCACATTGGAGACATGCAGACAGGTCGCCTGGGGCAGCGCCTCGCACGGATGCAGCAGCTATGGCACTCCAGCCATGCGCTGGTGGCTATTCCCCTGGGCCTGATCGTTGTGATCACCGTGGTGGACATCCAATCTCCGCAGAACATCCACCTCGGCCCATTGCTGGTCATCGCGCCCGCCCTCGCCGCTTCCTTCAGCGGTCCGTGGACCACCGCGTTGATCGGCGCCCTGGCGGTGGCGGCCCAAGTCGTGATCGCCGTGCTCCATGGCGGTCTGACGACCAGCAATCACGTGGCGCAGATCATCGCGCTCAGCGTGCTCTCAGTCTTCGTCGTCCTCGTCTGCATGGTCCGGGAGCGTCGTAAGCGGGAGCTGGCTCAGGTGCGGTCGGTCTCCGAGGCCGCACAGCGGGCCCTGCTGCGTCCGCTGCCGCACCGGCTCGGCCCGCTGCGGTTCGGCTCTTCGTACCTGGCCGCCGAGGAGGAAGCGTGTATCGGTGGTGATCTGTATGCGGTGACCCGCACCGATTCCGGCACCCGCGTGATCATCGGGGACGTACGGGGCAAGGGCCTGGCCTCGGTCGGTGAAGCGGCCACCCTGCTCGGCGCCTTCCAGGAGGCCGCCCACCAGCACACCACCCTGCCGGCGCTCGCTTCTGCCCTGGACCGCAGCGTCTGCCGTTACCTGACCCACTTCCCCGAGGGGGACGAGGAAGCGCCCGAACACTTCATCACCGCGCTGCTGCTGGAGATCCCCGATCACGAACCCGTGGCCCGCATGACGCACTGCGGTCACCCGCCGCCCTTGCTCGTCAGCCAGGGCGGCGTCACCACGGCCGCGAGCTCCCAGCCCGCACCCCCGCTCGGCATGTGCGGCCTCGGCCCGGACACCCACGCCCTCGACGAATTCGCCTTCCAGACCGGTGACACGCTCCTGCTCTACACCGACGGCGTCATCGAGGCCCGTGACCGCAATAACGCCTTCTACCCGTTGGCCCAGCGAGTCGCTCAATGGACCAGGAGCAGTCCGGACGCCCTCGTCCAGAACATCCAGCGGGACCTCCTCGCCCATGCGGAAGGTTCCCTCGGCGACGACGCCGCCCTCCTCGCCATCCAGCGCATGCACTCATCGTCGTGAAGGACAGGCCGATCAGTCGCCGGGGAGAACGTGTGGACCGCGTGGGGGTACGGGCGCCCGTGGCCTCGTCGAGGTCGTTGCCGCGTGCAATGACGGTGCGCCCGACCGCCGCGCGCACCTTCCAGATCGGATGCGTCGTGGACCCGCTTACTTCCCGGCCGCCTGGGCCGGCACCCGTTCGATGCCGCGACGGCCTGGCTGCTCCGTCGAGGAGGGCGTTACAGCATGTGCGACGCCCCGTCTCCCTCGGGCCTCTCCACAGGCAGGACCAACCTGCGGCCCCCCGTTTTCGGCCGCAGGTCGGTTCGACGGTGACCCATCGCGTGCACGGCGCTGAACGTCTCGACATCTCGGCCTACTCGACATTCCAGCCTTGACCCGATGGCCACCAAGGCCGTGGACGGCCGATGAAGGGCAAGCGACAAGCTGTGCACAGCTTTGCCCGCCGTGACCGTCGCTGCCCCGCCCGGTCCCGAGATCCCTTCACCGCAGCCCTATTGCCTTGGGCCAGGAGTGGGCAGTCTGACGATATGAATTTGGCCGAACACGCGAACGCACGTCTCGCCGATTGGCCGGCGCTCTCGCGGGGTCGTGCGTGTTGCGGGGCCCGACATTGCCTATGCGCCGGCGCCCAGGAGATCGTCCACTTCCATGGCGGCAACGAGGTCGACGTACACCTGACCCACGGCATGATCGAACGGCTGCGCCCGGCACTGCGGAAGTCGAGCGCCATCAAGCTGCCCACAGCATCCGGCTGGATCACGGTCCGGCTCGAAGCGGGCTCCGACATCGACCTGCTCGCCACGCTCGTCAGCGCCGCGCTACTCGCGACCGGAAGCCGATCGGACCTGGCCGAAGCAGCCCCAACGGACCCCTGCACCCTGGGATCCCTGCAATCGCCCCACCGCCGTCCAGGCCGGAGGGCACGACCCATGAGGTGGGGCCGAACGGGCAAAGCTCCGGACGGCATTACGGAGTAGAAGGGGCCGTCGACCGTAGTCGGCTCCTACAGGCCGACCGGCTACGTAGGCACGCCCGCCACGCGTCCGAGCAGGACGTGGATCAGGTGAGGGGGCGAGCGTCCCACGCGTGGTCGAGAGCTGACGGCACGTCGTCCCCTAGGACGAGGTGCGTCATCCCGCCCGGCAGGGTGGGCAGCTCGGCCCAGTGCGTCACGGTTTCGGCGCGGGTGAGTCCGTAGGGCAAGCGGACAACGCCGTCGGAGTCGACGAAGCAGTCCCGGTGCTCCGCCCCGTCCTCACTGAAGTGCAGAGTCGTGAAGACCATCGGCCTCACCAGCCAAAATTCCTCACCCCATGCCGTGTTGGCCTCAGTGGAGCTGTCAGCCGGATACCGGCCCGTGATCGCTGCTGCCACCGGTGCCCCGTCCCGAGGCAGCCTCTCGCGTGCGTCAACCCACGTCACCACGGTGTTGAGTTCGGTCATCTCCACCCTCGCTCAGGCACTCGGCACATCGTCTTCCGCCCCCATGCACGTGGTCGGCATCCGGCAAGACCGCCTGGCGCTCGCCAAGGTTGCCCGCACCGGACAACGCCTGCCGCAGCTGCAACTGACCTCGATCCGCCACGAGTTCACCGAGACCGGTCGACCCAGCGACCAAGGACAGATGACCTGCCGCGACCTCCTCACCGAACTGCTCATGACGGAGTACGGCAACCGGGCCCGCCGCATCTGCCCCTGATCACCGGCCACCGCTCATCCGCATCTGGTTCGCCACCGCCGCCGCTGCCTGGACTGGGGGCAACCGGCCATGAGCGGAACAGCATCCGCGTGCAGCCTGCTCCTGCGGGTGCCGCGCCGCTGGTGGTTGGCGACTTGCGGCGTGGTGCAGGGTGGGCGCCGTCTGCCCCGTCCTCCAGGATGGTCTCCATGAGTGCTCTCTTCGATCTCCCTGAGCCCCGCCGGGTTGCGCTTGGCGAGTACCCGCTGTGAGACGAGGCTCTTGCCCTTGTCAACCGGGACCTTGCGGTGACCTTGCCCGATCAAGAACCTCTGCAATTGCTGGGACTTCCGTCGTACGACGAGGACGTGGCCGAGTACGTCTGCGTAGCCCTGGCCACCGGCGAGTGGCACGGCAACGTCGTGGATCCGGACTCGGCGGACGACCCTGGCCGCCGGCCGGCCTGCCGTACATGACGGCCAGATGATCGACCGGAGCGAGCTCCCCCTCCCTGTTGAGGCGGGCGGCTTCGCTGCTCGTGGTGACGTTCTCGGGATCGGCGAGTATCCGCCGAGCGACGTTCCGGATCACGGTGGCGGCATGCGGATGCTGCACAACGTGATCAACCTTGCCGCCCATCACTGTCCGGACGTGCTGGAATCCGTACGACGGACGCCTCCATGGTGAAGCGGTTCTCGTCGACCTGATCGTCCAGATCCCACGGGCCTTCGTGGCCGTACGTGACGAGCAACCTCGTCTCGTCACGCATCTTGTAACCGGTGTTCAGCCAGTCGACGACGTTACGACCGAGCCGGTCAACGGCAGCCGCCACCAGCCCGTCGTACGGGCCCCGCTCGTCCGGGAGCCATGGGCCGAGCCGGGGCCTCGTCATCGGATCCGTGACGCCCGAGACCTCCCAGTCATCGGCCCAGCCGTGATGTGGCCGCCGACGGACGCGGCGGCCGTCAGCACATCCTCCCGCTGGCGCTCCGGGGAGGATGTGGCCAGCTTCATGCGGGAAAGCCGCCGCACACCGAGCAGGCATTTTCCGCATCCGTCGTAGGGTCGTTCGATCATGTCCAGGTCCGTACCGCGCAAGCCTTCTCCGTTTCGAACACGCAAGGTACGGAGATTTCGCGGCCACACCCAGGACGATCTTGATCAGCCCAGGAAGCTCAGTCGAACCTGACGGTTGACATTGTCTTTATTGGTATCCACGAGGCAGACGGACTGCCAGGTTCCAAGGGCCAGCTCACCCCCGACCACGGGCAACGTGGCGTGCGGTGGCACGAGGGCAGGAAGCACGTGGTCACGGCCATGGCCGGGGCTCCCGTGCTTGTGCCGCCATCGGTCATCCGCCGGAAGCAGATCGCGGAGAGCGGACAGCAGATCCTCGTCACTGCCCGCCCCCGTCTCCAGCAGCGCTACTCCCATGGTCGCGTGAGGTGCAAAGACATTCAGCAACCCGTCCCGGTCCTGGGCAACCTGCCGCAAGAACGACGTGCACTCCCCGGTCAGGTCGTAGACCGTCTCTTGCGAGCCGGTCCTGACGTCGATCTCTCGTGTCGTGAAGCTCTCAGCCATGCGCGGATCTTCTCAGAGACGGCCAACCCCACGGGTAAGCGGCGCGGACGCTGAAGAGACTCCGGGCAGTCGCGGCCGCCCTGTAGGCGGAGGGACAGCCGGTAGGCGCTTCCACCCTGGCCGCCTGCCTGGACGGGTCCGATCGGACGGGCCGCCAAGCCGAGGTGCGCCGCACGCCCCGCGTCCAAGCCGAAGCGGCGGAGCGGCGGAGCGCGCAGTCCCGGGCCATCGACCAATCCGGGTCCATGAATGCCAGGTTCGTGGTGTTCACGTACTCGGCCAGGGCGGCCAGGCATCCGAGGTCCAGGTCTCCGGGCTGCGGTTTGACAGAGGCCCGCGCGCCCGTCCCGCCCGTCCTCCTTCAAGCGAAGGAACAGACCGGGACAGGGGCCGTCGCCGCTGGGGGCCGTCACCGCGTCACCGCTTCCGACGGGGACGCTCCTTGAGTGGTCGTCTGCGCCCTGCACGTCGCCGCTCATGTCCACAGCCGGGATCCCGTCCACACGCGGGAATCATCCAAGGGGCCTCACACGTTCCACAGCTGTCGAGCAGACATCTCAAGTCTCCGATGAAACCGACCTGATGAGGAGGACGGTGTGGTCAAGCGTCGGAAGGTATCCCGCCGGTTGAAGTACGGTCCTTCAGCCTCCGAGCTCCGCCCGGAGGACATCACCGAGGCGGGTGACGATGATGGCGGCCAGGCCGGCGTGCGTGAACCACGAATTCCGCGTCCCAGCGGTCCAGGCCCGGTGACGTTGGAACCTCCCAGAGACTGAAGCCGCGTCAGCGCCCGCCGGATGTCACTCCGCTGCCCCCGGCCTGGACACCCGCTGTTGCCGAGTCGCCGTGCCCCCACGCCCCCGTCGGCGCGGAAGGACCGACCACCGCCCTGTACGTGTGTGGCAGTGATCACCCTTCGGTAGGGTCTGGCAGACCATCACTGAAGGGGTGCCGACATGGGCGTAACCAGGGAAGTCATCAAGGCTGGGGACGGCAAGAACTTCCCCAAGGCAGGTGACTCCATCACCATGCACTACACCGGAACGCTTGAAAGCGGGCAAAAGTTCGACTCAAGCCGTGATCGGAACGAGCCGTTCGTCTGCGACATCGGCATCGGCCAGCTGATCAAGGGGTGGGACGAAGGGGTTCCCCAGATGTCGTTGGGGGAGCGCGCAAAGCTCACTATCACCCCGGACTACGGCTATGGGGCCAGGGGCGTCCCGGGGGTCATTCCTCCCCACTCCACGCTCATCTTCGACGTAGAGCTGCTCAAGATCAACTAATCGGCCACCGAGTGGAGTTCGCGCGGAATGACAACTCCCCAGGGTGCGGCCCCTCCGCCCGCTCCCGTGACGGACGCGGCCGACGTCATCCTGTACGCGACCGGGTTCCGCGCCACCGCCGGCCGCCTCGCGCCGCTCAAGCGGCGCGAGGCGGCCGGCGGCATCCGGATGGCGGGCACCCGCGCGCTGCGCGAAGCACGGGTGCCTCTCGTCGGCTACGGGCCGTCGGCCAGCACCATCGGCGCCAATCGGGCGGGCCGGGCCGCCGTACGCGGCACCCGCCAACACCCGGCAACTCCCGACGCACGCCACCGCACCACCACCGCCCCGCCACCCGGTGATCAGCCGCCCGATCCCGCCCCAGGCCGCAGCCGCGCCTCGTACGACGCGGCCGCATGCTCGACCAGGCCGATCAGCACCTCCTTGCAGGACGCGCGGTCGCGTGCGTCGCACAGCAGCACGGGGGTGCCCGGGTCGAGGTCCAGGGCGCGGGCGACCTCGTCGGGGCTGTGGGTGCGGGCGCCGTCGAAGCAGTTGACGGCGACGACGAAGGGGATGGCGCGGTGCTCGAAGTAGTCGATGGCCGAGAAGCAGTCGGCCAGGCGGCGGGTGTCGGCGAGCACCACCGCGCCGAGGGCGCCCTGCGCCAGCTCGTCCCAGAGGAACCAGAAGCGGTCCTGGCCCGGGGTGCCGAACAAATACAGCGCCAGGTCGTCGTGGAGGGTGATCCGGCCGAAATCCATCGCCACGGTCGTGGTGGTCTTGTGCTGGACGCCGTCGAGCGAGTCGACGGGGCGGCCGGCCTCGGTCAGCCGCTCCTCCGTGCTGAGCGGGCGGATCTCGCTGACGGAGCCGACGAGGGTCGTCTTGCCGACGCCGAAACCGCCGGCCACCAGGATCTTCAGGGCCATGAAGGAGGAGGCGGGGGCGGAGCCCGGGGGGTGGGAGCGCACGGAATCAGAGCGCGCGGAGTCCATCAATCACTTCCTTGAGAAGGTGCGTGGCAGGCAACTGGGCCGGCGGAACGGGGCGGTTGACGCGGATCAGTTCCGCGGCCAGCAGATCGCTCAGCAGGACGCGGACCACCCCCAGGGGCAGTCCGGAGTCGGAGGCGATCTCGGCCACCGGGCGGGGGCGCTCGCCGCACAGGGTGAGGATGGCCCGCTGCTCGGGCGAGAGCGCCGGCGGGTCGCCGGTGTCGGGGCGGGTTTCGGCCTGCACGACGGCCATCAGCGCGAAAGCCTCGCTGCTGGGCCGGGCCCGCCCCGCGGTCATCGCATAGAGCCGGACCATCGGCCCCGCTTCGTCGTCGTACCAGTGCGGGGTGGTGTCGCTCATGGGCGGCCGGTCACTCCACTCCGGCGCGCTCGGGCGTGCCGAGGTGCTCGCCGACGCGCTTGACCAGGCGGGCCATCTCGTAGGCGATCAGGCCGATATCGGCCTCGGCGCTGCTGAACACGCCCAGGCAGGAGCCGTCCCCCGCCGCCACGACGAAGAGGAAGCCGCCCTCCAGCTCGACCATGGTCTGGATGACCTGGCCGGCCGCGAAATGCCGGGCGACGCCCTTGGAGAGGCTGTGGAAGCCGGAGGCGATGGCGGCGAAGCGTTCGCTGTCGTCGCGGGTCAGCCCGTTGGACGTGCCGACGGCCAGGCCGTCGCCGGACAGGACGACGGCGCAGCGGATCTCCAGTACCCGGGACACCAAGTCGTCCAGAAGCCAGTTGAGTTCACCGGAGAGGTGAGGGTGCTGGTGCTGGTCGGTGGTCATGGGGTGGTTTCTCCTTGGGGGTCGTGGCCGGGGGCGGCGTCGTCAGGGTTGGCGTCGTCGGGGGTGGCCGCCCCGGTGGCACCGTCGTGCGGCGCCGTCGCGGCGCGGCCGCGGGTCCAGCCGGCGCGCAGGGACGCCATGGTGGCGCGGGCCTGTTCCGGGGAGCGGCGCGGTGCGGGGGTGTCTTCGGTGCGGGGAACCCACTCCGGCTTGTGCTGGGGGTCGTCGCGCAGGGCCGGCGCGAGGCTGGCCTGGCGGACGCGGCGGGGCAGGGGGCCGTCGAGGTCGGCCCGGGCGGGCTCCGGCGGCGCGGGCCGCTCGGTCATGGGCGCCTCCGGGGCGGGTGCGGTCCGTACGGGCGGCTCGGGCGCCGCGGGGAGCGCGGCGGGCCGGCGGATCGCGGCGCCGAGTGCCCGCGCCCTGGCCGGGCGCCGCCGGTGGTACAGCGAGGTCATCTCCACGTGCGCTCCCCCGTCGTCCGGCGCGCCCTCGGCCAGTACGTCGTCGGGCAGCAGCACCACGGCGGTGACGCCGCCGTAGGCCGACGGCTGGAGCGTCACCCGTGCCTGCTGGCGATGGGCGAGGCGGTTGACCACGAAGAGGCCGAGCCGTTCGGTGTCCAGGAGGTCGATCTCGTCGGCGTCGACGATCCGGCGGTTGGCCTCCTCCAGTGCCTCGGTGCTCATGCCGAGCCCGCGGTCGTGGATCTCCAGGACGAGGCCGGTGCCCACCCGCTCGGCCTGGACCTGCACCCTGGTGTGCGGCGCGGAGAACGTCACGGCGTTCTCGACCAGTTCGGCCAGCAGATGGGTCAGGTCGGCGACCGCGCCGCCGACCAGCCGGACCTCGGCTACGGCATTCACCTCGACCCGTGCGAAGTCCTCGACCTCGGCGACTGCGGCCCGTACCACGTCCAGCAGCGGTACGGGATGCCGCCAGCCGCGGCCGGGCGCGGCACCGGAGAGGATGATCAGGCTCTCGGCGTGCCGGCGCATCCGGGTGGTGAGGTGGTCGAGCCGGAAGAGGTCCTCCAGTTCGGCCGGGTCCTCGGTACGGCGTTCCATGGTGTCGAGCAGGGCGAGCTGACGGTGCAGCAGCAGCTGGCTGCGGCGGGCGAGGCTGACGTAGACGCCGGAGATTCCGCTGAGCGCCTCGGCACGGTCGGCCGCGGCCTGGAGCGCGGTGCGGTGCACAGCTACCAGGGCCTCGGCGACCTGGCCCACCTCGTCGCGACCGGTGCCGCGGTCGGCGGGCAGCGGGGCGACGGCGTCGATGTCCACGGACTTGCCCGCGTACAGCCGCCGCAGCGACCGGGGCAGGTCACGGCCCGCGACGCGCAGGGCGGAGTTCCGCAGCTCCTCCAGCTCGATGACGAGCCCCCGGCCGATCTTGACGGAGATGAGCAGGGAGAGCAGCACACCTGCCAGGCCCAGGACCACGGCGAGGCCGGAGCCGCCGAGCGTGCCGAGGGACAGCGGGTCGGCGGTGCGGGCCGCGGCGGTGCCCGCCGAGCGCTCTGCGGTGCGCAGGGCGCGCAGCACTGCGCCGTGGGCGTCGCTCCAGTTTGCGGCGGGGACGGCGGTGGCGGCGCGGGTGCCGGGACCGGCGTCGCGTACGGCGTCCTCGGCGGTCCGCAGGTCGCGGTAGGCGGTGCCGTTGAGGATCCGGTGGTAGGCGGCGGCGTCGGCGGGGGCCAGGTCGTCGACGGCTCCGGCGAACAGGTCGCGCTGGGTGTGTGCCGCGCCGGTGAAGGCGTCGAACTGGGCGGGCGACATCCGGCCGGCCGCCTGGGCGGCGCCCAGGACCGCGTCCTCGCGGGAGAGGGCGTCGCGGGCGCGGGCGAGTTCGAGGACGATGCGCGGCTGCGAGGCGCCGGGCGGGTTCTGGAGGCCGGACAGCGCGCCGAGGGTGGCCAGGCCGTGGTCGACGATCTCGCTGTAGGCGCCGGTCGTACGGTCGGTGGCGTCCTTGCCGGTGGTGTGCCGGGCGCGGAGCGCGGTCAGTCGGGCGGCGTCGCCCATCAGGCGGTCAATGCGGCCGGGCAGCTGGGGATCGACGTCGGCGGCGTCGGCGCTGCCGCCGTTGACGCCGTCGCGCAGTGCGGTCGCGGCGGCGTCGGTGGCCCGCCGGCGGTCGCGCAGGGTCTGCTGCCGTTCGGCGTCGGGGGCGGCGACGGCGCGGGCCGCGGCGCCGCGTTCGTCCTGTACGGCGGCGATGAAGTCACCGACGGGGATCACCAGGGTGGTGTCGATCTCCTTGAGCCGGTTGAGATCGGAGACGCTGCGCGCGGAGGTGACGGTGGCGAAGGCCCACAGGGCGATCAGCGAGACGACGGGGACCATCAGCAGCGCGACGATCTTCGACCGTACGGACCGGGGCATCAGCCGGGGCATCACGAAAGGGGTGCGAAGCGCCCGTTGTGGCGCGCGGCGGGCCGTCCGGTGGCGGCTGTAATTGCCGCCCGCATTACCGGACTTGGGCGGCGGCGTTCCCCCTTCGGGCCCGGAATGGCCCGTGCTCTGTGGTGCGTGCATGAAATCCTCAAGGGGTCAGAGAGAAGCGGGGAGTTCGGCTTCGCGGAGCGATTGTGCGGAGGCGGATGCGGCACGTTCCTGGGCGGTCGGCGACAATGCGACAAAGGCCACGGTGAGAAAGAGAAATGAGCCGAGGACGACGGTCAGGGGAAAGATGAATTCCATGGGAGTCACACCGGGAAGCGGTGCGCGGGAGGGCGCCAGCCGGATGCGTACGGCGGCCATTGCGGTGTAGTGCATGCTGGTGACGGCGAGCCCCATCACCACGGAGGCGACGGCCGCGCCGACCGCGCCGCGCACGCTGAGCGCGGCCCACAGTGCGGCCGTTGCCGCGGCGACGGCGATGAGGACGGAGAGCGCGACCAGGGCCGGGTCGTAGGTGACGTGGCCGTGCAGACGCATCGCGGCCATGCCCAGGTAGTGCATGGCCGCCACGCCCACGCCCGTGCCCAGACCGCCGAGCAGCAGCGAGCGCAGCCGTGCCTGGCCGTGGCCGACGGCGAAGACGCCGGCGCCGACGACCGCCATGGCGACCAGCAGGCTGAGGACGGTACGCGGGACGTCGTAGCGGATCGGGGTGCCGGTGACGCCGAATCCGAGCATCCCGATGAAGTGCATGGTCCAGATGCCGGAACCGATGGCGACGGAGGCGGTCAGCAGCCAGTTGCGCCGGGCGCGGCCGGTGGCGGCGAGCGCCCTCACCGTGCAGCGCAGACCGAGGGCGGATCCTACGCACGCCATCGCATAGGCGAGGACCGGGGATACCCAGCCCGCGCTGAAGTGGTGCATGTGGCCCACGGAGTTTCCTTTCGCGGATTCGGTTCGCGGCGACGGACGCTAACACGTGATCGTCTTGTGAAAGTCGTGCACATCTCGCGAGCGATTCGCGTGGGAATACGGATGATTTCACCCAGCGTGGCACTACTGGCGAGTTCCGTGGCAGCGGCGCCGGTAAATGTCCGTCATTGCCCGGCACCGGCACTTCTGATTGCGCGTCAATTCCGGATCACTGACAGCCGGCCGCGATTTCGGCAAGAAAAATCGCCAATGAGAAAGCTCACGGGACATCGCGGCCGTCACGGGGTGTGATCCCGCTATGCGTCCCGAAAGGGAAAAAGCGGGCCGATAGGGGCGACCTGGCGGCGCGTCATCCGCTCGACACCAGTCGGAAACATGGGAACAAACGAACGCACGCGCGAGTGTTCGCTAGAAAGCGTGGTCGATCCTGAAAGGACTTTCGCAAACGCAACGCATCGAGTGATGCTTACGGGGCGCAAGCGACGGGCTGCAGACCGTCACCGCGCCTCCGGTCGACATCCCTTGCTGGGCCGGAGAGTTGGTCCCACACACATGCTTCAAGGAGAAAAAGCCAGATGAACATCCTCACCAACGTGCTTGCCGGCGTCCTCCACCTCGTCGGCTGGCTCGTCTGACGAACCTGGCAACACGGCGCCGCCCCTCCCTGTCCCGGGAGGGGCGGCGCTTTTCCGTCCGTACGGCGGGCTACCTCTCCAGCGGCTGCCGCGCCGTCTCCGGCAGCGCCAGATAGACGGCGAACGACACCAGGCACAGCACGGCCACATACCAGGGGAACAGCCCGGCGTTCCCGGCCTGCGCGAACCAGGTGCCGACATACGGGGCGGTGCCGCCGAAAACGGCCACGGTCAGGGAGTACGGGAAGCCGATCCCGGCCGCCCGCACCCGCGCGGGGAACACCTCGGCGTTCACGGCCGCGGCGATGGCCGTGTAGCCGGTCAGCAGCACCATGCCCGCGCACTGCACCAGCAGCAGCGAGATCCAGGCGTCGGAGACCAGATGGAGCAGCGGCACCGCCAGGACGGCGAAGCCCAGCGAGAACCCGAGCAGCAGCGGTTTACGGCCGATGCGGTCCGACAGCAGCCCGCCCAGCGGTTGCAGCACGGCGAAGAACGCCAGCGAGAGGGTTCCGATGGTGAGCGAATCGCCCTTGTCGAAGCCCGCATTGACCTGGGCGTAGGTGGGGAGATAGGTGGTCCAGGTGTAGTAGGCGATGGTGCCGCCGACGGTGATGCCGCAGATCAGCAGGGACTGCCGGGGATGGCGGCGCAGCGCCTCGAAGAGGCCGGGGCGCTCGGCCTGCCGCTCGGCACTCCTGGTCTCCTGGGCTCCTCGCCGGATCCACAGCCCGAGCAGGCTCAGCACCGCCCCCACCAGGAACGCCACCCGCCAACCCCACTGCCCCATCTGCCGGTCGCTGAGCTGCCCGGCCAGCAGCGCGGCGATGCCGGACGCCAGCAGCTGGCCGATGCTGGTCGAGACGTACTGGAAGCTGGAGAACAGTCCGCGCCTGCCGGGTCCGGCCGATTCGACCAGGAACGTCGTGGAGGCCGCGAACTCGCCGCCCACCGAAAGCCCTTGGACGAGCCGGGCGATCACCAGGACGACGGGCGCGAGCACCCCGGCGCTCGCATAGGTGGGGGTGAGCGCGACCAGCAGGCTGCCGCCGCCCATCAGCAGGATGGTGAGGGTCAGCGCGCTGCGCCGGCCGCGGCGGTCGGCGACCGCGCCCATCACCAGCCCGCCGACCGGCCGCATGAAGAAGCCGACCGCGAAGACCGCGAAGGAGGACAGCAGCGGCACCAGGGAGTTGCCGCTGCTCTTGGGGAAGATCTGGTCGGCGAAGTAGGCCGCCAGGAAGGAGTAGGCGTACCAGTCGTACCACTCGACGGCGTTGCCGACCGAGGCCGCGGCCAGCTGCCGTAGCCGTGACGGCGGGCGGCCGTCGTCGACCGCCCGGTCCGGTGCTGTGTCCTGTGCGCTCGGCATGGTCCTCCGCTTCCCGTCCTGCTTACGGTCCTACGGTCGTTCGCGCGGCCCCGTTCACGGCCGGCCGCCCGGTTCTTCTCCTGGGCCTGCCACTGGGGCAGGATGAGCCGACAGGTGATCATGTACCGGTGAGGCGGCCGGCCGCCAGAGCCCGCGGCGGCCGAAAGGAGAGGACACCGTGCGCGTAGCGCTGTTCGTCACCTGTATCAACGACTTCCTCCATCCGCGGACGGGCCAGGCGGTGGTCACGCTCCTGGAACGTCTGGGGGTCGAGGTGGCATTCCCCGCCGAGCAGTCCTGCTGCGGCCAGCCCCAGTTCAACACCGGCTACCGGCACGCCACCGAGCCGCTGGTACGCCGCTTCGACCGGGCGTTCAAGGACTACGACTACGTCGTCACCCCGTCCGGCTCCTGCGCCGCGATGGTGCGCGACAACTATCCGAGGATCGCTGCCAAGGCGGCCGCCGAAGGGCGCGGCCGGGAGCTCACCGACGCCGCGGCGCTGGCGGTGCCCAAGACGTACGAACTCACCGAATTTCTCGTGGACGTGCTGAAGGTGGAGGACGTGGGCGCGTATTACCCGCACACCGTCACCTATCACCCCACCTGTCATGGTCTGCGGATGCTGGGCCTGGGCGACCGCCCGCGGCGCCTGCTGTCCCAGGTACGAGGGCTGGAGCTGCGCGAACTGCCGGGCGCCGAGGAGTGCTGCGGTTTCGGCGGCACCTTCGCGGTGAAGAACCCGGCGGTCTCGGCGGCGATGGGCGCCGACAAGGTCCGGCACCTCATCGGCACCGGTGCCGAAGCGGTCTGTACGGTCGACAACTCCTGTCTGCTGCATATCGGCGGCACCCTCGCCCGGCAGGGCTCCCCCATCCGCCCGGTCCATATCGCCGAGATCCTGGCCAGTACGGAGGACGCCCCGATGGACGGCAGGAAAGCACACACCTCTGCGGACGGGAGCGTGCGGTGAACGGCGCCTACCTGGGCATGCCCGCGTTCCCCCGGGCCGCGGCCGCCGCCACCCGCGACGGCCGACTGCGCGCCAATCTCACCCACGCCACCCACACCATCCGCGACAAACGGGCCCGAGCCGTCGCCGAGCTGGACGACTGGGCGCAGCTCCGGGCCGCGGGCGCCGCCGTCAAGGACCGTACGCTGCGTCATCTCGACCACTATCTGGAGCAGTTGGAGGCCGCGGTCACCGCGGCGGGCGGGCAGGTCCACTGGGCGGCGGACGCCGAGGAGGCCAACCGGATCGTCACGGAGCTGGTACGGGAGACCGGCGAGCGCGAGGTCGTCAAGGTCAAGTCGATGGCGACCCAGGAGATCGGGCTGAACGAGGCGCTCGCCGAGGCCGGGATCCGTGCGTACGAGACGGATCTGGCGGAGCTGATCGTGCAGCTCGGCAACGATCTGCCCTCCCACATCCTGGTCCCGGCGATCCATCGCAACCGCTCCGAGATCCGCGACATCTTCCTGGCGGAGATGGGGAGATGGGGCCGTCCGGCCCCGGAAGGGCTGTCCGACTCCCCCGCCGAGCTGGCGGAGGCGGCGCGGCTGCATCTGCGGGAGAAGTTCCTGTCGGCGAAGGTGGCCATCTCCGGCGCCAACTTCATGGTGGCCGAGACCGGCACCCTGGTGGTCGTCGAGTCCGAGGGCAACGGCCGGATGTGCCTGACGCTGCCGGAGACCCTGATCTCCGTCGTCGGCATCGAGAAGACCGTCCCCACCTGGCAGGACCTGGAAATCTTCCTCCAGCTGCTGCCCCGCTCGTCCACCGCCGAGCGGATGAACCCGTACACCTCCACCTGGACCGGCACCACGGACGGCGACGGGCCGGGGACCTTCCACCTGGTCCTCCTCGACAACGGGCGCACCGACACCCTCGCCGACACCGTCGGGCGGCAGGCCCTGCGCTGTATCCGCTGTTCGGCGTGTCTGAACGTCTGCCCGGTGTACGAGCGCGCCGGCGGGCATGCGTACGGCTCGCCCTATCCCGGCCCCATCGGGGCCATCCTCACACCCCAACTCCGGGGTGTGGAGGGCGCCTTGGAGTCTTCTCTGCCGTACGCCTCGTCGCTGTGCGGGGCCTGCTACGAGGTGTGTCCGGTGGCCATCGACATTCCCGAGGTGCTGGTGCACCTGCGGGAACGGGTGGTGGAGGGCGGCGAGGTGACCCGGCGCGGGACGCGGGCGGTCCTCAGGCCCGCCAGGGGGCATGCCGCGGAGCGGGCGGCGATGCGGGCGGCGGGCTGGGTGTTCGACCGTCCGGGCGTGCTGCGCGCCGGGATGCGGCTGGCGGCGCGTACCCGGCGCCTGCATCCGCGGCGGCTGCCGGGGCCGGGGCGGGCCTGGTCACAGACCCGCGAACTCCCGGCCGTACCGGCCGAGTCGTTCCGCGACTGGTGGCAGCGCACCCGCGGCACCGGCACGGAGTCCGCGCGGCAGGGAGGAGAGGGTACGTGAGCAGCAGGGACGAGGTGTTGGGGCGGGTGCGGCGCGCGCTGGCGGATGTGCCGGGCGGCGAGCGGCCCGAGCGGGTGCCGGTCCGCCGCGACTACCGGCGGGTGCACGGCTCCCGTACGGCGGAGGAGACCGTCGAGCTGCTCGCGGAGAACCTCGCGGACTACCGGGCGGTCGTGCACCGCAGCGATACCGAGGGGCTGGCGGTGCTGATCCGCACGCTGCTAGCGCGGCGCGGGGCGCGGACGGTGGCGGTGCCGCAGGGGCTGGAGCCGTGGTGGATGGCCGCCGCGGACGCCGCCCTCGTCGAGGACCGGGCGGCGACCACGGCCCGCGAACTCGACACCGTGGACAGCGTGGTGACCGGCTGTGCGGTGGCCGTCGCGGAGACGGGCACCCTCGTCCTGGACGCGGGGCCCGACCAGGGGCGGCGCCGGATCACGCTCGTGCCCGACCATCACCTCTGCGTCGTCCGCGTCCCGGACCAGGTCGTCGGCTCGGTGCCCGAGGCGCTGGCGCGGCTGGATCCGCGGCGCCCGTTGACGTGGATCTCCGGCCCGTCGGCGACCAGCGATATCGAGCTCGACCGGGTCGAGGGGGTGCACGGGCCGCGGACGCTGGAGGTGATTCTGCTGACGGGCGGCGGGGCCGGGCCGCTGCCGTCGCGCTGAGCGGCCGGATTGCCGTCCCGTTGCCTCCGGGACGGAAATAGGCCGCTCTCCCCGGCCTGGACAGGTGTGCGACCCCGCTGTCAGTGGGGACTTTTACACTGATCGGGATGCCAAATCCGCGTATGCGGTGCGGTGTTGTGCCGACCGGGGGGAGGGAGCAGATGATGCTGCGGCAGCGCGTACGGCCACGGATGTCCGGCGCGGGCGGTGTGGTGCCCGCGCCTGTTCCGGCGGTGGCGCCGAGCGTTCCGCCGGTCCCCGCCCCCTCGCGGCTGCTGACCTGGCTGGGCCGGCTCGGGGCGCCGGCCGCCGCGTTCGCGGTGTTCCAGGCGCTGTTCGGGCTCCTGCCGCAGCATCTGGCGGGCGAGGCGGCACGGTATTGCGTGGCGGGGGCGGCCGGGGCCGGGGCGGGCGCGGTGGTCTGGCTGGCGGCGGCGCTGCTGCATGCCCGCGCCGCGGCCGGGGCGCGACCGGCGGCGCCCGCGCTCGCGCCGTCGCCGGCCGGTTCGCTGCCGGAGCTGATGGACGGTGCGTACACGGCGCTGCGGCGCGGCCTGTCGGTGATCGATGTGCCCGGCCGCGGACCGCTCTCCGGCTGGCCGCACTCCCTCGCCGAGAGCGATCCGCCGGTGCATCCCACGGCGTTCGGTACGGCCTACGGTCTGCATCTCCTGCTGGACATCGCGCCGCTGGACGGCCGAATACGGGTCGGGGAGGTCGCCGAGACGCTGTGGCGGCTGCGGCTGCCGGGCGGCGGCTGGGCCGCGCGGTCGCAGGGCAGCGGGGCGCGTCCCGAGGTGAGTGCGATCGTGCTGGGCGCGCTGGCGCGGGCCGGGGCCGACCCGCGGCTGCTGGAGTCCGAAGTCCGCTCCTGTGAGGCGCTGTTGGATCCGGAGCACGATGCGCCGGGGCTGGCCAACACCTATGTGGTGACCAATGTCCTGCGCGGGCTGCTGCGCGCCGCGCCCGGCTCGGCCGCGCTGGACGGGCTGCGCACGGTGCTGGTCAACGGCGCCACGGCCGATCCCGCCCGCGGCCAACACCGCTGCTGGGGTGCGGCGCTGGCCACCGGGCGCGGTAATCCGGCGCCGTCGGCGGCGCACACCGCGCGGGCGGTGGTGGCGCTGGAGCGGGCGGCGGGGGTGCTGGGCGAGGACGACCGGCAGCGGGCGGTGCGCGAGGAGGGGCTGCGCTGGCTGCTGGCGGGTGGCGCGGGCGATCTGGACAACTGCCAGGAGGAGGTACGACGACCGGGCAGCGACGATCCGCTGCACCAGGAGTTGCTGTCGGTGCGGCATTTCGCGGCGGCCTGGGTGGCCCGTGCGCTGATGACGGAGGGGGCGCGGCGGGTGGCCGCGGACGGCGCCGGGGCGACGGCGTGGGAGGCACAGCTGAGGGCCGCAGTGGCGCGGGTGTCGGGGATGCAGCGGGGCGGGGTGTGGCGCTGGGAGGACGGGCCGATGGGACATCCGGTGTGGATGACGTATCAGGGGCTGTCGGTCCTGCGCCGCTATGCGCTGATGGTCCACCGGCCGTGAGGCGTGCGGATGCGCCGGTGGTACAGCGTACGGGTCCGCCGGTCGTGAACGGGTGGTCGACGGGTGGTCGGGGGCGGGTGCGGGATACGGGGGCGTGGCGAGCGGGACGGATGAGCCGGTGAGCGGGAGGCGGGCATGCAGATCGAGGACGTCCGGCGGCTGTTGGTGGACCGGCTGGGCGGCGGGCCGCGGCCGCCGTCGCCCGAGGCGGCGCGGGCGGTGATCGCCCTGCTGGCCCGCCCGGACACGCTCGGCCCGCTGGTGCGCCGATTATCCGCGGGCGATCAGGACCTCACCGACTGCACCCGGCTCTCGTACCGCCATGTGCTGGGCTTCGACAAGCTGTTACTGCTCGGCGGCGCCCCGCGCTACATGCTGCGGGTGCATCTGTGGCACGGCGGAGCGGGCCCCGCGCCCGAGGACATCCACAACCACCGCTGCGCCATCGCCTCGGCGGTGGTGCGCGGCCGGGTCCGTATGGAGTGCTATGAGCCGGTCGCACACGACCCTGCGGACGGGCCGCCGCCCGGCGCTTGGGGCGACGGTCTGCCCGCCGTCGCCTACCGCGAGACCATCGACGGCCCCGGCGGTGCCTGGCGGCTGCACCATGTCGGCGCCGCGCGGCTGCGGCTGACCGGCGACGAGCGCTTCGGCGCCGGGAGCAGCTACGGCCTGGACGCGCGGGCGCTGCACCGCGTGGTGAGCGAGGAGCCGACCGTCACGCTGTTCCTGGAGACCGCGGCGCAGCGAGCGGTGACCGATGTCTTCGCGCCCGTCAGGAGTAACGGCGGTGCCGGGCGGCCGGATCCACCGCCCAAGACTCCACTGGCGACGGCCGCCTATCTTGCCGAACTCGACGCCCTGGCACGGTCTTTGGGCTATTGAACGGGGCCGACGCGAAGCGCAGCGGACCGGCCGCCGCCGGGCCGAGGAGGCCGGACGCGTCCAGCCGCCCGCCGAGGGCCTGCCGGATCACGTTCATGTTGTAGGCGTCCACCCCGATCCCTGCCAGCTCGGACGGCCGGGCCCAGAGATACGCCTGGTCCGCGCTGGGCAGCACCACGTCCAGGGTGAGCGGGCGGACGGCGAAGTTCTCCTGGTGGTTGCGGACGCGACGGCCCTGATAGTCGCTCAGGAAGGCGGACGATCCGGTGTGCGCGATGATGGCGCCGAGCAGGCCGGTCTCCTCCTTCAGCTCCCGCAGGGCGCCGCTCGCGGCGGACTCCCCGCGCTCCAGCTTGCCGCACGGTACGCCCCAGGCGCCGGGCAGAAAGCGTTCGCTGTAGCTGCGGCGCACGATCAGTACGCGCGCGTTGTGTACCACCACGGCCGAGGCCAGGTAGGTGTGGGCTGCGGGCTGATTCATCAGACGTCTCGCAATCCGAGGGGACGGGCTCCTGGCCCGATGGGGAGATCCACCGTACCGGCGGGGTCTTTTCGGCGGACCGGTCTCCGCGGTCCCGGGCGGGTTGCATGGGTGCACTGGGGGGCGGCCACGTGGTGCGGGAGCCAGGGCGACGTGGCGTACGGATGGTGCCCAAGTGTCTTACGGGACCGCCGTCTTCGTCGACCGTCCGCCGAACGCGAGAGCGACGCCCCGCCACTGGAGCCGGGCGCTCAGACGGACCCGAGGGTGACCCTGCCGTTGGTAGGCATCCGCTGCGTACCAAGCACAGAGGGCTGGGTGGCCCGCGCGCCGACCGGAAGACTCCCCGTCATCGCCACCGGACGATCAACGGAGAGACGAGTACCGCCATGAAAGACAGCATCAACTCCCTTGCCTGGCACACGGGTTGGGCCGCGTCCGTACAACGTCCCAGCGAGGGCTTCCACCCGAACTGGTCCCTGGAGGGATTCGGCGACCACACCCTGCGCCAGGTCGTCCGGGTGACCGGCTCCGGCACCCGGGCGCGGATCCGGCTCTCCAACCGGTACGGGAGCGCCCCGCTGGAGGTGACCGGTGCCACCCTGGCCCGTACGGACAAGGGCGCGGCGGTGCAGAAGGGTACGGTCCGACGGCTCACCTTCGGCGGTGCCGCGTCCGTCCGCATCCCGGCGGGCGGCGAGGTCCACAGCGACGCCGCCGAACTGACCGCCGAGCCGGCCGCAGAGCCGACCACCGAGCCGTTGACCGAGCCGTTCGCGTCCCTGACCGTCTCGCTGTACTTCGCGCGGCCGACGGGGCCCGCCACCTTCCACGCCCAGGCGTATGCCACCGCCTACCGCGCCGCGGGCGACCGGCTGACGGACCCGGACCCGGCGGCGTTCGGGGAGACGACCCAGTCCTGGTACCACCTCGCCGCCGTCGAGCTGGCGGACGGCGGTCCCGCGCGGCGGGAGGCGGTGGTGGCGTTCGGCGATTCGATCACCGACGGGTTCGGGTCCACCCTCGACGCCGACCGCCGCTACCCGGACGCACTGGCCGAGCGGCTGGCCGCCGCGGGGATGCCGAGGCCCGTACTCAACCAGGGCATCGGCGGAAATCTGCTGCTGAGCGATTCGGCCTGGTACGGGGAGCGGGCCGGCGAGCGCTTCCGGCGCGATGTGCTGGACCGGCCGGGAGTGCGCTCGGTGATCGTGCTGGTGGGGCTGAACGACATCGGGTTCAGCGAGGTCGATCTGCCGACCTACAAGCCCGCACCGGACCATCCGACCGCCGCGCTGATCGCGGGGTACCAGGACCTGATCGCCCAGGCGCGGGCGGCGGGCGTGCGGATCATCGGGGGCACCCTCCTGCCGTTCAAGGGGGCCGAGTACCACACCCCGGCTGCCGAGGCGAAGCGACGGGAGGTCAACGCCTGGATACGCGGCTCGGGCGCCTTCGATGCGGTCGCCGACTTCGCCACGGCCGTGGCGGACCCGGACGACCCGGAGGCACTCGCGCCGGCGTACGACAGCGGCGACCACAAGCACCCCAACGACGAGGGCTACCGGCAGATGGCCGCCGCGGTGGACCTCACCACCCTCTGACGGACGGGCGGGGGCTGCCCCTGCCCGAGCGCCCCCGCCCGGACGCGCCCGCCCGTACGCCCCGCCCGGCGACGAAAAGGTGCGGCGGCCGCCCCGACCAGGTAACTGGCCGCCGCGAGAGAGACCTTACCCGCGAGTCACTTAGCGGTCATCAGCGGATCGGCGTCCGTCGTGAGGTGTGCGTCACGCTCGTCGTCCCGGTGGGCGTCGCGGCGGACCAGGGCCGCATAGCGGCCGTCGGCGGCGAGGAGCTCGTCGTGGGTGCCGCGTTCGGCGATCCGGCCGCCGTCCAGGACGACGATCTGGTCGGCGTCGCGGACGGTGGAGAGGCGGTGCGCGATGGTGAGTGTGGTCCGGCCCCGGGACAGCGCGTCGATGGCCTGCTGGACGGCGTGTTCGGTACGGGTGTCCAGGGCGCTGGTCGCCTCGTCCAGGACGAGGACGGGCGGATCGCGCAGGATCGTCCGGGCAAGGGCGAGGCGCTGCTTCTCGCCACCGGAGAAGCGGTAGCCGCGTTCGCCGACGAGCGTGTCGTAGCCGTCGGGGAGGGCCGCGATGTGGTCGTGGATCTGGGCGGCCTTGGCGGCGCGCGCTATCTCGTCGTCGGTGGCGTCCGGCTTGGCGAAGCGGAGGTTGTCGGCGACCGAGGCGTGGAAGAGGTAGGTCTCCTGGGAGACCACGCCGACCGCGCGGGCGAGGGTGTCGAAGGAGAGGTCGCGCACGTCCTGGCCGTCGAGGGTGACCCGGCCCCCGGTGACGTCGTAGAGGCGGGGCACCAGATAGCTCAGGGTGCTCTTGCCGCTGCCGGTCGGGCCGACGACGGCGAGGCTGCCGCCGGCGGGGACGGTCAGATCGATGCCGTGGAGGGTGGGGTCGGCCTCGGGGTCGTAGGAGAACGACACGTTCTCGAAGCGGATCTCGCCGCGCGGGGCCGGCAGCCGTACCGGCTCGGCGGGTTCGGTGAGGGCGACGGGCAGATCGAGGTATTCGAAGATCCGCTGGAAGAGGGCCAGGGAGGTCTGCATCTGCACGCCGGTGGTCAGCAGCGAGACGGTGGGGCGCAGCAGGCCCTGCTGGAGCGAGACGAAGGCGACCAGGGTGCCCAGGGAGAAGGCCGGGCCGCCGAGCTGGAGGACCATACCCGCCGCCCAGTAGATCACCGCGGGCATGGCGGCCATGACGATGCCGATGGTGGCCATCCGCCAGCGGCCGGCCATGTTGGCGCGAACCTCCAGTCCGACCAGGCGCTCGGACTCGTCGGCGAAGGTGCGGGTGAGGGAGTCGGCGCGGCCCATGGTGCGGCCGAGCAGGATGCCGCTGACCGAGAGCGATTCGGTGACCATCGCGGACATCGAGGCCATCTGCTTCTGCCGCTGGGCGGTGATCTTCTTGCGTTCGTTGCCGACGCGGCGGCTGATCCAGACGAAGACCGGCAGCAGGAGGAGCGAGACGACGGTCAGCCGCCAGTCGAGGGCGACCATGGCGACGACGGTGGCGACCACCGAGGTCAGATTGGAGACCAGGGAGGTGGCGGTGGAGGTGACCGTCGCCTGCATTCCGCCGATGTCGTTGGCGATGCGGGACTGCACCTCGCCGGTGCGGGTGCGGGTGAAGAACGCCAGCGGCATCCGCTGGAGCTTGGCGTAGACGCCGGTGCGCAGATCGTGCATCACGCGCTGGCCGACGGTGGTGGACAGCAGGGTCTGCAGGACGCCGAAGACGCTGGTGGTGACGGCGGTGGCGATCATGCCGAGCGCGAGGAGGGTGAGCAGCCCGGTGCGCCGGCCGGGTATCGCGACGTCGAGGATCTCGCGCAGCAGGAAGGGCGAGGCGACCGAGACGAGGGACGAGGCGCCGACGAGCAGGCCGACCAGGGCCAGCCGGGTGCGGTAGGGGCGGAAGAGGGCGAGGATCCGCCGCAGCTGGACCGGTGGTGCGTCGGGGTCCTTGGGCGGTGGGGTCCAGTCGGGATCGTGGGGATGCATGGGCTCCTACGTGGGTGGGAGGACGGGGAACGGCACGGACGAGCGTGCGGCGTGGTGCGCTGAAGGATGTGCGGCGCACCGAAGGATTTCATGGAGCTTAGCTCATTGTTACCTAAGCTCACAATGAACCAGGTCCTGATACCCTCGTGACATGCCCACCCCCGAGCCGACGGTCACCACCAACCTTCCCGAGCAGCTGGTACGGCTGACCCGCCGGATGCAACGCGCCCAGAAGCGCCATATGGCCCACCTGGACATCGCCTTCACCCCCGCCCAGTCCCGGCTGCTGCGCATCGTCGGCCACTGCCGCGGCACCCCGCCCCGGATGGCCGATCTGGCCGAGCGGCTGGAGGTGGTCCCCCGGGCGGTGACGACGCTGGTGGACGCGCTGGAGGCGCAGGGCGCCGTGCGCCGGGTGCCCGATCCGGCCAATCGCCGGGTGGTACGGATCGAGCTGACCGACACCGGCCGCTCGACGCTGCGCGCGTTGCGCAGCGCCCGCCGGGCCGCGGCGGAGGAGATCCTGGCCCCCCTGACCGCCGACCAGCGCGAGGTGCTCGGCGGCCTGCTGTCCACCCTGGTCGACGGGCCGGGGGAACCGCACTGACCTGACGCACCGTCACCGGAGGAGTGCCGCCATGCCCCTGCTGGAGCCCAGGCCCGAGTCCCTGCGTCCCACCGCCTCCGCGCCTCCCGCCCACGACCGGGTCGCCGCCCGGCGGGCATCGGGCACCCCCGAGCCGCTGCGCGGCGACCTGATCGCCCTGCTCGGTCCGGACAAGGTGCTGCACTCCCTTTCCGATCTGGTCCGCTACGCCTCGGACGCCAGCCCCTACCGCTTCGTGCCCCAGGTGGTGGTGCTCGCCGAGGACATCGACGACATCGCCGCGCTCTTCGCGTATGCGCACGCCAACGGCCGCCATCTCGTCTTCCGGGCCGCCGGGACCTCGCTCAACGGCCAGGCGCAGGGCGAGGACATCCTGGTGGACGTGCGCCGTCACTGGAGCGGGATCGAGGTGCTCGACGGCGGTGCCCGCGCCCGGATCCGGCCGGGCACGACGGTGCTGCGGGCCAACGCCGCCCTCGCCCGCCACGGCCGGCTGCTCGGGCCCGATCCGGCCAGCGCCCTCGCCTGCACCCTGGGCGGGGTGGTCGCCAACAACGCCTCGGGGATGACGGCCGGCACCACCCGCAACTCCTACCGGACACTGTCCTCCCTCACCCTCGTACTGCCCTCGGGCACGGTCGTGGACACCGCGGATCCGCGGGCCGACGAAAAGCTGGCGCGCGCCGAACCCGCGCTGTGCGCGGGGCTGCTGGCGCTGAAGGCCGAGATCGCGGCGGACGCGGAGCTGGTGGCCAGGATCCGCGCCAAGTACGCCATCAAGAACACCAACGGCTACCGGCTGGACGCCTTCCTGGACGGGGCCACCCCGGTGGAGATCCTGCGCGGTCTCGCGGTCGGCTCCGAGGGCACGCTCGGCTTCATCGCCGAAACCGTCTTCCAGACCCTGCCGCTGGACCGGTACACCACCAGCGCCCTGCTGTTCTTCCCGACGTTGCGCGCCGCGGCCGCGGCCGTACCGGCCTTCACCGAGGCCGGTGCGCGGGCCGTGGAACTGATGGACGGCAATACGCTGCGGGCCTCGGTGCAGGTGGCCGGGGTGCCGGCCGACTGGGCCGGGCTGCCCAAGGAGACGGCGGCGCTACTGGTGGAGTTCCGGGCGCCGGACGGGGCCGCGCAGGCCGCGTACGAGGAGGCCGCCGCACAGATCCTGGCGGGCCTGGAGGTGGTCGCGCCGGTAGCCTCCGTCACCAATGCCTTCACCCGGGACGCGGGCACCATCGCGGGCTACTGGAAGGCCCGTAAGGCGTTCGTCACGGCGGTGGGCGGCTCCCGGCCGGCCGGGACGACGCTGATCACCGAGGACTTCGCGGTGCCGCCGTCCCGGCTCGCGGACGCCTGCGCCGCGCTGCTGGAACTCCAGGCACGGCACGGCTTCGATGCGGCGGTCGCCGGGCACGCCGCGCACGGCAATCTGCACTTCCTGCTCGCCTTCGACTCGGCGAAGCCCGGGGATGTGGAGCGTTATGCCGCCTTCATGGACGCGTTCTGCCGGCTGACCGTCGAGCGCTTCGACGGCTCGCTGAAGGCCGAGCATGCCACCGGCCGGAACATCGCGCCCTTCCTGGAGCTCGAATGGGGGCCGCGGGCAACGGAGTTGATGTGGCGGATCAAGGAGACCGTCGACCCGCACGGCATCCTCGCCCCCCGGGTACTGCTCGACCGCGACCCGCGAGGGCATCTGCGCGGTCTCAAGACCATCCCGGAGGTCGAGGCGGTCGCCGATCCCTGTATCGAATGCGGCTTTTGCGAACCGACCTGCCCCAGCCAGGACCTGACCACCACACCCCGGCAACGGATCGTGCTGCGCCGCGAGATGCTGCGCCAGTCGCCCGGCTCACCGGTGACGGCCGAGCTGCTGGACTCCTACGGCTATGCCGCGGTGGACACCTGCGCGGGCGATTCGACCTGCAAACTGGCCTGCCCGGTGGGCATCGACACCGGCGCGATGATGCGCGACTTCCGGCACCGGCGGCATACACCGCGCGAGGAGTGGGCGGCCGCGCGGGGCGCTCGGCACTTCCGGGCCCTGGAGCGGTCCGCGCGGCTGGCGGTGGCGGCCGCGGACCGGATCGGCGACCGGCTGCTGACGTCGGCGACCCGCGCGGTGCGCAGGGCCGTGCACCCGGATCTGGTGCCCGAGTGGCTGCCGCAGATCCCGGGCGCCACGGCCCGCACGCTGCCGCCCACCCGTAAGGCGGGGGCAACGGCCGTCTACTACCCCGCGTGTGTGAACCGCATCTTCGGCGCACCGGCCGGATATCGCGGCCGCTCGCTCCCCGAGGCTGTGGTGGCGCTGTCGCTGCGGGCGGGCCGCCCGGTGTGGATCCCGGAGGATGTGACGGGGACGTGCTGCGCCACCATCTGGCACTCCAAGGGGTACGAGGCGGGCAACCGCGTGATGGCCAACCGCATCGTGGAGGCGGCCTGGGGCTGGACGGCCGGCGGGCGGCTGCCGCTGGTCGTGGACGCATCGTCCTGCACCCTCGGCCTCGCCCAGGAGGTGGTGCCGTATCTGACACCGGACAACCGCGCGCTGCATGCCGAACTGACCGTCGTCGACTCCGTCGTCTGGGCCGCCGAGGAGCTGCTGCCGCGGCTGGAGATCCTGCGGACGGTGGGCTCCGCCGTACTCCATCCCACCTGCTCCATGCGGCACTTGGGCATCGAGGAGCGGCTGCGGGAGGTCGCCGGGGCGTGTGCGCGGGAGGTCGTGGTGCCCGACGATGCGGGCTGCTGCGCGTTCGCCGGTGACCGGGGGATGCTGCACAAGGAGCTGACGGAGTCGGCGACGGCCAAGGAGGCGGCCGAGGTCACGGCGCGTCGTTTCGACGCGCATCTGTCGGCGAACCGGATGTGCGAGGTGGGGATGGACCATGCGACCGGCGGGCGGGGCTATTACTCGGTGCTGATGGAGCTGGAGCGGGCCACCCGGCCGGACTGATGCCGGCGTGGCCCGCCCTGGGCGATCGCCGGTCAGCTCTTGGCGCCCACGTGCAGGGCCACGGCGCTCTTGGCCGGGACGGTGAGCTCCGCCTTGCCGTCGTCGCCGACGGTGACGGTGTGCCCGTCGCAGGCGGACGGCGCCGCGTGGACGACATCGCAGTACGTGCCCGCGGGCAGCGAGGTCGCAAAGGTCTGCTTCAGGTCGCCGTCGCCGTTGTTGAGGGCGACAAAGCCCTTGCCCTTCCGGGCGAAGGCGAGGGCGCTGCCGCCGTTGTCCCACCAGTCGGTCAGCTCGGCGGAGCCCACCGCGTTGCGGAAGCCGACCATGCCGGTGATCTCCCGTTTGGCGTGCTCGTCGGTCCAGCCGCCGGAGCCGCTGGGCGGGCCCGCGTCCTTGTCGGACCACTCGTAGCCGGAATAGACGTTGGGCGAGCCGTAGGGCGAGGCGAGCATGAAGACGTTGGCGAGGGTGTAGGACGCGCCGTCCTTGTAGGTGAGCGTCGAGCCGTTGCGCTCGGTGTCCCAGTTGTCGACGAAGGTGCGGGCCTTGTCGCCGGCGAGTTTGCCGTCCGCGACGGACTTGAGCTGGGCGATGTTGCCGCCCTGGAAGGCGCTCTTGAGGTGGGCGCCGTAACGGAATTCGTCGACGTCGCCGATGCCGGTGTACTCGTCGGGCTGAACCGCCTCGCCGGCGCCGTAGATGACCTCCTGCACCCAGTAACCGGGGTCGCTCATCTTGGCCTTGATGGCGGCGAGGTCGGTGGCGGAGATGTGTTTGGCGGCGTCCACCCGGAAGCCGTCGACGCCCATCGACCGCAGATCGTCGAGGTACTTGGCGATGGTGGTGCGGACGTGGTCGCTGCCGGTGTCGAGGTCGGCCAGGCCCACCAGTTCGCAGTTCTGGACGTCGTCGCGGTTGGTGTAGTCGGAGATGTTCTTGCGGCAGGCGTGGAAGTCCTTGTCCTCGTAGGTGCCGTGGTAGGCGTACTTGGAGTACTGGGTGCCGCCGGTGCCCGTACCGGAACCGGCCGCCATGTGGTTGATGACGGCGTCTGCAATGACTTTCACGCCCGCGCCATGGCAGGTCTTCACCATCGCGGCGAAGGCGTCCCGATCGCCCAGCCGTCCGGCGATCTTGTAGCTCACGGGCTGGTACGAGGTCCACCACTGGTCGCCCTGGACGTGCTCGGAGGCGGGTGAGACCTCGACATAGCCGTAGCCGGCCGGGCCCAGCTGGTGGGTGCATGCCGTGGCGACATCGGTGAACCTGCGCTCGAACAGGGTGGCCGTCACGGTCTTTTCACCTGGTGGGGTGGCCTGCGAGGGCCATGGCGCGAGGGTGGCCAGGCCGGTCGCGGCCAGCACGCCGGCCAGTGACCCGCCCAGCATGCGGGAACGATGCTGCATGGTGCGGCTCCTTCGTCAACGGGTGCGGCAGGCACACCACACCCTCGAGAGCAGCCACGCGCCAGGCCGCCGTGGGGGGTTGGGAATCCGCAGACGGTCCGTCGGGGGGCCGCCGGGGATTTCCGTAAGGGAGACTGCCGTTTACCTCGTGGACACGTCAACCCTTTCCGCAAGGCTTTTCAGCAACTTGCGAAAGATGCTGCTTGCGGCGCTTACCGCAAGGCGGTGACCACCCTTGCGGCGCTGCCACGAAGAGGTCCGGCCGACCGTCGCGGAAGAGTCCAAGTACGCCGCCGCAAGAGTCCAACTTGCCCTCTTGTGGCCCAGGTGGCCCACCCGCCAAGGTCCTGACCGAGGTTCACGTTTGCCCCGCGCACCATCCGTTCCCCTGGAGGACCGATGAACGAGGCACCCCACCAGAACCACGCACCCGGCTATGACGACGATCCGGGTCCCAGCCGCCGTACCGTCCTGCGGACCGCCGGCGCCGCGGGCGCCGGACTGGGCCTGGGCGGCCAGGTCACGACCGGCGGCACCGCGGCGGCCGCACCGAAGACCGAGGGCACCGGCCCCGCCGCAGCGACCGCGGCTCCGGAGGCCGGCGGCAGAACCATGATCGGGGTGCCGTTCGAGCGCCGCAGCACCGTACGCGTCGGCATCATCGGCCTCGGAAACCGCGGCGGCAGCATGATCGACCTGTTCCTCGCGGTGCCGGGCGTACGGGTCGTCGCCCTGTGCGACCCGGTGAAGGACAAGGTGGCGAAGGCCGCCAAGAAGGTCACCGACGCCGGCCGGCCCGCGCCCGCCGTCTACACACACGGCGACCACGATTTCGAAAACCTCTGCAAGCGCGCCGACATCGATTTCGTCTACGCGGCCACGCCCTGGGACTGGCACTTCGAGATGGCGAAGACCGCGCTGCTCAACGGCAAGCATGTGGGCGTGGAGTGCCCGCTGTCACTGCGCCTGGAGCAGCTGTGGGAACTGGTGGATCTTTCCGAAAGAACCCGCAGACACTGCATGCAACTGGAGAACTGCTGTTACGGCAGAAACGAGTTGCGGGTGCTGCGGATGGCGCACGCGGGGCTGTTCGGCGAGTTACTGCACGGCGCGGGCGCCTATATCCACGATCTGCGGGGCCTGATGTTCGACCCCGCGTATTACGAGGGGCCGTGGCGCCGCCTGTGGCACACCCGGCTGCGCGGCGATCTCTACCCCAACCACGGCTTCGGCCCGGTGGCGAACTACATGGACCTCAACCGCGGCGACCGGGCCGTCCGCATCTCCAGCGTCGGCACCCCCGCGCGCGGCCTGGCGGCGTACCGCAAGGAGCACATGCCGCCGAACGACCCGAGCTGGAAGGAGTCGTACATCGAGAGCGACCGGACGATCAGCCTCGTCCAGACCGCCAAGGGCCGGGTGATCCGGCTGGAGCACGATGTCTCCACCCCGCATCCCTACAGCCGCATCAACAGCCTCGCAGGCACCAAGGGCCTCTTCGAGGACTACCCCGAGCGGATCTATATCGAGCCCGACCAGAACAATGACACATGGGGCGATTTCGGCCAGTACGCCGAGTGGGACCACTGGCTCTGGAAGGACCACCCCAACCCGCCCGGCGGCCATGACGGCATGGACTACATGCTGGTCTTCCGGCTGATGCAGTGCATGCGGCTGGGCCTGGTACCGGATTTCGACGTGTACGACGCGGCGACCTGGACGGCGCCCGTACCGCTGAGCGACCTCTCGATCAAGGCGAACGGCGCACCGCAGGAGATCCCCGACTTCACCCGGGGACTGTGGAAGAAGGCGCGGCCCGGCATGGATTCACACAAGCCGGAGGAGTGAGCGCGCACACCACCGGAGGCGCACACACCAGGACGCACGCGCACACCAGGGGACGCGCTCACGCCAGCAGATGCGCCCGGTCCCCCATCACCACCACCGGATGCCGCTGCGGGTCGAGGGCCCGCAGCAGCGTCGCCATCGCGGCCTTGGGGAGGCTGACGCAGCCGGAGGTCCCGCTGCCGTGGTCCAGGTGCAACCAGATCCCGCCACCTTTCGCCTGCCCCTGGGGGCGCGTCGGATCCAGCGGAGAGGCGCCCTGGACGCGGTTGTAGTTGATGGCGACGACATAGTCGAAGTCGTGCCGGGTGCCCTTGCCCCAGTAGGACGGCGGGGTGAATTCCGCCGAGTGCGTATACGGCAGACGGGCACCCGGGTCGGCCAGGACGCCGCCCGCATCGGTCAGCGTGAACACGCCGACGGGGCTGCGCTTGTCCCCCTCGTGGTGGTGCAGCGTCCAGCCGTGACGGCCGTTGTGCGCGGCCCAGGACGCCGTGCGGTCCCAGCCCTTGGGGCCCTTCTCGTACAGCACGACGGTGGATTCGGGGGAGTCGAAGCCCTTGCCGTAGACGGCGACGATCTGCCGGGAGTCGGCCGGGATGTGCGAGCGGAGGGCGGTGCCGACCTCGGGGATCTGCTTGAGGTGCGTGGTGGCCGAGGCGCCGCGCGCCGGACCGCCGGGGCGTTCCCCCTTGCCCGCCCCGTCGTCCTTGCCGTCCCCGTCCCCGGCGCCGCCCCCGCAGCCCGCTAGAAGGACCAGCCCCGCTGCGGCCAACGCCGCCGTCCGCATCGCACTGCCCGTAAGTCGCATGGCCACATCGTCGCACCGGAAGTCCGACGAGCCTTCAGCACCCGCCCGTCGTGTACGCGTCCCACACGATTGGCCCGATATCCCCGCCGGCGACGGAAAACCGTTTGAAATCCGGCACCCCGGCGCGCCAACCTTCCAGCTTCCGCCCCGCACGCCCGTGCCGGCCCCCTCCCCCATGCGTTCCCGTACGTCACGGCGCCTTGCCCGGGGCCGGACACCCGCCCACGACCGCCTTGGACATCATGCAGATTCGCGATCTTCCGCACCCCGACCCCGGCGTCCCGGACGTCCGTACGGGCGGACGGCTCCTCCTGTGGCTCTACCGACAGCAGCTCGGCGGGCAGGCCAAGGCCCTGGCGTGGGGGCTGGTGCACACCGGTGCGGTGGCCTCGTTCCCGCTGCCGGTGGGCCTCGCCGTACAAGCCGTGGTGGACCGCAACGGCGGCCAACTGGCCTGGTCCGGGGGCCTGATGACGCTCCTCGGAGCGCTGGTCGCCCTCGGCGATGTGATGCTGCACCGCTCGGCGGTGACCAACTGGATCACCGCCGTCGCCCGGTTGCAGCAGCTGCTCGCCCGCAAGACCACCGAGCTCGGCTCGGCCCTGACCCAGCGCGTGGCGGCCGGTGAGATCGTCGCCGTCAGCACCGGTGACCTGGAGAAGATCGGCTGGTTCGTGGAGGCGGTGTCCCGCTTCGGCGCGGCGGCGCTGACCTCGGCCGGGGTCTGTGTGGTCCTGATGGTCTATCAGCCCGCCCTCGGCATCGTGGTGGCCCTGGGCGTACCGGTCCTGGCGCTGGCCGTGCTGCCGCTGCTGCCGCCCGCCACCCGGCGCGCCGACGCCCAGCGCGAGAAAGCGGGCCGGGCCACCGAGCTGGCCTCCGACACCGTCGCCGGGCTGCGGGTGCTGCGCGGCATCGGCGGCGAGGAACTCTTCCTCGGCCGCTACCGCAGCGCCTCGCAGGACGTCCGCAGGGCCGCCGTGCGCAGCGCCCGTATGTGGTCGCTGATCTCGGCCGTCCAGGTGGTGCTGCCGGGCCTGCTGCTGATCGCGGTGGTCTGGTACGGCGTCGGGCTCGTCCAGGACAGCCGGATCGCCCTCGGCGAACTGGTCACCGTCTACAGCGCGGTCGCCTTTCTGCTCTACCCGCTGCGCCACTTCGAGGAGATCGCCATGGCGTACTCCTTCTCCCGACCTTCGGCGAAGCGCGCGGCGCGCGTGCTGGCGCTGGCCCGGCCGTCCGGGGGCACGGCCGGCGCCCCGGAGGCGCTCGACGGCGATCTGTACGACCCGGTCAGCGGGCTGACGGCCGCGGCCGGGCGGCTGACCGCGGTGGTCTGCGGCGACCCGGATGCCGCGGGCCGGCTCGCCGAACGCCTGGGCGGGCATCCGGCGGAGACGGACACGGGGACGGCCGCGGGGACGGCCGCGGGGACACAGCCCTCCGTCCTGCTGGGCGGCACGGCCCTGGACGACGTCTCTCGCGACGCCGCCCGCGGCGCCGTCCTCGTCCAGGACAAGGACCCCGTACTGCTCTCCGGCACCCTCGGCGAGCTCCTCGACGTCCCGTCCTCCGGGCTCGTGGACACGCGGGAGGCGCTGGCCGCGGCGCAGTGCGGCGATGTGCTGGCCGCACTGGCGCAGGCGTCCGCCGATGACTCCGGGGACCCGATGCGCACCCGGATCACCGAACGCGGCCGGTCGCTGTCCGGTGGTCAGCGCCAGCGTCTGGCCCTGGCCCGCTCGCTGGTCGCCGACCCCACCGTCCTGGTGCTGGACGAGCCGACCAGCGCCGTCGACTCCCACACCGAGGCCCGGATCGCCGACGGTCTGCGCACGCTGCGCGGCGGCCGGACGACGGTGGTGCTCACCTCCAGCCCCCTGCTGCTGGACCGCGCCGACCAGGTCGTCTTCCTTGCCGACGGCAAGGTCGCGGCCACCGGCGGCCATCGCGAACTGCTGCGCGGCCACCCCGCCTACCGCGCCGTCGTCACCCGCGAAACCGATGACGCCCCCGTTGCCCCCGGGCTCGCCCCACCGGAAGAAACCCCCGTGCGGCTGGGCCGCTGGGACCAGATCGAGGAGACCGCATGATCGGCCTGGCGCCACCGGAGCACGATCCCGACGCCCCGCAGACCGCCACGACCCTGCCCGTCGGCTCACCGGCGACCGTGCGTGCCTACGTGGGCGAGCTGATCCGCCGCCACCGGCGGGCCTTCGCCGTGCTGGTCGGTGTCAATGCGGCGGCGGTCATCGCCTCGATGGCCGGGCCGTATCTGCTCGGCGGTCTGGTCGAGGACCTCTCCGCGGGCCACCGCGAGATCCAACTGGGGCGCGCCATCGGGCTGTTCGCCCTCGCGCTGGTCGCCCAGACCCTGTTCGTACGGATGGTCCGGCTGCGCGGGGCGATGCTGGGCGAGCAGATGCTGGCCGATCTGCGCGAGGACTTTCTCGTACGGTCCGTGGCGCTGCCGCCGGGCGTGCTGGAGCGGGCCGGGACCGGCGATCTGCTGTCCCGTATCACCACCGACATCGACCGGCTGTCGGAGGCGATGCGCGAGGCCGTACCGCAGCTGGCCATCGGGGTGGTGTGGATCGCGCTGCTGATCGGCGGGCTGACGGTGACCGCGCCGCCGCTGGCGCTGTCCGTGCTCATCGCGCTGCCGCTCCTGGTCGTCGGCTGCCGCTGGTACTTCGCCCGGGCGCCGCGCGCCTATCGTTCCGAGGCGGCCGGATACGCCGCGGTGTCGGCCGCGCTGGCCGAGAGCGTGGATGCGGGGCGCACCATCGAGGCGCACCGGCTCGGCCCGCGCCGGATCGCCCAGTCGGAGCGCCGGATCCGCGAGTGGACGCAATGGGAGCGCTACACGCTGTTCCTGCGGTCGGTGCTCTTTCCTGTGGTGAACGTGACCCATGTGCTGCTGCTGGGCTCGGTGCTGCTGCTCGGCGGGGTGTGGGTGATGGCGGGTGATATGACGCCGGGTCAGCTGACGACCGGTGCGCTGCTGGCGCAGATGATGGCCGAGCCGATCGCCATGATCCTGCGCTGGTACGACGAGCTCCAGGTGGCCCAGGTGTCCCTGGCGCGGCTGGTGGGCGTGCGGGAGATCGAGCCGCAGGCCGCGGACGGGGCGGCCGCGCCGAAGGGCCGGGAGGTCCGCGCCGACGCGGTGCGCTTCGGCTACCGACAGGGCGTCGATGTGCTGCACGAGGTCTCGCTGCGGGTGCGGCCGGGCAGCAGGCTGGCTCTGGTCGGCCCGTCCGGCGCCGGGAAGTCGACGCTGGGCCGGCTGCTGGCCGGTATCTACGGGCCGCGCACCGGCAGCGTCACCCTGGGCGGTGCCGAGCTGTCGCGGATGCCCGCCGAACGGGTCCGCGCGCAGGTGGCCCTGGTCAACCAGGAACATCATGTCTTCGTCGGCTCGCTCCGCGACAATCTGCTGCTCGCCCTCCCCCACTCCCGGCTTCGCCCGAGCGGGGGAACCCCCATCGATGCAGCGGATGCCGAACTGTGGGCGGCACTGGGCGCGGTGGACGCCGCGGACTGGGCGGCTGCGCTGGACGACGGCCTGGACACCGAGGTCGGCTCCGGGGGCCATCCGCTCACCCCGGCGCAGGCCCAGCAGATCGCGCTGGCGCGGCTGGTGCTCGCCGATCCGCACACCCTGGTGCTGGACGAGGCAACCTCGCTGCTGGATCCGCGCGCCGCCCGGCATCTGGAGCGTTCCCTGGGCAAGGTGCTGGACGGCCGTACGGTGGTGGCCATTGCGCACCGGCTGCACACCGCGTACGACGCGGACCTGATCGCGGTGGTCGAGGAGGGCCGGATCAGCGAACTGGGCAGCCACGACGAGCTGGTCGCGGCGGACGGCGCGTATGCGGCGCTGTGGCGGTCCTGGCACGGGTGACGGCGTACGAGCGCGCCGCGGCCCTGGGACCACGGCGCGCCGGAGGCCGGGTACGGCCTCGGGTCACGGGCCCGCGCCGACTCGTCGGACGGGCCCGAGGTGTCTCAGATGTAGCCGAGGGCGCCCAGGCCGCCGAGGCCGCCCAGCAGCATGAAGACCGGCATCAGCACCTTGATCTCCACCCAGCTGCCCGCCTTGAAGCGCATGCCCTTGGGCGGGCCGACCGGATACCAGCGCTTACGGCCGATGGGGATGGGCCACAGGACGGGGCAGCCGGAGACGGTCAGCGCGTCACCGATGTCGTGGACCAGGGCGCCGAGCACGACGGGCAGGCCCAACCAGAGGTAGCCCTGGCCCGGTTCGGTGAACAGCCAGTGCGCGCCGTTGCCCGGCTGGTCGAGTATGCCGCCCAGGATCCAGGCCGCGGCTGCGCCCAGCAGCCACACCAGCACATCGCTGGAGACCCGGGCCGCCCGCCACAGCAGGCCCTCGATGGCGAGGACCATATGCACGAAGAGGATGCCGAGCACCGCCCAGCGGCCGCCCTCCATCGCCAGCAGCGACATACCGCCGCCGACCAGGACGGCCCACACCCAGGTGTGGGTGAGCGTGCGGTGACCGCCGTTGCGGTTCGAGTCGCCGCGCATCCTGGTCGCCTTGTAGACGGCGTGCGAGAGGGCATCGACCACCTCGCACACGATCCGCGAGAGCGGGCCGAAGGCCCGGGAGATGGTGGCGGACTTGTGGTCGAGGTCGGGGGCCAGTGCCGCGCCGGCACAGATCAGGGCTCCGCAGACCAGCACCGGCCAGGGCATCGGATACCCGGCGGCATCGGCCGCGGCGCCCACCCCCAGCCAGGCCGCCGCCCCGGACAGCGAGTGCGCCGGTCCCATCATGGTCGTTCCCCCACTTTTGTCGTATCGGCATGCCGTATCGGCTTGTCGAGTCGGTTCGTCGTGTCGGTTCGTCTTGTCGGTTCGTCGTCCGGACTTGTCGTCCGGGTTTGTCGTGTCGGCTCGTACGGCCGGCTCGCATGTTCTGATCGCGCCGTTGCCGCATGGCCGCTGACGCCCGGTCGGCCCGGCGGCTCAGCGTAGCGTCAGATGATCTCCGCAGGTCGCGCGGGTACGGCCGGGAGCACCGACACGACTGCGTCACCGGGCCGCGAGCACCTCGTCGAGCCAGTCGAAGACCTGCTGGTCGAACCGTGAGCGGTTCCAGGTCTCGCAGTGGCCGGCCGATCCCTCGTCAGCCGTGAAGCGGACCAGCTTCTTGGGGCAGCGCAGCGCGTCGTACAGCTCCTGGGCCTGCGCCGAGAGCGGGTCGTTCTCGGCGCAGGCGACCAGGGTGGGGCAGGCGATGGCGGCCGCCGCTTCCGCGAGGTGGTAGCGGCTCATCTCCACGAGGTACTCGCCGAGCGACTCCAGTCCGTGCACCCACAGCGCCCGCTGGACGAGCTTCCAGCGCCAGATCGGATCGTCGGCGACCCCGGCGAGATAGGGGTCCAGTTCCGCCGGATCGACCTTCGGCAGCCGCTCCCGGAGGTCGTCCGGCAGCGGCAGCGCCCTGCTGACCGCCGCCGGGTCCCACAGCCCGGGATCGGCGACCAGCGCGGCCACCCGCGGTTCGCCGCCGACCCCGCGCGGCGCGAGACAGCCCCCGAAGCTCCAGCCCATGACGGCGATACGGTCGGGATCTACCTGAGGCAGCGTCAGGACGTGGTCGACCACCGGCCGCAGCACCGTCTCCCAGTCCGGGCGCAGCGTACGGCCGTCCTCGATCAGCGATGCGCCCTGTCCGGGGCCGTCGACGAGCAGGCAGACATAGCCGCGGCGGAGCGCGGGCACGGCGTGCGACCAGTACATCTCGTGGATGTTGGAGTCATAGCCGTTGACGCCGACGAGGACGGGCCGGGGCGTGGGTCCGCTGTCGGGCGCGCACAGATATCCGGGCAGGCTGCCGCCCTCGAAGGGGATCGCCACGGGGTGCAGGGGGTGCGGGGCGAGCTCGGCGAAGCGGCCGAAGCACCGGCGCTCACGGTCGAACGCCTCGACCAGCCGCGGGTCGACGGGCGCCCCGAACAGCGGGAGGTAGGAGGCGCGGTAATAGGTGGTCGCCCGCAGATACGCCTCACGGGCGCTTACGCGGTGCCCCTGCTCGTCGCTCTCCCGCGCCCAGGACTCCACCATGGCGGCGGTGGCCGTCCACTCCCGGTGCCATCCGGCGGTGTCTCCGGGGAGGATGCGTCCCAAGGTCTTCTCGCACTCGCCGAACTCGGCGCCCCCACGGCTGCTCTGGGCGAGCGCCCGCTCGGCGAACGACTGGAACAGCGGATCGCTGCTGAGACGAAGCACGGGCACGGCTCCTTGGCAGTGCGATACGGGACGCCTCTACGGGACGCCCATACGGAACGCCTCACCCTTACCCTCGGCCGCCGCCCGCGGCCGCCCACCGGCCGCTATCCCCGGCGAATCCCCTCCGAACGGTCCATCGCGGGGGCGCACGGGCGACCCGGCCGCGAAGTCGAACCGTGCGCCCTTCCGCTCCCTGGCCCGTATCCGGAAATCGAGCATTTATGGCGCCCGCGAGATCGCCAGTCTCAGCGCGACCGTGCTGGTCAGCAGGAAGGCCCCCGATGCGGTCGGCGCCGTGCACGGAGCCGGGGTACGGGCAGCGGCACGCCGGAGAGCAGTTTGACGCCGAGCGGCCCCCCGGCAGCTCGACCGGCACCTCGCCGCCGAAGACGACCTCCTCGGCGCGGTCCGGAAATCGAATCCGAGCGAAATTCCACGGTGGCGGTGAAAACCCCGCTCATGGTGAGATTCGGTGGGAACCACACCGTGCAGAGGCGGCCCGGTTTTCCCTCACGGTTACTTTCCGGCACGGGCTGGATACCGTGCCGTTCGATCGCCGGATCACCGGCCCGCGCGGGCATCCGCCCGCCACACGCGGACTGGTCGAGGGGCATGGCTCTCCCGGAATGCGTGGCTGTGGCTGACTAGCGGCCCGGCCCGCCATGGCGCCGGCCGGCTCCGCAGAACGGTCTTCCGCACCGGAGATCCACCCGCACCCCGCGAATTCCCAGCCCGGCGAATCCACGGCAGACCTCCCGGACGGCGCCGCGTATCCGTCTGCGCCGGGGATGTCCGGCGAAAATATCGATCGTGATATGCAATCCCATGGAATTCACTCCTCTATCCGCCGATTTCCCCGCAATTCCAACGTAACCGCCCCCGCACGGCCCCGCGCCCCCGTCGGCGCACCCCGCCCGCGAGACCGCACGGACGGTCACACGATCTCCATATCTGCGGCCGGTTCCCTGATCCGGCCCCGGGCCAGGCAGTATGGGGGCGTGACCCTCATCGATCATCTGCCGAACGACGCCGACCCCGATGCCCTCTTCGAAGCCTTTTCGGGCTGGGCCGAGCAGCAGGGCATCGCGCTCTACCCTGCCCAGGAGGAGGCGCTGATCGAAGTGGTCTCGGGTGCGAACGTCGTCCTGTCCACCCCCACCGGCTCCGGTAAGAGCCTGGTGGCGGCCGGTGCGCACTTCACCGCCCTCGCGAATGACCAGGTCACCTTCTACACAGCGCCCATCAAGGCGCTGGTGTCGGAGAAGTTCTTCGATCTGTGCAAGCTGTTCGGCACCGAGAACGTCGGGATGCTGACCGGGGACGCCTCGGTCAACTCCGATGCGCCGGTCATCTGCTGCACCGCCGAGGTGCTCGCCTCCATCGCGCTGCGCGACGGTCGGCACGCCGACATCGGCCAGGTCGTGATGGACGAGTTCCACTTCTATGCCGAGGCGGACCGCGGTTGGGCCTGGCAGATCCCGCTGCTGGAGCTGCCGCAGGCGCAGTTCGTCCTGATGTCGGCGACGCTCGGCGATGTCGCGATGTTCGAGAAGGACCTCACCCGGCGCACCGGCCGCCCCACCTCGGTCGTGCGGTCGGCGACGCGGCCCGTGCCGCTGTCGTACGAGTACCGCACCACCCCGCTGACCGAGACGCTCACCGAGCTGCTGGAGACCCGGCAGGCACCGGTCTATATCGTGCACTTCACCCAGGCCGCGGCCGTGGAGCGGGCGCAGGCGCTGATGAGCATCAATATGTGCACGCGGGCCGAGAAGGACGAGATCGCCAAGCTGATCGGCAATTTCCGCTTCACCACCAAGTTCGGCCAGAACCTCTCGCGGTATGTGCGCCATGGCATCGGCGTGCATCACGCCGGCATGCTCCCGAAATACCGGCGGCTGGTGGAGAAGCTCGCGCAGGCGGGGCTGCTGAAGGTGATCTGCGGTACGGACACGCTCGGTGTCGGAGTGAATGTGCCGATCCGTACGGTGCTGTTCACCGCGCTGACGAAGTACGACGGCAACCGGGTGCGCACGCTGCGGGCCCGGGAGTTCCACCAGATCGCCGGGCGGGCCGGGCGGGCCGGATTCGACACCGCCGGTTTCGTTGTGGCGCAGGCTCCCGAGCATGTCGTCGAGAACGAGAAGGCGCTCGCCAAGGCCGGCGACGATCCGAAGAAGCGCCGCAAGGTGGTCCGCAAGAAGGCTCCCGAGGGCTTCGTCAACTGGGGTCAGAACACCTTCGAGAAGCTGATCGCCGCCGAGCCGGAGCCGCTCACCTCCCGCTTCCGGGTCACCCACGCCATGCTGCTGTCCGTCATCGCCCGGCCCGGCAACGCCTTCGAGGCGATGCGGCGGCTGCTGGAGGACAATCACGAGCCGCGCCGCAGCCAGCTGCGGCACATCCGCCGCGCCATCGCGATCTACCGGTCGCTGGTGGACGGCGGGATCGTGGAACGGCTGGCGGAGCCGGATGCGGAGGGCCGGATCGTCCGGCTGACCGTCGACCTCCAGCAGGACTTCGCGCTCAATCAGCCGCTGTCGACCTTCGCACTGGCCGCTTTCGATCTCCTCGACCCCGAATCGCCGTCGTATGCGCTGGACATGGTCTCGGTCGTGGAGTCCACGCTGGACGATCCGCGCCAGATCCTCGCGGCGCAGCAGAACAAGGCCCGGGGCGAGGCGGTCGCCCAGATGAAGGCCGACGGCGTCGAGTACGAGGACCGCATGGAGCGCCTCATGGACGTCGAGTACCCCAAACCGCTCGACGAGCTGCTCTCGCACGCCTACGGCCTCTACCGCAGGAGCCACCCGTGGGTCGGCGACCATCCGCTGTCGCCGAAGTCGGTCATCCGCGATATGTACGAACGCGCCATGACCTTCAGCGAGTTCGTCTCCTTCTACGAGCTGGCCCGCACCGAGGGCATCGTGCTGCGCTACCTGGCGAGCGCCTACAAGGCCCTGGACCACACCGTGCCCGACGATCTGAAGTCGGAGGACTTCCAGGACATCATCGCCTGGCTCGGCGAGATGGTGCGGCAGGTCGACTCCAGCCTCCTGGACGAGTGGGAGAAGCTCGCCAACCCGGAGGAGGAGACGGCCGAGGAGGCCATGGAGCACGCGGACGAGGTCAAGCCCGTCACCACCAATGTGCGCGCCTTCCGGGTGCTGGTACGCAATGCGATGTTCCGGCGGGTGGAGCTGGCGGCACTGGACAAGGTCGAGGAGCTCGGCGAGATGGACGCCGACTCGGGCTGGGACGCCGACGCCTGGGGCGAGGCGATGGATGCCTACTGGGACGAATACGACGACCTGGGCACCGGCCCGGATGCGCGCGGGCCCAGGCTGCTGCAGATTCAGGAGGACACGGCGCACGGGCTGTGGAAGGTGCGGCAGACTTTCGCCGACCCGAACGGTGATCACGACTGGGGCATCTCCGCGGAGGTGGACCTGGCCGCCTCCGACGAGGAGGGGCGCGCGGTGGTGCGCGTCACCGACGTGGGTCAGCTGTAGGGCGACGGCCTCGACCGAGGTCGTCGAGGGATGCGACGGAGGGCCACCGGTCATGACCAATCCCGCCGAGAAGCTGGTGGATCTGCTCGATCTCGAGCAGATCGAGATGAACATCTTCCGGGGCCGAAGTCCGCAGGAGAGCCTCCAGCGGGTCTTCGGCGGGCAGGTCGCGGGCCAGGCGCTGGTGGCGGCCGGGCGGACCACCGAGGGGGACCGCCCGGTCCACTCGCTGCACGCGTACTTTCTGCGGCCCGGCCGTCCCGGGGTGCCGATCGTGTACCAGGTCGAGCGGGTCCGCGACGGGCGGTCCTTCACCACCCGCCGGGTTGTCGCCGTCCAGCAGGGACGCACGATCTTCAATCTGACCGCCTCCTTTCATCAGCCGGAACCCGGCTTCGATCATCAGTTGCCCATGCGCCGGGCGGTGCCCGACCCTGAGGACCTGCCCACCGTCGCGGACGAGGTCCGCGAGCATCTGGGCGGTCTGCCCGAGACCCTGGAGCGCATGGCGCGCCGTCAGCCGTTCGACATCCGGTATGTCGACCGGCTGCGCTGGGCACCGGAGGAGATCGAGGGTGCGGAGCCGCGCAGTGCGGTGTGGATGCGCGCGGTGGGGCCGTTGGGTGACGATCCACTGGTACACACCTGCGCGCTCACCTACGCCAGCGATATGACGCTGCTGGACGCCGTCCGCATCCCGATCGAACCGCTGTGGGGCCCTCGGGGCTTCGACATGGCCTCGCTCGACCATGCGATGTGGTTCCACCGTCCGTTCCGCGCGGACGAGTGGTTCCTCTACGACCAGGAGTCACCGATCGCCACCGGCGGCCGGGGACTGGCCCGGGGACGGATCTACGACCGGGAGGGCAGAATGCTGGTCTCGGTCGTCCAGGAGGGGCTGTTCAGAAAACTCGGCGGCTGAGGAGGCCGGACCGTGGACGGCCGCCGGACCGCAGGCGGCCTGCGGACCTCGGACGGCTGCCGGACAGCAGACGGCTGCCGGAGCGCGGACGGTCGGCGAACCGCCGATGGCTGCGCCGGGTGTCGGTGCACCCGTCCGGGGTCTTCTTTGCGGGCGGTTTCCAGGGCGCGGGAGAGATTGACGCGGTACCACATCACCTCGTCGAACTCCTCTGCGATCAGAACCCGTTCGAAGGATTCCCGGGCGGCGGCGGTCGCCGTGATCACCGAGGCCAGAACCGGCCTGAGCCGGCGGAGCAGTGACCGCTCCTTTGGGTCGGCGGCCACCGAGGCCAGTTCCTCCGGCGGGAGTACGGCGGCGATCACCGCCGCCGACTCCCAGGGGTCGTGCGTCTGCCCCATCAGCTGCGCCACCCGCCGCGCGCGCCACTGCCGGGGGCGCCAGTCGCGTCCGCCGTCGAGCGTCACCCGCATCGCGGCGGGAAAGGTGCCGTGCAGCAACTGCGGCTCCCGATCGGCGAATTCGGCGATCTCGGCGGCGAGATAGAGCCAGACCACCGCGCCGTAGCGGTTCACATAGAACCTGACCGGGCCGAAGCAGCCGGCCCGGGTCAGCCGCAGAAACCGCCCGGGGCCGATGCGCATCAGCTCGGCGCCCTCGTTCGTCCCGACCGTACGGATGCGCTCGCGCAGCGCGTCCGGGAAGCCGGGCTGGGCCTGGAGCCGGGCGATCTCCCCGGCGGCGACGCGGCGCCGCCCGAGCGGTCCCGCGGCCCCCGGCCGGTCTTCTGTCCCGGCCGGGACCGTGCGTACCTCCCCGAGCTGGGTGGCGAGCTCGAACTCGCCGCTCCTCAGCTGGAGTTCCTGGGCGGCTCGCCCCACGGCGAAGGTCTGCTGCCCGTCACACATCACTGTCATGTCGATTCCCCCCGCAACACAGTCGCTTGCGCCGATGACGTCGATGCCGCCGACGCGTCAATCACTGACAGTCACGACTGTAGCTGCAGGCTGTGACAGCGGGTCAACCGTCGCCTCAAGCCTGTGGATAACTCTCCGGCTGGCGCACCGCGACGCCCAGATGCTCGCCCACGCGATTGACCAACAGCGTCATCTCATAGGCGATCTGTCCCATGTCGGCGTCGGCCCCGGCCAGGACGCACAGGCAGCTGCCGTCCCCCGCCGCCGTCACGAACAGCATCCCGTCGTCGAACTCGACCATCGTCTGGCGCACCCGTCCGGCCCGGAAGTGCAGCCCCGAGCCCTTGGCCAGGCTGTGCAGTCCGGAGGCGACCGCCGCCAGATGTTCGGCGTCCGCCTTTTCCAGTGCCTGACTGGCTCCGGTCACCAGTCCGTCGTTGGAGAGCACCATCGCGTGCCGTACTTTCTCCACCCGTTTGGTCAAGTCGTCCAGCAGCCAGTCCAGTCCGCTGCTCAGTGCCATGCCGCTTCCTCCCCGTATCCCCGTCCGCTTCCTTGACCGGACGGCAGTGCGCAGTCGGTGCGCGACTGCCGTGCCAGCCTGTCCCACGTCCGCCGTCTGGGCAAGCGGGTCGGCAGTGCGGCGTGCCCGTCCCGGTCCCCCCACGTCGCGGCGGGAGGATGGCGGCATGGCACAGAAGATGACCAGGGATCAGTGGCACACGTTCCTTTCCGAAGGCACCCGGACCGGCAAACTGGCGACCGTACGGGCCGACGGCAGCCCACACCTTGCGCCGGTGTGGTTCCTCATGAACGGCGATGAGCTGGTGTTCAACACCGGGAAGGAGACGGTCAAGGGCCGGAATCTGGCCCGGGACGGCAGAGTCGCGCTGTGCGTGGACGACGAGCGGCCGCCGTTCTCCTTCGTGGTGGTGCACGGCACGGCGGAGCTCAGTGAGGATCTCGCCGAGGTGCGGCGCTGGGCGTCGCGGATCGCGGCCCGTTACATGGGCGAGGACCGCGCGGAGGAGTACGGAGCCCGCAACGGCGTACCGGGCGAACTGCTCGTACGGGTGCGGATCGACAAGGCGGTGGCCGTCGCGGACCTGGCGGACTGACCTGGGCGGCGGGCGGGCGGCTCGCTAGCCGGCCGGGCGCACCCGCCGGGCGGTGTGCCGCCGCCCGGCGTGCTCGACCAGGCGAATCAGCACTTCCTTTCCCGAGTCGCGGTCCCGTGCGTCGCACAGGACCACCGGCGTGCCACGGTCCAGGTCGAGAGCGCGGGCCACCTCGTCGGCGCCGTAGGACCGCTCCTGCGCAAAGCAGTTGACGGCGACCAGGAACGGGAGGGCGCGGCGCTCGAAGTAGTCCACCGCCGGGAAGCAGTCCGCCAGACGGCGGGTGTCGGCGAGCACCACGGCGCCCAGTGCGCCGTCCGACAGGTCGTCCCACAGGAACCAGAAGCGGTCCTGGCCGGGGGTGCCGAAGAGGTAGAGGGACAGGCCCTGTCGGATGGCGATGCGGCCGAAGTCCATGGCCACCGTGGTGGTGCTCTTGTCGGCCACGCCCCCGGTGACGTCCAGAGACTCGCCGGCTTGGCTGAGCCGTTCCTCGGTGCGCAGCGGGCGGCTCTCGCTGACCGCTCCCACCAGGGTCGTCTTGCCCGCTCCGAAGCCGCCCGCGACCACGATCTTCAGGCCCAGGGGGGAGTCGGGGCCCGGCCGTGCGTCCTCCCGGGCCCCTTGTGCAGCGTTCATGGGACGTCTCCTCCAGGATGCGGGCAGCACGCGTCACGGGGTGTACGGATGCAGGGCTCGGCAACGGGAGCCCCCGGCGGCCACGGCGCCGTCCGGAAATCCGTAGCGAGGACCGTACCTCCGACCGATGGCGGTTACCTTCCCTTTCAACAAAACCGCGTGGGTTCTCCTTCCGGCGCTCCCGGTGGTGCATTCTCCGCGGGATATATGCCCTGCGGCCGGCTCCCGTCGTGGGGGATCATGAGCGCATGACGCAGCAGCAGGAACGGGAGCCGGGCGCGCTGCATGCCGGTGCGCCCGCCTCGGCACGTACCGTCGAGCGGCACGGCATCGAACCGGTCCCCGCCTCCGAACGCCACGGCACGCCCCGGACGCTGTTCTGGCCCTGGGCGGCGTCGGGGCTGTCGCTGCTGTGCATCGCCTACGGGAGCTATCTCATGGGCCTCGGGCTCAGCCCGTGGCAGGCGGTCGCCACCGGGGCGGTCGGCTATGTGCTGTCGTTCGTCCTGGTCGGGCTGGTCTCCATAGCCGGGGCGCGGACGGGCGCGCCCACCATGGCCATCGGCTGGTCCTCCTTCGGCCACCAGGGCAACAGGCTGCCCACGCTGTTCAGTTATGTGTGCAACGTCGGCTGGGAGACCGTACTGGTCGCGCTCTCCTCTCTGGGCGGCGCCGCCATCTTGGCCAGGCTCTCGCCCGGTGCCTTCGCGCGGGCCGACGGGACGACGCCCACCACGGGGGCGCAGGCGCTGTGCTTCGGTGTGACGGCGGTGGCGGTGGTGGTCGTGGGGATCTTCGGGCATGCCCTGATCATGAAGGTGCAGAAGTATCTGACGGCGGCGATCACCCTGATGACCGTGGTGTACATGGTGCTGATGGCCGACCGCATCGATCTCTCCGCGCTGGGCGCCGGCCGGCCGGGGGATCTCGGTACGTGCATCGGGGGCGTCGTCTTCGCGATGACGCTGCTGGGGCTGGGCTGGGTCAACTGCGCGGCCGATTACAGCCGTTATCTGCCGAAGGCGAGCAGCGGCCGGGCCATCACCGCCTGGACGACCTTCGGCGGGGTGCTGGCCCCGGTGGTCCTGCTGGTCTTCGGGGTGCTGCTGAACGCCGGCGACCCGGCGCTGGCGAAGGCCGCGGCCGCCGACCCCGTGGGCGCCCTCGCCACCCGACTGCCGACCTGGTTCCTGGTGCCGTATCTGCTCACCGCCATCGGGGGCTTCGCCTCCGGGGCGATCATGGACATCTACAGCTCTGGCATGTCGATGCTGGCGCTGGGCATCCCGCTGCGGCGGCATACGGCCGTTCTGGTGGACGGTGTGCTGATGGCCGCGGGCGGCTGGTACGTGCTCTTCGTCTCGCCCAGTTTCTTCGCCACGTTCCAGGCGTTCCTGTCCGTCATCGGGGTGGCGATGGCCGCCTGGACGGCGGTCTTCCTGGTGGAACAGTGGCGCCGCCGGGCCGGTCCCGCCCCGGGGGCCGTACAGGCGGTGGGATGGCCGGCGGTGCTCTCGCTCGCCGTCGCGACCGCCGTCGGACTGGGGCTGATCACCTCCGCCGACCCCAACATCGCCCGGGCCGTGGGCTTTTTGCTCACCGAACGCGCCGCACACGGCACGCTGGGCGCCATGAACCTCGGCGTCGTGGTGGCCCTGGTCCTCGCGGGCATCCTGTATGCCGCGACCGCCGCGCTGGCCGACCGCGGCGCATCCGTGCCCGACCCCGCCCGTGCCGCCCCCGGAGGAGACCGATGACCGACCACCACGCCGACGATCCGCACGACGTCCGCGCCTTCTTCGGGCCGCGCGCGGCCGACTGGGACAGCAAGTTCCCGGGCGACGGCCCCGCCTTCGCCGCCGGTGTCGCCGAACTCGGCCTCCAGGAAGGCGACAAGGTCCTGGATGCCGGCTGCGGTACGGGCCGCGCCCTCGAGGCGCTGCGGGCGGCCGTGGGGCCGCGCGGGACGGTCCTGGCGGCCGATCTCACCCCGGAGATGCTGCGCGAGGCCGTACGGGCCGGACGGGACCGCTACGCGGCGCTGCTGCTCGCCGATGCCACCCGGCTTCCGCTGCCCGACGGCGCGCTGGACGCCGTCTTCGCCGCCGGGCTCGTCTCGCATCTCGCGGACTCGGCGGGCGGTCTCGCCGAACTGGCCAGGGTCGTCCGCCCCGGTGGCCGCCTGGCGCTCTTCCACCCCATCGGCCGGGCGGCCCTCGCCGCGCGCAAGGGCCGCCCGCTCACCCCCGGCGATCTGCGGGCGGAGCCGAATCTGCGGCCCCTCCTGGCCGGCAGCGGCTGGGACCTGGTCCGCTACGTGGACGAGGACGCGCGCTATCTGGCGCTGGCGGTCCGCCGGGGGTGAGCCACCGAGGCACCGGGCCACCACCGGGGCGCCGGGCCACCACCGGCTACCGGGGAGCGGGCCCGTCGGCATGCGGCAGCGGGCAGCCACCCGCCCGGGGCGCGGGGAAGGTGCCCAGTTCGGCGACCCGGAACCCGTTGGGGTAGCCCTTGATCTCCGGGTTCTGGCGGGCGTAGTGCGGGCGGCGGCGCGGCGGCAGCAGCCGTACGGCCTTGGCGCGCAGCTTGAGCGCGCCGCGGACGGCCGTGCGAACGGCCGGGCGGGGGTGCTCGTAGCGGAAGGCGTCCAGCAGCGTGTCGTCCAGGAGGGCCATGCTCGCGCCGCGCACCAGGGGGGCGAGCGGGCCGTACCAGCCCGCCATCAGGTCCAAGGTGGCGTCCGAGACCTTCCGGGCGCCCTCGTCCCAGCCGAAATGGGCGGCTTCGTAGGCGTCCAGGAAGCGTTCGAAGTCCTCGAAGGTCTGCGGGATTTCGGTGATGCCCATATGGCGGCCGAGTGTGCGGTAATAGGCCGCTATGGCGCGTTTTTCGTGCTCGCTGAGCCGGCGCCAGCCGTACTGGTCGATCCAGCGCTGGGGCACCACCACGAACGTGGACAGGACGTACCGCATGTCGTCGTTGCCGATGTCGTAGCTGCGGTGCATCTGGTTCATCCGACGGATCGCGGTGCGCCCGTCCGCTCCGTCGAAGCCGTGCTCCAGGACGGCGTCCAGGAGGAGGGCGGTGTCGTCGTAGCGCTTTTGCGTACGGCGGGTCAGTTCCGCCGTCTCGGCGAGGAGCCGGCCGATGCGGGGAACGGCATAGGTGCGGTAGAGCGCTAATTCCAGGGCCCTGGTGATGTCCCAGGGGAATTCGTGGGCGGCGGTGATCCGGTAGATCCGCAGAAAGTCGCGTTCCGGATCGAGCCGTCGGATCTGCTTCAACCAGTCGTATCGCTGCACCTGGTATCCGTCCTTTCGCCCGTTGACGCACCAACTTTACGAGCACGGCGCGGCTTCTGACCGGTTGGAGAATCACATGTGTGCAGCGTACGGCGGGTGACAAGGCCGTCCCCGGCGAATTAAGGTGCGCCGACGTATTCCGGACGGGGATGTTCCGGAGGGATCCGACAGGGAGGCGCCGCGTGGCCACGACCGAGAGCGCCGACAGCGACAGCGATCAGCTGTTTGTGCTGACGGCGGTGATGCTGACGCCCGCGCAGTTTCCGAGCGTGCTCGGTGACGACTACCCCGAGGTGTGTGCCTTCCTCGGGCTCGAACCGTATGCCGAGGGGTACGGGCTGGTCCTCGGGCAGGACGGCAGCGGCGCGCGCTGGACGGTGGTGACCGAGGACGCGACCCTGGTGGCGTGCGCGATCGCCGCCTGGGACTGCGGAATGGAGTACGACCTCTCGCCCGGGGAGGGCAGCATCGTCGGGGCGCTGCCGGGCTGGCCGCTGGCCCTCGCCGTCTCGGCGCCCGGGGTGCCCGAGCCGCACGATCCGAAACCGCAGGACGGGGATCCGGCCCCGCTGAGCCCGCCGGACGCCGAGGAGTGGGGGCCCGCCCAACGGCGCCTGGGCGCGGACGAGATCGCCCTTCAGTGGGCGGCGTGGCGCGAGCAGGTCGACGACGAGGCGGCCTTTGCCGAGCCGGGTGACGGCGAGAGCGAGGACGACAGCACGCACCTGGGCGTGCGACGGGTGCTGAAGGAGGCGCGCGGCTATCTGACCGAGCCGCCGCCGCCCGGCCGGGTGCGGTCGTCGTTCGCCGCGGGCGAGGCGCGCACGCTGCGGGTCGACGGGCCCGGGTGGAGCATGGTGGCCCGCACGGACGACATCGCGTTCGTGCTGCTGGACGAGGAGCCCGGCGAGGTGCACCCTGTGGGCCGCGGGCCCGAACTGCCGGGGCTGCTGTCGTCGTTGGACAAGCTTGCGGAGCGCCCGGTCTAGGGCCTGTCCGACCCTGACCCATCGGACAGTCCCTAGGGCAGTCCCCAGGCGGGCAGACAGGCCGAAGCGGGGCCGGGACGGCAACCGTCACCGGGCCCCGCGGGCTCTCGCCGGGCCCCGGGCGGCCCGGCCCTCAGCGCCCTATCTCCTTGCGGCTGACGCGGCGCAGCCGGCGCCGCTGGGAGGGGTCGAGCGTCAGATAGGCGACGGCCGGCACCCCGATCATCACCAAGAGGGCCGCCCAGAAGGGCAGCAGCCACAGCAGGATCACTCCCACCGCGATGCCGCCGACCGCGACCTTCGCCTGTGTGGACATCCTTCACGCCCCTTCCGCGGCGCACGCCGCACTCCGTGTATTCCATTGAACGCCGAATGCGCGCCGCAGGTTCCCTCGGGAGGTCCCTTCGGACGTCATACGGCCCTCTGCCGGTCGGTCCTGTACCCTCGGGCGCTCCAGGCGTCAGTAGTCAAACTTGAGGAGTCCGTACCCAGTGGCTTTTCCTCCCGATGCCCCACCCGCTCAGCTCGCCGCGCTCACCCGGTGTGCGGCGGTCTTCCTGCCATCGGACCCGCCCCGTGCCGGACGGATCGCGTTCTGGCGGCCCGACGGCGAACCCGTCGGGGCCGCCGGGCCCGAGGGTGAGGTCGCCGTCGCCCTGCCGGACGAGGACGACGTCGTGGCCGTGTCCGCCGTCCCGGCCGTGATCCTTCCGGTGGCCGCCGCGGTCCCGGTCCTCACCCGCGCCCGTGCCTCCCGCGGCGCCCATCCGGCGGCCGCCTTCTGGGGCGCGGCGTGCGTCCTGGCGCTCCAGCTGGCCGCGCGCGGGCGGCTGCTGCCCGGCCTGACCGCCGACGACCACGACGCCTGGCGGTTGGGCCCGCTGGACGCGACCGACCTCGCGCGGCTGCGCGACCTGGCCGCCGCCATGCCGCCGTACGCCCATGCCACGCCCCTCCCGGACACCGACCCGCTCGAACTCCCGAAGCCGGAGCGCCATCTGCGGGCCTTCCTGGACGCGGTCGCCGACGGGCTGCCCCGTACTCCCGCCGCGGCGCTGGCCACCGAGGGCCCGGCCTTCGCGGCCCAGGCCCCGCAGCGCCTCCCCGGGCAGCGCGCCTGGGCCGCGGACGTCGCTGCCGGTCATGACGCGGGCGTACGGATCTCGCTGCGGGTGGAGGTGCAGGGGATGGACGCGGCGGATGCGGCCGAGGGGATCGCCGACGGGGCACGCTTCACCGCCGTCCTCCAGGTGCACAGCCCCACCGATCCGGCGCTGGTCGCCGATGCCGCCGAGGTGTGGGCCGGGGCCTCCACGGCGGGGCGGGCGTTCGGGCCGCGGGCCAGGATGGACACCCTGCTCGCACTCCGCCGGGCGGCCGCCGTCTGGCCGCCGCTCACCCCGCTGCTGTCCGCGGCCGTGCCGGACGCGCTGCCGCTGGCCGACGAGGAGATCGCCGAGTTGCTCGGCTCCGCCGGACGCGCCCTGGCCGCCGCCGGAGTGGAGGTGCACTGGCCCCGGCAGCTGACCCGCAAGGTCACCGGACGGGCGGTGGTGGGACCGCTCGGCTCCTCGGACGGGACCGCGTCCGGGCCGCCCTCGCTGCTGTCCGCCGAGGCGCTGCTCTCGTTCAGCTGGCGGTTCGCGGTCGGCGACCAGGAGATCGACCGGGCGGAGCTGGAGCGGCTCGCCGAGGCGGGCCGTCCGCTGGTGCGGCTGCGCGACCAGTGGGTGCTGCTCGACCCGGAGGCGGTGCGGGCCGCCCGCGACCGCCGGGACCGTAAGATCACGCCGCTGGACGCGCTCGGCGCCGCGCTCACCGGAACCGCCGAGGACGAGGGCGGCGAACGCGTGGCCGTCGCGGCCTCCGGGTGGCTGGCCGAGCTGCGCGACCGGCTCGCCGACCCGGAGCGCCCGGGCGCCACGGCGGTTCGGCAGCCCGCGGCGCTCGCCGCGACGCTGCGCGACTACCAGTTGCGCGGGCTTTCCTGGCTGCACCGGATGACCTCGCTGGGACTGGGCTGCACCCTCGCCGACGATATGGGGCTCGGCAAGACCATCACGCTCATCTCGCTCCATCTCCACCGGCAGACCCATCCCTCCTCGACGGGCCCTACGCTCGTCGTCTGCCCCACCTCCCTCATGGGCAACTGGCAACGGGAAATCGAGACGTTCGCCCCGGGCACCCCCGTACGCCGCTACCACGCCGGGCTGCGCAGCCTGGCCGACCTGGCCGAGAACGAGTTCGTGCTGACCACCTACGGCACGATGCGGCGCGATGCCGCGCGCCTGGCGGCGGCGGGCTGGGGGCTGGTCGTCGCCGACTTAATCAACCAGCAATCCATGTGTGTGGAATGTGCGTGAGCACCCGTATCTGAGGGTCTCCTACTGCGTTAACCGCCCTGGAAGTTGATGTGCGGCACGTGAGCGAAGGGGGCCCGGATGCTGAAGGGGTTGATCGTCGGGGACATCCGTGTGCAGGAGGTGGTCCGGGGTGATGGTCGGGTCGAGTACACCATCCTGCAGCCGGGCGGAGAGGTCCATGAGGCTCCAGATGGCTATCTCAGGTCACTGACCGCCGGTACCAGCCGCACCTACGCCTACTTGCTGGTCGATCACCTTCGGTGGCTGGTCATGGAATGCCTCGACTTTCCGACCGCCACGTTCCCTGATCTTGAGCGGTACATGGGTGCGGTCGGGGCGGAGTATTCGGGCCCGTTCGGGCAGCCATGGCGCATGGACAAGGAGCCGTACGGCCAGAGCACGCTGGAGGTCGCGGCAGCCTGTCTGAAGGGCTTCTACGCATTCCTCGCGAAGCGCGGGGTGAGCACGGAGCTTGGGGAAGCGCTGGACCAGAAACGGCTCCCGACCACGGCTGACCGACGGCGGGCCTTCCTGGGGCACACCCTGCAGTCGGTGCCGGCCAATCCGCTCTCGCCGACCAAGAAGGTGCGCCGCCGCCACCCCAAGATGCTCCCAGAGGGCGCGAAGCAGGGCCTGCCGGGGACACTGCGTTGGGCACGCGACCGGATGATCGTCAGCTGGTTGAGTGACGGGGGCTTCCGAATCGGCGAGCTCTGCGGGCTTCACCTGGTGGACCTGCACCTTCGCAAGAACGCCGACTGCGGTGAGTGCAGGGAGCCCCACGTCCACATCTGCCATCGTGAAGCGAACGCGAACCGCACTCGTGTCAAGGTCAAAGACACCTGGGAGCTGAAGAACGGCATCGTGCGCGGTGGGACCGTCCGCCGTGTCAGCCCCGGCATGACCCACACCTACTTCGACTACATGACTACCGAGTATCCGAGCCAGGCCCGTCACGGCATGCTGCTGGTCCAGCTCCAGGGCCCGCGGGCTGGCGAACCACTCGCTACCGCGGCAGCCCGCGGCATGTTGAAGCGCGCAGGCGTCCGCCTAGACCTCGACGAGGTGCTGCCGAAGGAGTTCCGGCACTCCTTCACATCCGAAGTGCTGGATGCGGCCAAGGGCAACTCGGTGATCGCCAAGGAGGCTGGCGGCTGGAGGTCGGCAGCCATGGTCGATGAGGTCTACGGTCACGTCGACATCCATGATCCGGTGTTTGTCGCCGCGTTGGAGAGGACGTGGGACCTGTGACGAGCGCCCGGGGCCGTTCTCGGAAGGAACACCGCAAGCAGGCCAAACCGCGTCTGAGACTCCTCAGCCACGACGTTCCCGCGCGCGAGTGGCGGGATCGCCTCGAGTTACTGGAAGCGCTGATCAGCGCACCAAACTTCGATCCCGTGCTGCGGGGCGACGTCCTACAGATCCCCCGGGACCATCCCCACCTCGGCTGGGGGTGCCAGGTCGCCCAGTGCGAACGCGTGCGGGGCGAATGCGGTCTCTTCTGCCAGCGGCACCACCTTGAGTGGAAGCAGGCCAAGGCCGCGGGCGTCGGAAAGCCGCAGTTCCTCCGGGAGGCGTCCCCGATGCCGGTCGCAATGGGGCGGCGTCGGCAGCGGTGTCTGATCTGCCCCGAACGCGGCACTCTCAAGCAGGAGCCGCCCCTTTGCGGGTCGCACTACTCCAAGTGGGTGGACGCGGACATGCCTCCGTTGAAGGACTGGTGCAGCACCCAGCATCCCGGGGCGAGTTACGGGCCCTGCGCCGTCGTGATCTGCGACGAGCCTGCGTCTTCGCCGTTGAGACTTTGCTACGGCCACCGCGGCCGCTACGTCGAGAACGACCGGCCTGGCGGAGCCCGCCTCTCTAAGCGCTGGGCAGCCGATTATGAGTGCACCGGTCAGCCGCCCATCGTTCGGTTCGACGACGAGAGCGAGTTCCAGCGGTGGTGCGAGACGGCACGGTCGGTCCGTGTCACCGGCCAAATCTGCCTGGAAGGGCTGCCCAAGCTGGCCGCCGCTGAACTGAAGTGGGGCCTGTTCGACCACTACCAGCAGGCCCAACCCAGCCGCTGGTCCCTCGGGTCCGTCCAGCGCACTGCCCGGGCCTGCATGAATCTCGGCATCAAATCATTCGCCGACTTGGAGCACCCGAAGGTGGCTGGCCTTCCCCCATACCAACGAGTGATCATCCGGGGGATTCGAGAAAGCCTCCGGAAGATCTACTTCACCCAGGAGGACACGAAAGAGGCGGGATTCATCGAGACGGTTCACTTCGGACGCCGCCTCGATCACGCGTCCAGCTACATGGACCTCACGCCCATCCCACAGCGGTGGCTGCGTGACCTGCTCTGGGAATACTTGGCCGCCCAGCTCAGATCGCCGAAGTGCCCGCGCAGCCGAGGCCCTTTCGACGCGGCCCGCCGCTCGGTCGTCCAGCTTGGCACCTACCTGGCTGCTGAAGTTCCGCAGGCCGACGAGAGTCCGAAGCAACTGACGGAGAAGCACACCGAGGCATTCGTGGCGGACATACTGCACCGCGAGCGCGAAGGGCTCCCCTCTCTGGGGCTGTTCCACTCCGCCACCGGTAAGCCGACGATCGTGACCAGCAACCAGCGGCGGTCTACCTTCACTGGCCTCCACAAGATTGTCTACTGGGCCCTCGAGTCCGGGCAGTCGGAGGCCATCGGCCTGCCCCGGCTCTTCATCACCGCCATGCCTACCGGCGGAAAGGATCCCAAGATCTCCCGGAATCCGTTCACGGATGACGTTGCCCGGGCTCTGGCTGACGAGCAGAACCTCCAGCAGTTCGCAGTCCAGTTTGATCCGCAGGACTTGGGCCTGCGCGACATCTGGGAGACCCTCGTCTTCACCGGTCGGCGCTGCAGCGAGGTTGTCAAACTCCGGCTGGACTGCATTGGGCGCTACGGCAACTTCCCGTTGCTTTGGCACGACCAGACCAAAGTCGGGAACTTCAACGACGCGGTCCGGATCCCGGAATACCTCTTCGCGAGGCTGGAGGAGAGAAGGACAAAGACGCTCAAGCGGTTCGAAGAACATCACGGGCGCATGCCGACCCGAGATGAGCGCCCCAAGCTGGCCCTGTTCCCCTCTCCGGCCTGCAATGCCAACCGCCGGAAGTCGCTGTCCTACGGACACTTCCAGATTTGCTTCTCCGATTGGGTTGACGTTCTTGACCTCGGTGCTGTTGTCGCCCACCAGGCCCGGCACACCATGGCCACCAAGCTCCTTCGCCACGGCGCATCCCTCGCCCACATTCGTCGCTACCTCGGCCAGGTCTCCGACCGCATGGCCGAGCACTACGCCAAGGTCGCCAACTCGGACCTCGAAGACGTACTCCAGGCGGTCTGGGTGGCGGGCCCAGGCTCGGCATCCCCAGGTGAGCTGCTGTCCGGGGACCAGCCTCTCGCCCAGCACGAAGCCATGGCGCTGGCGCTCGATCTCAGCCGCCGCAGCACCCCCGCGGAAGGCGGCTTCTGCACCTACCAACCCGTCGTTGACGGCGGCGTCTGCCCCTGGAATCTGGACTGCGAGAACTGCGACAAGTTCGTCCTTTCCGGGGCCGACCTGGTCTACTGGCGCCGCAAGCAGCAGCAGCAGCAGTGGCGGTCCATCGCGGAGCGGGCCCCCGACGACACCACCGCGGACTATCTTCACAAGGTCTTCGAGCCGACCGCCCGCGCGATCGACGGCCTAGAGCGAGCGCTCGCTGGCATGGGGCTACTCGAGGAGGCACTCTCGCTCGACCTCCGGCGTCCCCAGGACTATTTCGAGCGTGTCTGGAGCACCGCCTTCCGCGCCGCTGACCTGGCCAGACTCGCCGACGAACCCGAGCTTTCCGACGAGCCTGAGCTCTCCGGAGCGTCATGACCACGGGACCCGACCAGACTGCTGCGGCGATCGCCGCCCGCCGCCGGACCGCCGACCTCATGAACGGCCGGGTCCGCCAAGTGCTCACGCAGATGCGGCGCGAACGCGCGAAGATCACCTTCGCCGCCGTCGCGCGGCGAGCTGACGTGTCCCGCACGTTCCTCTATCAAAACGACGAGGCCCGCCGACTCGTCGAGGGCGCCGCCGCAGAGGCCGCCGGCCAGTTCACCAAAGATGAGTCAGCCAAGGCTGCCCAACTTGAGGCTTCTTGGCGAGAGCGCGCCCTCAACGCAGAAGAGCTCCTCAAGGCCGCTGGTGACGAGATCCGCTCGCAGCGTCGCCAGCTGGCCACGTTGCTCGGCCGCGTCCGCGACCTCGAAGTCAATCTCCCCGCTGACGCGGTCCAGAGATTGGTCAGCGAAAACACCACGCTGAAGGTCCAGTTGAGGCAGCAGAAGCAGGACAACCGAGCTCTTGAAGACCGCCTCAAGGGCGCACGGGACAACAACCGCTTCCTCGACAAGCGCATCGCCGACCTCGAGGCCGAGCTCCTCCGAGCCCGTGAAGGACAGGCCGATCAGTGATCGTCTGCAGGCTGGACTGCCCCACCGACTGCTTCGACGACTTCACTGACCTCGACGACTGGCTGGCCGAGGACTCGCCCCGCAGAACGGATTGGATGCTCCAAGCGGTACTCGTCGTTGGTGGGGTTGGTCATCCCGAGGTTTTCTGAGCGAATACATGACCGGGCATACCAGGAGGCACGGGAGATGGGAATTTAGCCTTTTTCGCACAGTTGCCGCAGCAGAATAGGGACAGATCCTCATGCTCCGCGTAGTCGAACACCGCGTCTGGGTCACATTCGAGAAACTTGCTGATCATCACTGTGGCCTGATCGGGGTGGATGTCAAATCGCATTAGACAAGCCACCAACCATTGACCGTTGCCCTTGAAGTAGAGAACGGTGTTGGTGGGTTGAGCGCACGCGATGCAAGTGGGGTTCATGATCTCCTCACTGTTCCTTGGCGCAGAACGGCGTGTTATTTGCTGCCGTCTGTTATCCGAGCAGGAGGACTGCCACCGCTTCCTCCCACCGAGACGCCGAGGGCCATTGCGGCAACGCCGACTATGTTTCCAGTGTGCGCCCCAATGTCTCTGAGCTGCCACTCGGTGGAAGCCGCAGCCACAGGGGCCACATGCCGACGGCGCAGCGTCCACGACGCGCTCCGACGCTGTCGTCCTTCAGCCCCTGGGTCGTACTCCGAATGGGTGGGCTTGGGACGGGTCTCACAGAGTTCACCTCCGTCACATCCCGCACATGCACGGGACGAATAATGTCTGAACTCAACGCCCTCTGAAGTGGCCATCACGCACATGTTCACGACGCATCACCACAGATCAGCGACGATGCGAACAGTCTTCAGCGCGGAAAAGCCGACGAGGCACAGCACATCAAGAACCCCTTCTCCGCGACCGCCAGGGCGCTGCGCACGCTCCCGGCGAAGGCACGGGTGGCGCTGACCGGCACCCCGGTGGAGAACAACCTCTCGGAGCTGTGGGCGATCCTGGACTGGACGACACCGGGGCTGCTGGGGCCGCTGGGCCGGTTCCGCAGGCGCTATGCCCAGGTCATCGAGGGCGGTGCGGCGGCCTCCCCGGAGGCCGCCGCGGCGGCCGAGCGACTGTCCCGGCTGGTGCGGCCGTTCCTGCTGCGCCGTCGCAAGTCCGACCCGGGCATCGCGCCGGAGCTGCCGCCCAAGACGGAGACCGACCGCGCGGTGGCGCTGACCGAGGAGCAGGCCGGGCTGTACGAAGCCGTGGTGCGCGAGGGGCTCCAAGAGGTCGCCGGGACGGACGGGTTGGCGCGGCGCGGGCTGGTGGTCAAGCTGCTCACCGCGCTCAAGCAGATCTGCAACCACCCCGCGCAGTTCCTGAAGGAGGCGGAACCGCGCATTCCCGGGCGTTCCGGAAAGGTCGAACTGCTCGACGAACTGCTGGACACCCTCCTCGCCGAGGAGGCGAGCGTGCTGGTCTTCACGCAGTACGTCCAGATGGCGCGGCTGCTGGAGACCCATCTGGCGGCGCGCGGGGTGCCCACGCAGTTCCTGCACGGCGGGACGCCGGTGGCCCGCCGCGAGGAGATGGTGCGCCGCTTCCAGGACGGTGAGGTGCCGGTGTTCCTGCTGTCGCTGAAGGCGGCCGGTACGGGGCTGAACCTCACCCGGGCCGGGCATGTCGTGCACGTCGACCGCTGGTGGAACCCGGCCGTCGAGGCGCAGGCCACCGACCGCGCGTACCGCATCGGCCAGACCCAGCCGGTGCAGGTCCACCGGCTGATCGCGGAAGGCACGATCGAGGACCGGATCGCCGACATGCTCGCCCGGAAGCAGCACCTGGCGGACTCCGTACTGGGCGCCGGCGAGGCGGCGCTGACCGAACTGAGCGATGCGGAACTGGCGGAACTGGTGGAGCTGCGAGGGAGCGGACGATGACCGGAGACTTCGAGGACGGGTACGCGGCCGGCTCGGAAGCGGAGTGGAGCGACGAAGCGTACGCGCCCGGCACCGAGGCCGAGCGGACCTTCGCCGCGCTGCCGCCGGCCCGTGGCGGCGGCTTCGCGCGGACCTGGTGGGGGCAGGCATGGCTCAAGGCGCTGGAGGACACCGCGCTCGACGGTCAGCAGGTCAAGCTCGGGCGGCGGCACGCCCGCGCGGGCGCGGTCGGCGCGGTCTCGGTGCGCCCCGGCCGGATCACCGCGGTCGTCCAGGACCGCGACCACACCCGGCACCGCTCCGACGTGCTGCTCCAGCAGTTCAGCGCGGCGGAGTGGGACCGCCTCCTGGACCTGGTCGCGGACCGGGCGGGGCATATCGCGGCGCTGCTGGACCACGACATGCCGCCGGTCCTGGTGGAGGACGCGGCCGCCTGCGGGATCGAACTGCTGCCGGGCATCGGGGACTTGGATTCCGCATGCAGTTGCGGGGCCTGGGACCACTGCGCGCATACGGCTGCGCTGTGCTATCAGGTGGCGCGGCTGCTCGACCAGGACCCGTTCCTCCTGTTGCTGCTGCGCGGTCGCGGCGAGCGGGAGCTGCTGGAGGAGGTGCAGAACCGCAGCGCGGCGCGGGCCGAGGCGCCGGAGGCTGCGGAGACGCCGTCCGACCGGGCCGTACCGTCCCACAGGGGTGTTCCGGCCGCCGAGGCGTACGCGGCGCGCGACATTCTGCCGCCGCTGCCCGCCCCGCCACCGGCCGTCGAGACCCCGGGTACCGCGCCCGTACTCGGCGGCGGCACCCCGCCCGCGCCCGGGGTGGACCCGGCCGCACTGGAGTTCCTGATCGCCGACACGGCGGCGCGCGCCCAGCGGCTGCTGGCGGAGGCGCTCTCCCCCTGGCATCCGGACACTCCGCCGCCGCCCGCGCTGACGCCCGGTCAGGATGCGGTGCGGCTGGCGGCGGCCGGTCCCGGCGCGGCCGTATCGGCGCGCCTGGCCGCCGGTTCCGGGCGCGAGGGGCGGGGTCTGGCCCTGGCCGTACGGGCCTGGGAGCTGGGTGGCCCGGCCGGGCTGGCGGTCCTGGAGGAGGAGTGGACGCCGCAACCGGAGGCGCTGGCGCGGGCGGCCGACCGGCTCGCGGCCGCCTGGACGGACGACGAGAACCGGCCACGGCTGCGGGCTGCAGGCAGCCGCTGGACGGTCGCCGACGGCACTGCCCAGCTGCGCTACGGGCCGGACGGTCGCTGGTGGCCGTACCGGAAGGACGGCGGCCGATGGATACCGGCCGGACCGGCGTCGGACGATCCGGCGGGCGCGCTGGCCGAGGCGGCGGAGGCGGCAGCGCAGCGGTGAGTGGTGGGGCGGGCGCCTCCCGGGACGGGCGCTCCCCGGCGCCCGCCCCGGCCCCGGCCCCGCCCCGCCCCGGCGCAATCCGCCCCATCCTGCTGCGTCATGCCCCCGCTCGTGATTCGCTGGACCGATCCCCCACCGTCAGGCACGCCGCCCGCAGCAGGAGGACCCGTGACCGGCACTTCGCCGCATTCGCCGCAGCAGACGCCGTACGGACAGCCGCCCCAGCCCGCCGACGAGACGACCACCGCGCACCGCACCGACCGGCACGACCGTCTCCTCCCGTATTACGAGGACCCCTCCCCCGGCACCGGTGTGCTGCCCCCGCGTTCCTGGTTCGCGGCATCGGACGCGCCCCGGATCTCGCTGCACGGCGTCTGGCGCTTCCGGCTCTCGGCGCGGGCCGATGCCGAGGACGACTCCTTCGCCCGGCCGGACTTCGACGACGCCCAGTGGCAGGAGCTGCGGGTACCGGGCCACTGGGTGCTCAAGGGAGCCTTTGCCGCCGAGGGCCCGGAGGAGGGCGAAGGCGGAGCGCAGCACAACGGTGCGCCCGCGTACACCAACACCGCCTACCCCTTCCCCGTCGACCCGCCGCGGGTGCCGGACGAGAATCCGACCGGCGACCACCGGCAGGTCTTCGATCTGCCCGACGGCTGGGGCGAGGGGCCCGCGGTGCTGCACTTCGGCGGGGTGGAGTCCTGTGCCCGGGTCTGGCTCAACGGGCAGGAGCTGGGGCATTTCAAGGGCAGCAGACTGCCGCACGAGTTCGAGGTGGGGCATCTGCTGCGGCCGCGCGGCAATGTGCTGGCGGTGCGGGTGCACCAGTGGTCGTCGGGCAGCTATCTGGAGGACCAGGACCAGTGGTGGCTGCCGGGCATCTTCCGGAACGTGATGGTGCACCGCCGCCCCGAGGGCGCCGTCGCCGACCACTTCGTCCACGCCGGATTCGATCATGTCACGGGCGAGGGCACACTACGGGTGGACTGCGCACCGGCCGGGCGGGTGACCGTCCCGGAGCTCGGACTCGACCTCGCCACCGGGGAGAGCGCCACGGTCTCCGTACGTCCCTGGACCGCCGAGGAACCCCGTCTCTACGACGGCGAACTGGTCACCCCGGGCGAGCGGATCCCGCTGCGGATCGGGTTCCGTACGGTCCGCATCGAGGACGGTCTGCTGAAGGTCAACGGCCGCCGGATCCTGCTGCGGGGCGTCAACCGCCATGAGTTCCACCCGCGTTACGGGCGCACGCTCGGCCCCGAGTCGATGCGCCGCGATCTGGTGCTGATGAAGCGTCACAACATCAACGCCGTGCGCACCAGCCACTATCCGCCGCACCCCGCCTTCCTCGACCTGTGCGACGAGCTGGGGCTGTGGGTCATCGACGAATGCGATCTGGAGACCCACGGTTTCGGGCAGCAGGGCTGGCGGGGCAATCCGGCCGACGACGCACGCTGGGAACCGGCGCTGCTGGACCGGGCCCGGCGCATGGTCGAGCGGGACAAGAACCACCCCAGCATCGTGCTGTGGTCGCTGGGCAACGAGTGCGGCACCGGCCGCGGACTGTCCGCCATGGCCGCCTGGATGCGCGAACGCGATCCGTCCCGGCCGCTGCACTACGAGGGCGACCGCACCTGCGCGGACACCGATGTCTACTCCCGGATGTACGCCGGCCACGCGGAGGTGGAACGCATCGGACGGCGCGCCGAGGAGCCGCTGCCCGACCCGGAGCTGGACGCCCGGCGGCGTCAACTGCCCTTCATCCTCTGCGAGTACGCCCATGCGATGGGCAACGGGCCGGGCGGTCTGAGCGAGTACCAGCGGCTGTTCGAGAGATACGACCGCTGTCAGGGCGGCTTCGTCTGGGAGTGGATCGACCACGGACTGCGGCGGCTGACGCCCGACGGCGAGGTGTTCCACGCCTACGGCGGCGACTTCGGCGAGGAGCTGCACGACGGCAACTTCGTCTGCGACGGCCTGGTCTTCCCGGACCGGGTGCCCTCCCCCGGCCTGGTGGAGTTCAAGAAGGTCATCGAGCCGGTACGGATCGAGCCGCTGCCCGGCGGGAACGGCGGGAGCGGCGTCGACGACGGGACGGGCAGGGTCCGGATCACCAATCTCCACGACTTCGCCGATCTGGAGCATCTGCACTTCCGCTGGCGGTACGAGGTGGGCGGCCTGGGGCGCGGATCCGGAGGGCTGGCGGTACCGCCGCTGGCACCCGGGGAGTCGGCGGATGTGGAGCTGCCGTCGCCCCCGGTGGAGGAGGGCGACACCGGGGAAGCCTGGTGGACGGTGACGGCGGTGCTCGCCGCGGACACGCCCTGGGCGGACGCCGGCCACGAGGTCGCCTGGGGCCAGCTGCCGGCGCCCGCGCTCCCCCTGCCCGATCCCCCGCACCGCGTCCGTGCGACCCCGCGCCGCGGCGAGGGCAATGTGATCGTCCTCGGTCCGGGCACCTTCGATGCCACGACGGGCACGCTCCGCTATCTGGACGGCGTTCAGCTCACCGGCCCCCTCCTGGACGTGTGGCGGGCGCCGACGGACAACGACGAGGGTCCGGCCTGGCTTCCGGGGCCGCATACGGCGGAGAAGTGGCGACGGCTCGGACTGCACCGGATGCGGCATCGCGTCGATGCCGTCGAGCCCGGCCCCGGCGCCCTGGTGGTCCGCACCCGTATCGCCCCGGCCGCCACGGATCTGGCGCTGCGCGCGGTCTACCGCTGGACGGCCGAGGGCACCCGGCTGCGCCTGGAGGTGGCCGTCGACCCCGAGGGCGACTGGCGCGTACCGCTGCCGCGGCTGGGGGTGACGATGGCGCTGTGCGGGAGTCTGGCGCACGCGCAGTGGTTCGGCGGCGGGCCCGGTGAGGGCTATCCCGACACCCGGGCGGCGGCGCGGGTGGGCCTGTGGTCGATGCCGGTGGAGGCGCTCCAGACGCCGTACGTCCGGCCGCAGGAGAACGGCGCCCGGCCCGGTGTGCGCTGGGCCCGGCTGACCCGGTCCAACGGCAAGGGCCTGCGCGTCGAGGGCGATCCGCACTTCTTCTTCACCGCCCGCCGCTGGTCCGTGGCCGAGCTGGCCGCCGCCCGGCACACCACCGATCTCGCCCCCGGCGACCGGCTGTGGCTGCATCTCGACCATGCACAGCACGGCATCGGCAGCGGGTCCTGCGGGCCGGGCGTGCTGCCGCAGCACCGGCTGGAGGCGGCGCCGGCCCGGTTCGCGTTCGTCTTCTCGTCGCTGGGCTGAGGTCGGCGTCGTTCGGCTGCGTTCCCGTCGCCCGGCCGACGTGGCGCGCCCGGCGTTACGATCCGACCACGGGTCGGGCGACGCCACGCCGGGCCCGCCATCCGAATCCGCGGCGGCGCAGCCCGTCGGCACCGAAAGGCACCGCACCATGGCCGGCACCTCCCCGTCGATCGTCGAAGCCCTCGCCGCGGGGCCGGTCGTCCTCGACGGCGGGCTGTCCAACCAGTTGGAGGCCGCCGGGCACGACCTCAGCGATGCGCTGTGGTCGGCCCGGCTGCTCGCCGAGGACCCGGAGGCGGTGGTGGATGCGCATCTGGCGTACTACAAGGCCGGGGCCCAGGTGGCGATCACCGCCAGCTATCAGGCGACGTTCGAGGGGTTCGCGCGGCGCGGCACCGGGGCGGCGCGGGCCGCCGAGCTGATGGCGCGGAGCGTGGAGCTGGCGCGTGCGGCGGCGGGGCAGGCGGAGGCGGTCGGGGTGCGGGGGCCGCTGTATGTGGCGGCGTCGGCCGGGCCGTACGGGGCGATGCTGGCGGACGGCTCGGAATACCGGGGCCGCTACGGCCTGTCGGTGGACGAACTGGAGCGCTTCCACCGTCCGCGGCTGGAGGTGCTGGCCGCGGCCGGGCCCGATGTGCTGGCGCTGGAGACGGTGCCGGACGCCGAGGAGGGCCGTGCGCTGCTGCGGGCGGTGCGCGGGCTGGGAGTTCCGGCCTATCTGTCGTACAGCGTGGCGGGCGACCGCACGAGGGCCGGACAGCCCCTGGCGGAGGCGTTCGCCCCGGCGGCGGAGGCGGACGAGGTGATCGCGGTCGGGGTCAACTGCTGCGCGCCCGGCGATGCGGACCGTGCGGTGCGGCTCGCCGCGCAGATCACCGGCAAGCCGGTGGTGGTCTACCCCAACAGCGGGGAGCGCTGGGACGCCGGGGCGCGGGCGTGGTGCGGCAGCCCGGCGTTCACCGCGGACCGGGTCGCGGCGTGGGCCGCGGCCGGCGCCCGGCTCATCGGCGGCTGCTGCCGGGTCGGCCCGGACGCGATCGCCGAACTGGCGGCGGTCCTGGGCCGGTAGACCCCGGCGGGTGCGGGCAGCGTTACCCAGCCGCAACCACCTGCAACGGCGACAAAGACCCTGGCCATGGCAGGATGCAGGCCAACTCGCAGCATGCACGGCTTGGTTGGATCTTGCTCACCGCGCCTGGAGGACCCGTGTCCGCTCGCTCCGCGTTGCCCGTCCTTTCCGTACTTGCGGCCGTCGCCGTACTCGCCGGGTGCACCAGCACCGCAGCCGGGGGAAACAAGAGTTCCGGCCCGGATCTGGTCTCCGCCGGGAAACTGACGACCTGCACCCATCTGCCGTATGCGCCGTTCCAGGTGAAGAAGGGGGGCGCGATCGTCGGGTTCGATGTGGACCTGGTGGATCTGGTGGCCAAGGACATGGGCGTCCGGCAGGAGATCGTCAACACCCCCTTCGAAGGCATCGAGACCGGCCAGGACTTCACCATCCGCAAATGCGATCTGGCCGCCGCGGGCATGACCATCACCCCGGCCCGGAAAAAGGTGATGGATTTCTCCGACCCGTATTTCAACGCCACCCAGGCGCTGTTGACGAAGAAGGGCAGGCCGGTCAAGAAGGTCGAGGACCTCAAGGGCAAGAAGCTCGGTTACCAGAAGGCCACCACCGGCGGGATCTACGCCAAGGCGCACGGCAAGGGCGTCGAACTGGTGGAGTTCGAGGATCTGGGGCTGCTGCTGACGGCCGTGAAGTCCGGTCAGGTCGATGCGGGGATCAATGACAACGGCGTGCTCTTCGACTATGTGAAGAAGAACCCGGACACCGCCGTCACCGCGGAGTTCAACACCGGCGAGCACTACGGCATCGGCGTACGCACCGGAAACGACGTGCTCCGCAAAAGGATCGACGCGGTCCTCAAGAAGGCGAAATCCGACGGCCGGTACGACCGGATCTACAAGAAGTGGTTCGGCACCACCCCGCAGACGACGGGCCGTTCGTGATGCCGCTGTCCAAGCGGCGGCGCACGCGGGTCATCCGCGGCGTCCAGTACGGCGTCCTGGTCGTCGCCGTGGTGGCCCTGGCGCTGGTGGCCGACTGGCACCAGCTGCGTACGGCGTTCTTCGACGTCGAGGTCGCCAAGGCGCTGTTCCCCGACATCATCACCACCGCACTGGTCAACACCGTTCTCTACACCCTGCTCGGATTCGGTTTCGGACTCGCCCTCGGCCTGGTGCTGGCGCTGATGCGGCTGTCGTCCGTACCGCCCTACCGGTGGATCGCCATCACCTATATCGAGTTCTTCCGTGGCGTCCCGGCGCTGCTGGTGTTCATCGCGCTGGGCTTCGGGGTGCCGCTGGCATTCCAGGTCGCACTCGATATGAACGTCACGGTCATGCTGTCGCTCGGGCTGGTCGGTGCGGCCTATATGGCGGAGACCATCCGGGCCGGAATACAGGCCGTGCCGAAGGGGCAGACGGAGGCGGCGCGTTCGCTGGGGATGTCACAGGGCCGGGCCACGGTCTCGATCGTCATTCCGCAGGCGTTCCGGATCGTTCTGCCGCCGCTGACCAATGAACTGATTCTGCTGACCAAGGATTCCTCGCTGGTGTATCTCCTGGGACTCTCCCTCAATCAGTTCGAACTGGCCAATTTCGGCCGGGACGCGCTCAACGAACACAAGAGCCTGACCCCGGTGCTGATCGCCGGGCTGTGCTATCTGGTGATCACTCTGCCCCTGGGCCAGCTGGTCCGGCGGCTCGAGGCCCGTACGGCGCGGGCGAGGTGACCGCGATGACAACGGAGCCCGTGGCCGGGGCCGCGATCGATGTGCGGGGACTGCGCAAGTCCTTCGGCGCGCTGGAGGTGCTGCGCGGGATCGACTTCTCGGTGGCGCGCGGTGAAGTGGTGTGCGTCATCGGGCCGTCGGGGTCCGGCAAGTCGACCCTGCTGCGCTGTGTGAACCTGCTGGAGGAGCCGAGCGCCGGGCGGGTCACGGTGGCGGGCACGGAGGTGACCGACCCGGAGGTGGACATCGACCGGGTCCGGCGCCGGATCGGGATGGTGTTCCAGTCCTTTCATCTCTTTCCGCATCTGACCGCGCTGGAGAACCTGACGATCGCTCAGCGGCGGGTGCTGCGCCGCGGCCGGGCCGAGGCGGAGCGGATCGCCCGGTCCCACCTGGCGCGGGTCGGGCTGAGCGGCAAGGAGGCGGCCTATCCGGCGCAGCTGTCGGGCGGCCAGCAGCAGCGGGTGGCCATTGCCCGTGCGCTGTCCATGGATCCGGAGTTGATGCTGTTCGACGAGCCGACCTCGGCCCTCGACCCCGAACTGGTCGGCGACGTACTGGCGGTGATGCGCGCGCTGGCGCGGGACGGTATGACGATGCTGGTCGTCACCCACGAGATGAGCTTCGCCCGGGAGGTCGCCGACCGGGTGGTGTTCATGGACGACGGGTCGATCGTCGAGGAGGGCACGCCGGAGCAGGTGGTGGGCGCACCACGGCACGAGCGGACCCGGACGTTTCTGGCGCGGGTGCTGGATCCGGCGGCGGTGGAGATGGAAGGGGCAGGGGAGGCCGAGGTGGCGGCGGAGGCGGACGGCACGGCCGGGTAGCGCCCGGGGGTGCCGCCGCGACCGTACCGTCGGCTCCGGCTCAGGACAGCGGCCCGGTGAGCTTCTTGGTGTTGGTGCGGTTGCCCATCAGGCTGCAACTGACGGTCTTGATGCCGAGCTTGTAGCCCTGGAGGTTGGGGAACTGCACATAGGTGCCCTCGGCGGTGCCGGAGGGCTGCCGCGCGGCCTTGCTCGCCAGCTCCTTCTTGCACAGCGAGGACGCCTTCTGCTTGATGTCCTCGCTGCTGGTGAGGCCGGAGCCCAACTCATGGGTGGTGACGACCTCGGCGTCGTGCGGGCCGTTACAGGAGGCCGAGGTGTTGTTGCCGGCGCCGGACGGCGGCAGGTTGTAGCAGTCGCCGACCTTGAGCTCGTAGAAGGGCAGCCTGCCGTCGCCGGGCGTCGGGTCCGCGGAGCCCGTGGCGTCGTCGGCCGGGGTCTGCGAGGGGTCGTCGGAGGGCGTGGCGGAGGCGCTGTCGGAGGGGGTGGCGCTGGAGGCGGCGGGCTGGGCGCGGTGCGGGCTGTCGCCGCCGCTGTTCATGACGACGACGGTGATGACGGTGGCCACCACCAGGGCGCCGCCCGCGATGATCGCCGCGATGATCTTGCCGTTGCCTCCGCCGCCGGACGGCGGCACGGGCGGCTGCTGCCAGCCACCGGGCCCCGCCGGACCGCCGGGACCGTATCCGCCACCGGGGGGCGGCGGATAGCCACCGGGCGGCTGCTGGCCGGCCGGCTGGGCGTAGCCACCCTGGCCGTATCCGCCCTGGCCGAAGCCACCGGCGGGCGGGCCGAAGCCCCCCGGAGCGTCGTTCGGCGGCTGGTTCGGCGGAGGCGGAGGAAAGCTCATGGCTGAAATGATCGCTTCTTTACGGGGTTCTGGGTGAGGCGGTGACCAACCTGGAACATTCCGGGGTTGAACCGTCCGCCGGGCGCACACCTTTGGACGGGAACACGCCAAGGCAACCCTACGGCCCGGCGGTCACCGGCGTGCACCGGCCCGGCCCGAAGGCGGGGCCGGCGCCCCGGCCGGTCAGGCGACGCCGAGGAGATGGTCGAGGGCCAGCTGGTCCAGGTGCTCGAAGGCCATACCGCGGGCGGCGGCCGCCTCGGCGTCGAAGGTCTCGAAGGCGGTACGGTCCGCCAGCAGCCCGGCCAGTCCGTCCTCGGCGGTGGGCCTCGCCAGCCGGTCCACCCGCGCGGCGCCCAGGGCGGCCTGTACGGCGGGGTCGGCGCGGAAGGCCGCCGCGCGCTCCTTGAGGATCAGATAGTTGCGCATACAGCCGGCCGCCGAGGCCCACACGCCGTCCCTGTTCTCGGTGCGCGGCGGTTTGAAGTCGAAATGCCGCGGCCCGTCGTAACCGGCGCTCTCCAGCAGATCCACCAGCCAGAACGCGGCGCGCAGATCGCCCGCGCCGAAGCGCAGGTCCTGGTCGTACTTGATCCCGCTCTGCCCGTTGAGGTCGATGTGGAAGAGCTTGCCGGACCACAGCGCCTGGGCGACGCCGTGCGCGACGTTCAGGCCGGCCATCTGCTCATGGCCGACCTCCGGATTGACGCCGTAGAGCCCGGGGCGCTCCAGGCGCTCGATGAAGGCCAGGGCGTGGCCGACGGTGGGCAGCAGGATGTCGCCGCGCGGCTCGTTGGGCTTGGGTTCGATGGCGAACCGCAGGTCGTAGCCCTGCTCGACGACGTACTGGCCGAGCAGGTCGAACGCCTCCTTGAGCCGGCCCAGCGCCACCCGTACGTCCTTGGCCGCGCCCGACTCCGCGCCCTCCCGTCCGCCCCAGGCCACATAGGTCCGCGCCCCCAGCTCCGCCGCCAGGTCGAGGGTGCGGAGCGATTTGCGCAGGGCGTAGCGGCGGATGTCGCGGTCGTTGGCGGTGAAGGCGCCGTCCTTGAAGACGGGGTGGGTGAACAGGTTGGTGGTGACCATCGGGACGGCCATCCCGGTGGCGTCCAGCGCGGCGGTGAAGCGCTGCACCGCCGCCGCGCGCTCGCGGCCGTCGGAGCCGTGGGGGATCAGATCGTCGTCGTGGAAGGCGACGCCGTAGGCGCCCAGCTCGGCGAGCCGGTGGACCGTCTCGACCGGGTCCAGCGCGCCCCGGGTGGCGTCCCCGAAGGGATCGCGGCCCTGCCAGCCGACGGTCCACAGGCCGAAACTGAATTTGTCCTCGGGTACGGGCTGATAGCGCATCGCGACTCCCTCGGCGCATTCGTCAACGGGCCTTACAAATTCCGCGGCGGCCAAACTAATATGCGGCAGCACACCGGGGAACCCCCTGGACGGGGCCCGGGAATCGAGCCGCCGAGGGAGAGTGCACGATGGGCGCACAGTCAGCCGGACCGCTCGTCGTCGGGGTGGACAGCTCCACCCAGTCCACCAAGACGCTGGTCGTGGACGCGGCCACCGGCGCCGTCGTCGCGCGGGGACATGCGCCGCACACCGTCAGCGGCGGCGAGTACAAGGAGAGCGACCCGGGGCAGTGGTGGCGGGCGCTGGGCGAGGCGCTGCACCAGTGCGGGGAGGCGGCGCGGCAGGTGTCCGCGCTCTCCGTGGGCGGCCAGCAGCACGGCCTGGTGGCGCTGGATGCGGCCGGGGAGCCCGTTCGGCCCGCGATCCTGTGGAACGACGTGCGCTCGGCGCCCCAAAGCGCGCGTCTGACCGCGGAGTTGGGCGGGGCGCGGGCCTGGGCGGAGCGGGTCGGCAGCGTGCCGGCGCCGGCCTTCACCGTCACCAAATGGGCCTGGCTGCGGGAGCACGAGCCGGAGTCGGCGGCCGCCACGGCCGCGGTGCGGCTGCCGCACGACTACCTCGTCCAGCGGCTGACCGGCCAGGGCGTCACCGACCGCGGCGACGCCTCCGGGACCGGCTGGTGGGCCTCGGCCACCCAGGCATACGACACGGAGATCCTCGACCTCATCGGCCTGCCGCCGGAGGCGCTGCCGCGGGTCGCCGCCCCGGGCGAGGCGGCCGGGACGGTGCACGCCGGCGATCTGCCGCTGCCGCACGGCGCGCTGGTGGCCGCCGGCACCGGGGACAACATGGCCGCGGCGCTCGGTCTGGGACTGCGCCCGGGGCAGCCGGTGCTGAGCCTGGGCACCTCCGGGACGGTCTATGCGGTCTCCCGGCACCGGCCCGCCGATCCGACCGGCACCGTCGCGGGCTTTGCCGACGCCCGCGGCGACTGGCTGCCGCTGGCCTGCACCTTGAACTGCACCCTGGCCGTGGACCGGATCGCGGCGCTGCTGGGCCGGGACCGCGAGGCCGTCGAACCGGGCGGCGGCGCCGTCCTGCTGCCCTTCCTGGACGGCGAACGCACCCCGAACCTGCCCGGCGCCTCCGGGCTGCTGCACGGGCTGCGCCACGACACCACGCCCGGCCAGGTGCTCCAGGCGGCCTACGACGGCGCGGTGTTCGCCCTGCTGCGGGCCCTGGACGAGGTGCTGGACTCGGACACCGCACCCGACGCCCCGCTGCTGCTGATCGGCGGCGGCGCCAGGGGCCTGGCCTGGCGGGAGACCGTACGGCGGCTGTCGGGCCGCCCGGTGGTGGTGCCCGAGGCCGGGGAGCTGGTGGCCCTGGGGGCGGCGGCGCAGGCGGCCGGGCTCCTCCTGGGCGAGGACCCTGCGGCGGTGGCCCGGCGATGGGGTACGGCGCGGGGCGCGCGGTACGAGGCCAGGGAGCGCGACGAGGCGGCGCTGGAGCGGCTGGCGGCGACGCTGACCGCCGGCGAGGGGTTGCTGCGGGGGTGACGCCGGGGGCGACGGACGGCGCGGCGAAGGGCGGCGACACCCAGCGGGCCCTGCGCCGCCGCAATCTGTCCCGGGTGCTGCGGGAGGTGGCGGCCGCCGGGACGGTGTCCCGCGCCGGGGTCGCGGCGCGCATCGGGCTGACCCGGGCCGGGGTCGCGCCGCTGGTCGAGGAGCTGCTGCGGGCCGGGCTGCTGGTCGAGACCGGACGGGCGGCGGGCGGCGGGCGGGGCCGGCCGGGCAGCGGGCTCACGGTCAGCGACCGGGGTCCTGCGGGGCTGGGGGCCGAGATAGACGTCGGCCATCTGGCCGTGTGCGCGGTGGATCTGCGCGGTCGGGTACGCGCCCGGACGGCGGTGGCCGCGGCCAACCGGCACAGCGCACCGGCGCCCGTACTGCGGCGGCTGTCGGCCCTGCTGGCCGAGGTGACGTCCCGGATGGCCGCCGAAGGGCTGCGGCCTGCCGGGCTGACGGTGGCGGTTCCCGGCCTGGTGGCCCGCGGTTCGACGACCGTGGTGCACGCCCCCAACCTCGGCTGGCGCCAGTCGGATCTCGCCTCCGGGCTGGCCGGGATACCGGTGCCGCTCACTGTCGACAACGAGGCGCACCTCGGCGCGCTGGCCGAACTCCGGCTGGGCGGCGGCCCGGACGGGCCCGCACCGTCGGCGGACTTCGTCCATGTCTCGGCGGCGACCGGCATCGGGGCCGCGGTGGTCGTCGACGGCCAACTCCTGCGGGGCGCACGGGGGTTCGCCGGGGAGCTGGGGCATGTGCCGGTGTATCCGGACGGACGCCCGTGCGGCTGCGGGGGCCGGGGCTGTCTGGAGCAGTACGCGGGCGAACGGGCCGTTCTGCGCGCGGGCGGGATCGCCCCGGACGCGGCCGCGCACGCGGGGCCGGGGGCCCGTATCGCGCTGCTCGCGCGGCGGGCGGCCGACGGGGACGCGGCCGCCACGGGGGCGCTGCATGAGGCGGGCACGGCGCTGGGCATCGCGCTCGCCGGGGCGGTGAATCTGCTCGATCCGCGGGCGGTGGTCCTCGGGGGTGCACTGGCCGAACTCGCGCCCTGGATCCTGCCCTCCCTGGAGCGGGAGTTGGCGGTGCGCACGGCCGTCGCCCCGGCGGGCGAACGGCCCGGAGGATGCGTGGTGACGGTGTCGCGGCTGGGGGCGGAAGGGCCGCTGCTCGGGGCGGCGCATTCCGCTCTGGCGACCGTTTTCGACGATCCGATCGGTAGGGGTGCCCCGGCACACTCTCCCCAGAGCTGAACCCGCTAAACCTTTCCATGGAAAGAGATTTCCATGCCACCCCTTCGAGCGATTGTGCTGATTAAAACAGCGCCACTATCGTCGCTTCGGCAGGCCGCCGACGAACGAACTCCCGTTAATGGGCGATCAGTTCCGGCCATGCCGCACCACCCCCCAAAGAGATAGGCGGAGTTGTGACGATTGCCGACGAGACCCACACCGGAAGCCAGGAAGACGCCGCGCATTCCAGCCTGAGTACCACCGCGGCGCAGAATTTGGCGACCACCACCAAAACCGAGCCGCAAATGCAGGGAATCACTTCCCGCTGGCTGCTGCGGCTGCTTCCCTGGGTGCAGGTCTCCGGCGGTACGTACCGGGTCAACCGCCGACTGGCGCACACGGTGGGCGACGGGCGGATCGACTTCGACATCTCCGGCACCGAGGTCACGATCATCCCGGAGGAGCTGCGCGAGCTGCCCGTCCTGCGCGACTTCACCGATACCGAGGCGCTGGCCGCCCTGGGGGCACGGTTCACCCAGCGGGAATACGCCCCCGGTGAGCTGATCGCCGAAGCGGGTGGGCCCGGTGACCGGCTGGTGCTGATCGCCCACGGCCGGGTGGACCGCATCGGCACCGGCAAGTACGGCGATACGACCGTGCTGGAGGCCCTGGCCGGCGGCGACCACCTCGGCGATGCCCCGCTGACCGACGACGACGTGCGGTGGGAGTACAGCTATCGCGCGGTGACGCGGGTGACGGTCGTGGAACTGTCCCGGCAGGCCGCACGGGAGATCGCCGAGCAGGCGCCCGCGCTGCGCGAACATCTGGCCACGGCCGGGCAGCGGCCCGTCCACCCGACGAACTCCAGTGGCGAGAAGGCGGTCGCCATCGCCTCCGGCCACCACGGCGAACCACCCCTGCCCAGCACGTTCGTCGACTACGAACCGGCCCCGCGGGAGTACGAACTCAGCGTCGCGCAGACCGTGCTGCGCTCCCACACCCGGGTCGGCGATCTCTACAACGACCCGATGAACCAGGTCGAGGAACAGCTCAAGCTCACCATCCAGGCGCTGCGCGAGCGCCAGGAACACGAAATGGTCAACAACCGCGAGTTCGGCCTGCTGCACAACGCCGACCTCACCCAGCGCATCCCCACCCGCAGCGGCCCGCCCACCCCCGACGACCTCGATGAACTGCTCGCCACGGTCTGGAAGGACCCGGGCTTTCTGCTGGCCCACCCCAAGGCGATCGCCGCGATCGGCCGGGAGTGCAGCGCCCGCGGCCTGTATCCGACGGCGGTGGACGTCAACGGGCATTCGCTGCCGTCATGGCGCGGGGTGCCGATTTTCCCCTGCAACAAGATTCCGGTGACGCAGGAGGGCACGAGTTCCATTCTGCTGATGCGTACCGGCGAGGAAAAGCAGGGCGTCGTCGGGCTGCACCAGACGGGAATTCCCGATGAATACGAACCGGGCCTGTCGGTACGTTTCATGGGAATCGACGACCGGGCGCTCCTCAACTACCTCGTCAGCGCCTACTATTCGGCGGCCATTCTCGTCCCGGATGCCCTGGGCGTTCTAGAGGACGTGGAAATCGGCCACTGAAGGCAGGCGCCGACATCCCCCGCATCCCCCGCCGCCCTGAATTTCCGCGGCCCTCCCTCGTAGGCAGTCCGACCGGCAGCACTCGGCACCACCCGGCAGCACCCCGCAGTACTCAGCACCGACAGAACAGGTGAGCTTTCTCCATGACCACATCCGTGGACCCGACCTCCGGCCCGCAGGCGTCCGAGACCGAGCAGAACCGTTCCAGCCTGGACACCGCGGCCGCGCGCAAGCTGGCGACCACGACCAAGACCGTGCCGCAGATGCAGGGGATCTCCTCCCGCTGGCTGCTCCGCGTCCTGCCCTGGACCCAGGTCTCCGGCGGTACGTACCGCGTCAACCGCCGCCTCACCTACACGCTCGGCGACGGTCGGGTGGAGTTCGTCACGACCGGCACCGAAGTCCGGGTGATCCCCGCCGAGTTGCGGGAGCTCGCGCCGCTGCGCGGCTACACCGACACCGCGACGCTGGAGGCGCTGGCCGACCGCTTCACCCAGCACGAGTTCCCCCCCGGCGACGTCCTCGCCCAGCAGGACCAGACCGCCGACCGGATCATCCTGATCGCCCACGGCAAGCTCGACCGGCTCGGCACCGGCAAGTACGGCGGCGAGACGGCCCTGGGGCAGCTGGCCGACGGCGACCACCTGGGCGCGGCGGCGCTGCTCTCGGCGGACGCGGAGTGGGAGCACACGGTACGGGCGGTGACGCGGGTGACCGCGCTGACGCTGTCGCGTGCGGACTACGAAGCGGTGCTGGGCCGGTCGGAGTCGCTGCGCGAACATGTCGAGAACTTCCGGGCCGCACTCGTACCGGCGCAGAACAAGCACGGTGAGGCGGCCATCGAGGTGGCCGCGGGCCATGTCGGCGAGCCGTCGCTGCCAGGCACCTTCGCCGACTACGAGCGGGCGCCGCGGGAATACGAGCTGAGCGTCGCGCAGACCGTACTCAAGATCCACTCTCGGGTCGCGGACCTCTACAACGACCCGATGAACCAGCTGGACCAGCAGCTGCGGCTGACGGTGGAGGCGCTGCGCGAGCGCCAGGAACACGAGATGATCAACAACCGCGAGTTCGGCCTGCTGCACAACGCCGACCTCAAGCAGCGCATCCACACCCGCAGCGGCCCGCCCACCCCCGACGACATGGACGAGCTGATCGCACGGCGCCGCAAGACCCAGGTCCTGCTGGCGCATCCGCGCACCATCGCGGCGATCGGGCGGGAGTGGAACGCGCGGGGCATCTACCCGTCCGGGGCGGAGGTCGAGGGCACCGCGGTCCGCGCCTGGCGGGGAATTCCGCTGCTGCCGTGCAACAAGATTCCGGTGAACCCGGACCAGACCAGCTCGATTCTCGCGATGCGGCTCGGCGAGGAGAACCAGGGGGTGGTCGGGCTGCACCAGACGGGAATCCCCGACGAGTACCAGCCGGGCCTGTCGGTGCGTTTCATGGGCATCAATGACCAGGCGGTCATCAAGTACCTGGTCAGCGCCTACTACTCGGCGGCGGTGCTGGTGCCGGATGCGCTGGGCATTTTGGAGAACGTCGAGATCGGTCACTGACCTCGCGGCGGTCGGCGGACCGCGGTCGAGCGCACCCGGGTGCCGTATTCCCGCCCACCGGGGCAGGGGGTGCGGCACCCGGGTGACGTGCGATCAGTACGGGGCGATTTCCGGGAAGTTCTGACCTGCACAGTTCCGTCTTTGGTCAAGCCATTGGCACAAGGGCCAACCCCTTGGCAGGGCGTGAGCTGCTGCGCATCATGAAACGCATCGGCGTGCGTGACATGAACGCGACCAACCCTCGGTCTTGTCAGGAGTTCGCATGGAACCCGACCGCCGTCCCCCGGCCCGCAGACGTCTGCTCACCGGCGCCGCCGCGATCGCCGCGGCCACCGCCCTCGGCCCGCTCTCCGCCACCCCCGCCCACGCACATCCGCACCCCGGCGGCCCGTACCACCCCGACGGCCCCGCCGACCTTTCCGATCTCGCCGACCTCGCCGACGAGGCCGTCCAGGCCGGCACCGAGGACTATCCACCGCTCCACTGGACCCCCGCCAGCCCCGCCAACTTCACCGCCGCCAACCGCCCGGGCCAGTACGCCATCGACATGGTGGTGGTGCATGTGACCCAGGAGACCTTCGGCGACACCCTCCGACTGTTCCAGGACCCGGCCCACAAGGCGGCCGCGCACTATGTCGTCCGCTCCGCCGACGGCTATATCGCCCAGTGCGTACACGAGAAGGACGTCGCCTGGCACGCCGGGAACTGGGGCTACAACACCCGCGCCGTCGGCATCGAGCACGAGGGCTGGAACGATGACCCGAAGTGGTTCAGCGATGTGCTCTACGCCCAGTCGGCCCGGCTGACCGCCGCCGTGTGCGACCGCTACGGGATCCCCAAGGACCGCGCGCACATCATCGGGCACGTCGAGGTCCCCGGGACCGACCACACCGATCCGGGGCAGTACTGGGACTGGGCGCGCTACATGGAGCTGGTCGCGGCCGCGAACCGCTGACCGTCACCGCGGCGCGCGCACCGGCCGCCAGGCCGGACCACACCGCCACCGCGCCCGACACGACTGGCGTACAACAAATATGCAGATAATCGACATCTGCGGGTCATAGTGGGCGTCTTCGGCACCTGGGACAGTTGACCTGACGTCAGGGGGGCTCGTGAAGCAGCCATTCGGTCGGACGCGCGCAATACTGACGGTGCTGGTGGCCTCGGCGGTACTGACCGGCGGCGGGCTCGCCGGCGGGGCGCGGGCCACGGCGGCCGGCGACACCCTGCGCCAGGTGGCCGATGCGCCGGTGGCGCCCGGGGTGGAGTACGAGGAATTCCTCACGGCGGTGCCGCGCGGCATCGCGCACGGCCATCTGCTGACGGTCGATCTGGACGATCCCCGGGTGACGGTGGATCTGCTGTATCCGGGAGCGGTCGCCGCCCGCTCGCCGGTGTCCGAGCTGGCCGCCGAGCGTGGCGCGGTGGGCGCGGTCAACGGCGATTTCTTCAACATCAGCGAGGGCCAGCACCCGGGGGTGGAGCCGACGGGCTCCTCGGACGGACCGGCGATCTCCGCCGGTCGGCGACTGAAGGCCGCGGTGCCCGACGGCCAGCGGTTCGGACCGGTCATGCCGCCGGGAGCGACCACCGAGGACGTCCTGGGCATCGGCTACGACCACCGGGCACGGCTGGACCGGCTGTCGCTGCGCGGCACGGTGCGGACGACGGAGGGGCCGCTGCCGCTGCGCGGGCTCAACCAGTACGCGCTGCCGGTGGACGGCATCGGGGAGTACACCGAGCTATGGGGCCCGGCGTCGCGGGTGCGCGCCACCTGCGGTACGGACACCGACCGGGCGGCGCCGTGCAGTACGGAGACCGCGGAGGTGACCGTCCGTCGCGGCCGGGTGGCGGCGCTCGCCGACCGGCCGGGCGCGGGCGGGATCGAGGCGGGCGACGTGGTGCTGGTGGGGCGGGAGGAGGGGGCCCGGCAGCTGCGCAGGCTGCACCTGGGCGATCCGGTGGAGGTCAGCGAGCGGCTCGTCGGCGAGGGGCCGGTGCCGCTGCGCTTCGCGGTCGGCGGCTTCCCGGTCGTACGCGACGCCCGGCCGGTGGACGGGCTGGACGACGGTGCGGCGACGGTGCGCACGGCGGTGGGGATCGGGGACGGCGGCCGGATGCTGTATCTGATGGCGCTGGACGGGACGCACGGGGAGCCCGGGATGACGGTGCGCGAGCTGGGCGAGCTGATGAGCCGGCTGGGCTCCCAGGATGCGGTGGATCTGGACGGCGGCGGGTCCTCGACGCTGGTCACCCGCGACCCCTTCAGCCAGGAGGTGACCGTACGCAACCATCCGTCCGGCGGGGCGGAGCGGCCGGTGCCGAATGCGGTGGGGGTTTTCAGCTTCGGCTGAGCGGCCGTCCGGCGTCGGTCACGGGCGGACGCTGCTGACCATGTCGGCGGCGCCGGCGAGACCGTTGTGGATGTCGGGGGCCAGGCTGCTGCCGGCCAGATAGAAGCCGAGCAGGGCGCACACCAGGGCGTGCGAGAACTTGAGTTTTCCGCTGCGCAGGAAGATCACGGTCAGGATCACCAGCAGCAGGATGACGGAAATGGAAATGGCCATGGTGTACCTCCTCGGCCGCCGCCCGAACGGGCGGCCCTGAGTGGCCAGTTTGGCGTATTTCGGGGTATATCCGGTTCGCCCTCAGGTACGCCAATCGGGTGATCACTGCGTGTCACCGGCCGGATTTCACCCCATTCGGCGCCGGAATGTGGCGCGCATCACGTCACTCCGGGCGACGGTGCGCGCAACGAAGTGACGTCCTCGGCCGTCTTAGCGGACGCCGTCCTGGCGTACCACTTGTCCGCACCACCTGCCCGCACCACCGACGAAAGCCCCTGCATGAGCCGTTCCCCCTCTCCTGCCCGCCGCCGCATGCGGTGGGGTGCGCTCGCCCTGGTGTCGCTGCTCGGCACCGGTGCGCTCACCGGGTGCGGGAGCGCCGCGGCCTCGGCGAGCGAGCGCAATGCGGTGCAGGTGGGCCTGGGGGCGGCCGACGGGACGAGAACCGTGCAGGCCGGCGACCGGCTCCAGGTGACGGCACGCGGCGGTGTGCTGACCGACGTGCGGGTCACCGATCCACACGGCCACCTTCTGTCGGACGCGCTCGACCGGGGCGATACGGTCTGGACCTCCCGTGCGAGGGCCGCGCCGGCCACCAAGTACTCCGTCGTCGCCCACACCAAGGATGCCCGGGGGACGGCCGGAGAGATCAAGGAGTCGGTGACCACGGCAGCCGACGGACGGGAGACTGGACCGGCGAACGGGCCCACCGCAGCCGACCCCTTTGCCAGCCCCCAAAGCAAGCCCACAAAGCCTAATGTGACGGAATGAGCACCGTGCAGGACCAGGATGAACTTTCGGCGTGGCGGCGCTTCCGGCGCCGCGTGCCCAACGGCTTTGCCATCACCTTCAGCATGCTGGGGCTCTTGTGCGCCCTGACAGCACTGATCGGGCCCTTGCGGCACGGTCTCCAGCCGGCGATCGAGTGGCTGGATACGCTGACGATCCCGGTGTCGACGAACTTCGCCTACGCCGCGTTCCTCTTCCTGCTCGGCGCGGCACTGGCCGCCCGTAAGCGGGTGGCCCTGTGGTTCCTGGTGGCCTACTTGCTGCTGGTCGCCCTGGCCGATGCGCTGTTCCTCGTCGACGGCGCCTGGGAATACGTGTTCTCCCTCGTGCTGTGCACCGGCTTGCTGGCGCTGCTGCTCGTCGCGCACCGCGAGTTCTACGCGATCACCCGCCGCGGGGCGTTCCTGCGGGCCATCGGCGTACTGGCCGGCGGGCTGGTGGCCGCGGTGCTGATCGGCTGGGGGCTGGTCTCCCTGTTCCCCGGCACGCTGAGGTCGGGCGGCGGCAACCGGCTGCTGTGGTCCGTCAACCGCGTCAGCGGCGAGCTGGTCGTCGGCCACCCCTTCGTCGGACATCCGCAGCACTGGGTCGGCACGGTGCTGGGTCTGCTGGGCGCGCTGGCGCTGCTGAACGCCGCCGCCGCGCTGTTCCGCTCGCAGCGGATGGAGGCCGCGCTGCACGGCGACGAGGAGACCCGTATCCGGGCGCTGCTCGACCGCTACGGCAGCCAGGACTCGCTGGGCTACTTCGCCACCCGCCGCGACAAGGCCGTGGTCTTCTCCCCCAGCGGCAAGGCCGCCGTCACCTACCGCGTGGAGACCGGCGTCTGCCTGGCCAGCGGTGATCCGGTCGGCGACCGGGAGGCGTGGGGGCCGGCCATCGAGGCATGGCTGGACGTCGCCGGGCGCTACGGCTGGCAGCCCGCGGTCATGGGCGCGAGCGAGGACGGCGCGAAGGCGTTCGCCCGCGCCGGGCTGGGCGCGCTCCAGCTGGGCGACGAGGCGATCTTGTACGTCAAGGACTTCGACCTGGACGGCCGCGAGATGCGGGTGACCCGGCAGGCCGTCAACCGCGTCGAACGCACCGGCGCCACCTTCCGGCTGCGCCGCCACTCGGCGCTGTCGGACGAGGAGATGCAGGAGGTCATCCACCGGGCGGACGCCTGGCGCGACACCGAGACCGAGCGCGGCTTCTCGATGGCGCTGGACCGGCTCGGCGACGAGGCGGACGGGGACTGCCTGCTGGCGGAGGCGTTCGACGGCGACGGCAAGATGATGGCGCTGCTGTCCTTCGTCCCCTGGGGCACGGACGGCATCTCCCTCGATGTGATGCGCCGCGACCGCAGTGCGCCCAACGGCGTCATGGAGTACATGGTCGCCCAGCTGTGCGCCCAGGCCGGACAGCTCGGGGTGCGCCGCATCTCGCTGAACTTCGCGGTCTTCCGCTCCGCCTTCGAGGAGGGCGGCCGGATCGGCGCCGGCCCGGTGCTGAAGTTCTGGCGCAAGCTGCTGCTGTTCTTCTCCAAGTGGTGGCAGCTGGAGGCGCTCTACCGCTCCAACGCCAAGTACAACCCCGAGTGGTACCCGCGCTTCCTGTGCTACGCGGACGCCGGTGCGCTGGCCCGGATCGGGCTCGCCTCCGGTATCGCCGAGGGCTTCGTCGCGGTGCCGAGCCTGGGCAAGCTGTGGGGCAAGGGGCACAAGAAGCGGGTGCTGGCTCCGGCGAGCACCGCGGGGCTGCCGTCCCTGGACGAGCTGGGGCTGGTGCACCGTCCGGCCACCGAGGAGGAGCAGCGCGCGGCGGAGCTGGCCGCGCTGCCCGAGCAGGTACGGGTGCGCCACCACAAGCTGGAGCGGCTGCGCGAGGCCGGCACGGACCCGTATCCGGTGGGGGTCGAGCGCACCCACACCCTCGGCCAGGTGCGCGAGGAGTACCCGGAGCCGACGGCGGGGACGCGGACCGGACAGTCCGTGAGCATCGCCGGGCGGGTGCTGCTCACCCGCGACCACGGCGGGGTGCTGTTCGCGGTGCTGCGGGACTGGTCGGGCGATCTCCAGATCGCGCTGACCCGGGACGGCAGCGGCAAGGAGCTGCTCGACCGCTTCGGCTCGGACATCGATCTGGGTGACCACATCGAGGCCGAGGGCGAGGTCGGCGCCAGCGACCGCGGCGAGCTGACCGTGTTCGTCACCCAGTGGCGGCTGACGGCCAAGTGCCTGCGCCCGCTGCCGGACAAGCGGCGCGGTCTGTCCGACCCGGAGGCCAAGGTCCGTCAGCGGTATGTGGACCTGGTCGTCTCGCCGGATGCGCGCGAGACCGTGCGGGCGCGCAGTACGGCCGTCCAGGCGCTGCGCCAGGGGCTGATCGACCGCGGCTATCTCGAGGTCGAGACGCCGATGCTCCAGCAGATCCACGGCGGCGCCAACGCCCGGCCGTTCCACACCCACATCAACGCCTACGACCTCGATCTGTATCTGCGTATCGCACCGGAGCTGTATCTCAAGCGGCTGTGCGTGGGCGGTATGGAGAAGGTCTTCGAGATGGGGCGGACCTTCCGCAACGAGGGCATCTCCTACAAGCACAATCCCGAGTTCACGATGCTGGAGGCGTACCAGGCGTTCGCCGACTACGACGTGATGCTGGATCTGACCCGGGAGCTGATCCAGGGCGCGGCGGTCGCGGCGTTCGGGAGTGCGACGGCCCGCAAGGCCGATGCCGACGGCAAGCTCGTCGAGCACGACATCTCGGGGATCTGGCCGGTGAAGACGGTCTACGGCGCGATCTCGGAGGCGCTCGGCGACGAGGTCGACGCGGACACCGAGGTCGATGTGCTGCGGCGGCTGTGTCTGCGTGCGGCGGTGCCGGTGAAGCCCGAGATGGGGCGCGGCGACATCGTGTTGGAGATGTACGAGCGGCTGGTGGAGGAGAAGACCACGCTGCCCACCTTCTACAAGGACTTCCCCACCGATGTCTCGCCGCTGACCCGTCAGCACCGCAAGGACCCGCGGCTCGCCGAGCGCTGGGACCTGGTCGCCTTCGGCACCGAGCTGGGCACCGCCTACTCGGAGCTGACCGACCCGGTCGAGCAGCGGCGCCGGCTGACCGCCCAGTCGCTGCTGGCGGCGGGCGGCAACCCGGAGGCGATGGAGCTGGACGAGGACTTCCTCCAGGCTCTGGAGTACGCGATGCCGCCGACCGGTGGTCTGGGCATCGGCGTGGACCGGCTGGTGATGTTCCTGACCGGTCTGTCGATCCGCGAGACGCTGCCGTTCCCGTTGGTGCGGCGCCGCTGAGGCGGCGCGGGCGGGAAGACACCGTCAGGGCCCGATGACAGCGGGCGAAACGGCAGAGGCCACCACCTTGCGGGGGTGGCCTCTGCCGTTGGCGGGCACCTCCCACAGGTCGGCGCCGAAGTCGCCGGGCAGGGCGTACAGGAGGCTGCCGCCATCGAGCCACAGGGCCTGGTCGTCCACGCTCGCCCGTTCGGCGAGCCGGGTCTCGCGGCCGCTGCGCAGGTCCAGGACGTACAGCCGCCAGGGCGCGTCCGCTCCTTTGGGCCGGATCCGCTTCTTGAAGGCGATCCGGGTGCCGTCCGGGGAGAGGGAGGGGCATTCGACGTTCTCGTGGACGGCGGTCAGGGTGCGGCGGACAAGGTTGCCGCGGACGAGATAGGTGCGGCCCTGGGTGCCGAGGGTGGCGTAGAAGGTGGTGTCGTCGGCGGCGAAGGTCACGCCCCAGAAGTTGTGGTCGACGGCCTGGTGGCGGTGGCCGTCGATCAGGACGGTGAAGTCCTCCAGGCTGTCGTGGAGGGTGCGGGTGCGGGTGTCGTAGATCGCGGTGCGGGTGGAGAAGGCGCCGCCCGCGTAGGAGTCGCCGCTGACGAACACCGTCCAGGCGACGAGCCGGCCGCTGGGCGAGACGCGGGCGCGGGTGGGGATGCCGGGCACCGGGAAGCGGCGTACGGGCCGGAGGCGGGAGTCCAGGACGACGGCCTCGTGGCCCGGTACCACTCCCCCAGTGGCGCGCAGGCAGATGCCGGTGCCGGCGGCCGCGTGGAAGCGCAGACAGTCGCGCGGGGCGGCGGTGCGCCGTGCGCCGGGGGCGGCGAGGGGGACGGTGGCGAGATGGTCACGCTGAGGTCCCCAGACCAGGTTCCGGAAGATCAGTCGGCGGCGGCCGTCCCCGAGGCGCACCTCGCCCTTCGTCACGGCCGGCTGCCCCGCATGGGTGCGGTCGCGTTCGGCGGCACGTCCGGCGGCGCGGTGCACGGCGAGGGCGGCGCCCGCCACCAGGAGGGCGGTGGCCGCGAGCAGCACCACCAGGCGGTGCCGTACCAGGGGTGGTGTCATACGACGGCCTTTCCGGTGGCGGAGGGCCGGTCGCGGAGGAGGACCGGCAGGCAGAGCGCGAGCGCGGCGGCCAGCACGGCGGCCGCCGCGGCCAGGGCCGTCGCGGGCCCCAGGGCGGTCCAGGCCGCCCCGAAGAGGACCGCGGCGGCGAACCGGCCGACGGCCTGACCGGTCTGCACCAGGGCGAGACCGCTGGCCCGCAGGGCAGGTGGGAGAAGGGGCGCGGCGGCGGCCATCAGGACCCCGTCGGTGGCGGCGTAGAAGATGCCCAGGAGGACGAACAGGGCGGCGATGGCGGGGAGTTGGGTGTCACTGCCGAGGGGGAGCAGCAGCAGGAAATAGGCGGCGAGCAGGGCGCCGTGCCCGGCCAGGAAGACCCGCAGCCGCCCCACCCGGTCGGCGAGGCGGCCGACCGGGAGCGCGAGCAGCAGGAAGGCCGCCGCGGTGCCGACCGGAAGCAGCGGGAACCAGCGGGCATCGAGGTGGTGGCGCTGCTGGAGGACGAGGTAGAGGAAGGCGTCGCTGATAGTGGCGGCGCCCAGCAGGACGGCGGCCAGGCTCAGCCGGGGTACGCCCGGGGTACCGGCCAGGGTGCGCAGCGCCCGTACGAGGCCCGGGCGGGGAGGGTGCGCGGGGCGCTGGGCGGCGCGGGGCTCGCGGACGTACAGGGCCAGCAGCAGCACACCGAACACGGCGCAGCAGAAGCTGACCTGGAAGACCGCGTCATAGGCGTCGCGGGCCGGCCACAGGACGGCGAAGGCGGCGAGCGGGCCGAGGAGGGCGCCGGCGGTGTCCAGGGTGCGGTGGACGCCGAAGGCGCGGCCCTGGTCCTCGGGGGCGGTGGACAGCGAGATCAGGGCGTCGCGCGGGGCGCTGCGCAGGCCCTTGCCGGTGCGGTCGGCGGCCAGGACGGCGCCGATCGCCCAGGGGGTGGTGACGGCGAGCAGTCCGAGTTTGCAGACCGCGGACAGGGCGTAGCCGCTGCCCGCGACGAGTTTGCGGCGGTGGGTGCGGTCGGCGGCGTACGAACCGGCCAGGCGGACCAGTGCGGTGACGCCCTGGTAGACGCCGTCGAGCAGCCCGTAGGCGAGCGGGGTCATGCCGAGGCCGGCGACCAGATACAGCGGCAGGACCGCGGTGACCATCTCCGAGGAGACGTCCGTGACCATGCTGACCAGGCCGAGGGCGACGACGGTGCCGGCGACGGCGCGGCGGATACCGGGCCGGTCGCGGACGACACCGGCCGAGGCGTCGGCGGCGCGGCTGGACGAGAGATACACGGGCGTCTCCTCCCGAGGGTGGATTCAGCGGACGCCGGTGTCGAACACCCCGGTCACCGGGGTGGCCGTGGCGGCGTTGCCCGCGTGGCCGGTGCCGTACATGTCCTCGAAGGTGCGCAGGAGGCTGTAGTGGTTGTACGCCCCCGCGACATCGCCCTTTTTGACGTGGGCGCCGGAGAACACGGAGGCGATCTGGTTGGAGCCGAGGTAGTTGTCCTCGTCCCAGGTCAGCATCAGCAGGCTGTTGTGGTCCTTGGCCCACCGGGCGTAGGAATCGAGGTTGTTCTTGATCCAGGTGTCACCGCTGGCGACGCCGCAGTCGTGCATGTCGTTGCACAGGTCCGGGATGACGAACGACAGCGTCGGCAGCGCGCCGAAGTCGTCCTTGGGGAACTGCGCGAAGGTCTTGCCGGTGGCGACGGGGACGTTGCCGAAGGCGAACCACGGGTTGTGCTTCTGCGCGTACTTGCCGCTGGAGCAGACCGTGGAACCCGCGCTGGGCAGGCCCTCGTTGTAGCTGCCGAAGGTTTTGCCGGCGGCGATCAGCTCCTGGCCGAGGTTGGGGGCGTTCATCGACTGGGCGGTGTAGCAGCCGTCGCCGGTGATGCCCTGGGTGGCGCCGGAGAAGAGGTTGAAGTAGTTCGGCTGGCTGGGGTGGGTGAGCGCCTTCATGCCGGTCAGGCTGGCGCCGCCCTGGGCGAGTTGGTTGATGTAGGGCGCCTTGGAGCTGCCGATGATCTCGCCGTACTGCTTGTTCTCGAAGACGACGATCACGACGTGGTCGTAGGCGGGCAAGGCCCTGGGCCGGTGGGACGGGGTGGGGGTGGGGGTGTTGTGTGCCTGGGCGGTGGTGGCCGTGACGAGCAGGCCGAGCGCGCCGAGGGTCGCGGCCAGCGCGGTGCGCAGGCGCGGTGAGGGGGGTTTCATCGGGTCTCACTCCTTGTCCTGTGGCTGGAGGAAGCCGCGATGCATGGTGGAGGCACCCTCGTGCACTGTCAACGCACGTGCGTGACAAGGGAGTTGATGGGCCGGAAAAGGAAGTTGAAGACCCGGAGCCGGGGGGAGGGGCGCCGGGGCGGCGGGCACCCGCTGCGGGGTGCGCCGCTGCCGCCGGAGCCCGCCCCCGGGCCGCCGACCCTCAGGCGCCCTTCAGGACCTCGGGGTTGGCGCAGTGTGCCAGCGGCTCACCGCGCAGATAGCGGGCGACGTCCCCGGCGACGATCCGTGCGGCCTTGTGGGCGACCTGGCGGCTGCCGCCCGCGATATGCGGGGTGAGGACGGCGCCGGGAGCGGTCAGCAGTCGCGAACCGGCCGGGATCGGCTCCTCGGGGAACACATCGAACCCGGCGCCGGACAGCTGGCCGGACTCCAGCGCCTCGCACACCGCGTCGTAGTCGAGCAGCGCACCGCGGGCGCAGTTGACCAGCACGGAGCCGCGCGGCATGGCGGCGATCTGGTCGCGGCCGATCATGCCCCTGGTCTCGTCGGTCACCCGTGCGTGCAGCGAGACGATCCGGGAGCGGATCAGCAGCTCGTCGAGCGTGACCTGCTCGGCGATTCCGGCCAGCATGTCGGGGCGGACGTACGGGTCGTGGACGAGGACACGGGCGCCCATTGCGGCGAGGATCCGGGCGACGCGGCTGCCGATGGCGCCGTAGCCGATCAGGCCGACGGTGGTGCCGTCGATCTCTATGCCGCAGGTGTCGTAGTCGTAGTAGTCGCCGCGCCAGACGCCGCGGCGCAGGTCGGCGTGGGTGTCGCCGACGCCGCGGGCCGCGGCGAGGAGCAGGGTGAGGGTGTGTTCCGCGGTGGCGGTGGCATTGCGGCCGGGGGCGTAGCAGACGGCGACGCCGTGCCGGGTGGCGGCGTCGAGGTTGGCGTTGACCGGGCCGCCGCGGCTGGTGCAGAACAGCTTCAGATCGGGGCAGTTGGCGAGGATGCGGGCGGTGAGCGGGCCGTGTTCGGTGACGCAGATCTCGACGCCGCGTAGCGCCTCGATCATCTCGTCCTCGGTGCCGGACGCCTCGATGACCTCGGCGACCGGTCCGAAGGGGGTGTGCGGCCAGCCGAACTGCAACTCCCTGATGTCCAGCGGTGTTTCCCCTACAGCCGTCCTTACCGCATCGGCGAACAGGCCAGGGCGGATGAAGTGGTTGCCGGCGGCGAGGACGCTGGTGCTCATGGTGGGGCGTCTCCTGAAAGGGGTGGTGGGGTCAGTGGAAGGCAGGGGTCTGGGTCGGCGCGGGGGTGTTGAAGCTGAGCAGCGCGGTGTGGCCGTGGGCGAGGCGGATCTCGGTCAGGGCGCCGTTGTCCAGCCGGGGGAAGACCCGGCGGTAGTCGGCGAGCGGAATGCCGAGGAGGTGGCACAGCAGCAGCCGCAGGAGGGTGGAGTGGGCGACGACGAGGATCCGGCCGGAGGGCTCGTCGCGGGCGAGGTCGGCCAGACAGGCGGCGGCGCGTTCGGCGGCGCGGCGGGGGTGTTCGCCGCCGGGCAGATGGCAGGCGACCGGGTCGGCGAGGAAGTCCGCCAGCTCCCGCGGGAAGCGCTCGCGCATCTCGTCGCGGGTCAGGCCCTCGCCCCGGCCGAAGTCGACTTCGTAGAGCCGCTCGTCGGTCCGCGGGGCCAGACCGCAGGCGTCGGCGGCGGGGGCGGCGGTGAGCCGGGCGCGGGAGAGCGGGGAGCTCCAGACGGCGGTCAGGCCGGCGGTGGCGGCCCAGGCGGCGAGCGCGGTGGCCTGGTCGCGGCCGTGGTCGGTCAGGGGCACGTCGGTGCGGCCGGCATAGCGGTTCTCCGCATGCCAGACGGTTTCGCCGTGGCGTACGAGGATGAAGTCGGTCACGGAGCGGCCCTCCTGCGGGCATGTGCGGCCACGGCCTGGTCGAGCCAGCCGCGGCGGGTCAGTTCGTCGAGGAAGCGGAGGTAGACGGGGGTGTAGCGGGCGGTGCGGGCCGGGGACGGCTCGATCTCGGCTGCGATGCGGACCATGGCCGCGGCGGCCTCCTCCAGGCCGGCGCCGCCGGAGGTGGCGGCGAGGACGGCCATGCCGACAGCGCCCTCGGCCTGTTCGGGCAGGCGTACGCGGCGGCCGAGGACATCGGCGCGCAGACGGCACCAGTAGGGGTTGCGGGCGCCGCCGCCGGTGAGGGTGAGCGGCCCGTCGACGGGGGCGCCGAGGTGGTCGAGATAGTCGAAGCAGAGCCGTTCGAGGCAGGCGAGGCCGAGGAGGTAGGCGTGGAAGGCGGCGGGCCGGGTGGGGACGTCACCGAGGATGAACGGTTCGGCGTCGGGGGCGCGGAAGGGGAAGCGTTCCCCGCCGGTGGAGACCAGGGGGTAGGCGACGGCGTCCGCATCGAGGGCGGCGGCCTGCTCGGTGAGCACGTCGAGGTTCTCGCCGTGGAAGTACTGGGAGAGCACTCCGGCGCCGCTGCTGGAGGCCCCGCCCGGCAGCCAGCGCTCCCCCGGGCCGCGGTGGCAGTAGACGACGCCCGCCGGGTCCCGGACCAGGTACGGGCTGCTGCCCTTGAGGACGAGGGTGGTGCCCAGGACGGAGTTCCAGGCGCCGGGCGCCAGGGCCCCGGCGCCGATCTGGGCGGCGCAGCCGTCGGTCATCCCGGCGACGACGGCGGTGCCGGGCGGAATGCCGGTGGCCTCGGCGGCCTCGGCGCAGACCGTGCCCAGCACCGTTCCGGGCCGTACGACCTCGGGCAGCAGGTCCCCGGGCACTCCGAGGGCGTCCATCACCCGCTCCGGCCAGCGCTCCTCGATGAGGTGATAGCCGGTCTTGAGGGCATGGCTGGCGTCGGAGGGCACCTGATACCCGGCCAGTCTCCAGGTCACCAGGTCGACTTGGTGCAGCAGCCGGGCGCCCCGCACCGCCTTTCCCTGCTCCAGCAGCCAGCGGAGCTTGGGCAGCGCCCAGGTCGGCTGCATGCTGCGGTAGCCCAGCTCCTGCCAGACGTCCCCGCCCGCCGCGTTGACGGCCCCGGTCTGGGTGTCGGCGCGCCCGTCGTCGTACATCAGGCCGGGGGTGAGCGGGGTGCCGTGGGCGTCGGCGAGCAGGATGGTGCCGGAGGTGCCGTCGACGGCGAGGCCGCGCACGCGCCGGGTGTCGATGCCCGCGAGCGCCTCCCGGCAGGCGGCGGCGAGTGCCGACCACCACTCCTCGGGGTCCTGCTCGTGCCGTCTGCCCTCGCGGCGGCCGGTCAACGGACGGGCGGCGGAGGCGAGGACGCGGCCGGTGCCGTCGACGGCGACGCAGCGGGCGCTCTGGGTGCCGAGGTCGAGGCCGAGCCAGATGCCGTCGAGGGCGGGGGTGCGGGGGTCAGACACGAGTGCCTCCGGCGGAAGGGGTGACGCGCGGACGGGGACACCAGCGGGCGCCGCTGCGCCAGCCGGCCTCCCTGGCCAGGCCGCGCCAGGCGAGGAAGTCCTCGTAGAGCTCGCTGTAGAACGCCGCGCGCTGCGGATCGGGCTGCCAACTGCGGTTCATCCGCACGTACTTGTCGGCCGCGCGGTGCATGCTGGACTCGGCCCCGGTACGTACCAGACCCGTCAGGAACGCCCCCTTGGCGCCGAGTTCGGTGTCGCCGGAGCGGGCCGTGGGCACGCCCGTCGCGTCGGCGATCAGTGCGCACCAGGCGTCGCTGTTGGCGCCGCCCCCGCACAGCCGCAGTTCGCTGACGTCCGTCCGCGCGGCGGCCAGCGAGTCGCGCAGCACCAGCGAGAGGCCGTCGAAGACCGCGCGGGCCAGGTCGGCGGGGGTGTGTTCCAGGGACATGCCCCAGAAGGTGCCGCGGGCGCGCGGATCGAGGAACGGGGCGCGCTCACCGGCCGGCGAGAGATACGGCAGAAAGGTGAGCCCGCGGGCGCCGGGCTCCGAGGCGAACGCCAGCTGTGCCAGCTCGGGCGGGCCGGGCAGATGCAGCAGCCGCGCCGCCCAGGTGAGCACCTCGGCGCCGTTGAGCGTGGGGAAGGCGCGCAGCACCCGCTCCCGGCCGCGGTAGGCGATATGGATCCCGGACGGTTCGCCGCCGGTGTCGATTTCGGTGCGGACGATTTCGGTGCACAGGGTGGTGCCCAGGATGCTGCACGCCTGGCCGGGGTTGACCACGCCGACGCCGCGGGCGGTGGCGGCGATGTCGTAGGGGGACATCACCACCGGCAGCCCGGCGGGCAGGCCCAGTTCCCGCCCGGCCGGGCCGGTCAGCTCGGCGATCCGCTCCGATTCGCCGAGCACGGTGGGCAGCAGCCGCCGGCAGTCGCTCAGCCCGAACAGCTCCAGGATGGCGGGGTCGTACTCCCCGGTGGAGTGGTCCAGGAAGGGGGCCGAGGCATCGGATTCATCGCTGGCCCTTATGCCGGTCAGGCGCAGGAAGAGCCAGCCGGCGGCGGTCAACGAGGTGGCGGAGCGGGCGAGCCGGTCCGGGTCGTGGGCGGCGAGCCAGGCGAAGAGGGCGTTGGGCATTCCGGTGCAGGTCAGCGAGCCGTTGCGACGGAAGGCCGCCTCCAGCAGGCCGTCGCGCTGCCAGGCGGTGAGCAGCTCCCCGGCGCGCCCGTCGGACCACAGGATGGCGGGTCCGGTGGGGCGGCCGCGGTCGTCGACGAGCCAGGCGCCGTCGCCCTGGGCGGTGAAGGACACCAGCCAGACCGGATCGGCCAGCCCGTCGAGGACCTCGCGGACGGTATGGACGACGGCACGCCAGACGGCCTCCATGTCCTGTTCGGCCCAGCCGGGGTGCGGGCGCAGGACCTCGGTGGCCTGGCGGGCGACGGCGATCTCGGTGCCCTGGTCGTCGAAGACGACGGACTTGATCACCGTGGTGCCGACGTCGATGGTCAGTACGGACATCAGTGGGGTCCTCTCACGCCGGAGCCGAGGCGGCGGCTTCGGCAGCGGTCTGCGGTGCACCGGCCGCGGCGGGCGACTCGTCCGGCAGCTTCAGGAAGAGCGCGAGCACGGTGCTCACCGCATACATCCCCGCGAAGATCCACACCACCCCGGCGACGCCGAGCGGTCCCACGAAGGCCGCGACCACGGCGGGGCCGACGAAGGTGCTGGCGCCCGCGCCGAGGTTGAGCGCGGCCAGGGCCTGGCCCTTGTGGCGCGGTTCCATACTGGGCACCAGCGCCGACAGCGGTACGTATCCCGCCAGCGTAGCCCCGTAGAAGGCGGCCACCAGCAGGGCGAGCGGGAAGTCGGCGCCCGCGGCGTCGGGGACGTAGAAGAGCAGCAGGGTGCTCAGGGTGCAGCCGGCGCCGCCGAACCAGGCGATGGTGCGGCGCCATCCGAGCCGGTCGCCGATCACGCCGAACAGCAGGTTGGCGAAGATGTTGGTCGCGAACATCGCGCTGAGCAGATGCAGCCATTGGGTCAGGCTGAAGCCGACGGTCTTGGTGAAGTGGATCGGCATGATCACGAAGAAGCCGAACTGCGAGGCGGTGTTGATGACCCGCACCACCGAGCCCATGCCGACGCGGGGGTTGCGCCACAGGATGGTGATGCTGCCGACGAGCGTGGCCAGCGGGCCCTCTCCCGTACCGCGCGGCCGCTTGGCGCCCCGGGTGTCGCGGACCAGCAGCAGGGCGAGCAGTCCGCCCGCGGCGACGAGGGCGAGGGCGGCCCACAGGGTGGCGTAGGCGCCGATGTGCGGGATGAGTCCGCTGGCGACGAGCGAGCCGAGCGTGGGCAGCCCGCCGGTGAAGGCGAACCAGAACCAGCCCATGGCGGTGCCCAGCCGGGCGCGGGGAGCCACCGCGGCGATCCAGACCAGGAAGCCGTACGCGAAGAGGGGGTAGCCCAGGCCGCGCAGCCCGTAGCCGAGCATCATCAGCGGATAGCTGCCCAGGGGGAGGGCGGCGGCCAGGAAGAGCAGCTGGAAGACGGTCCAGATGGCCAGGCCGGTCCACATGACGCGGCGCGGGCCCCACAGGTCGGAGAGGACCCCGGAGAGCCAGGCGGCGATGCCGGCGGCGATGCCGTAGACCGTGAAGAGCAGCGCGACGCGGGATTCGGAGAAGCCCCGGTCGATCAGGTACGGCGAGAGATAGCCCGACTCGACCCCGTCTCCGATCATGAAGAGGAGGAGCCCGAGGTACCCCCAGACCAGGGTCGGCGGAATGCCCAGGCGAGCGAGCGGCGAACGCGGCGAGGCGGGAGGAGAGTTCGTCATCGAATCTCCCTTTCTGCGGCGGCGGGGCAGGAAGGTGGGGGGTGGGGCAGAAAGAAAGGGGGGTGGCGGGGAGGAACGGAGTGATGGAACCGCCGCGCGGAACGGGGGGTCAATGGCCGCCGGAATCTTCGCATCGGCGCCGCGACCAGCCATGATGTGTCGCACCGGAACCGCATGTGGACAGGGCCGCGGTCCGGCGCGCAGTGTTAAATCCGTGCGAACATAACGCGGCGAATTCACGTGGTGGATCGCCCGGCGAGGGCGGAGGGAGGACGCGGTGGACCGGGTCGAGGCCCAGGAGGAGCGGCGGCGGCGGATGCGCGAGCGCGTCATCGCCGGCGGATTCGTCCGCACCTCGGATCTGGCCGACGAGTTCGGAGTCAGCCTGATGACCGCGCACCGCGATCTGGACGCGCTCCAGGCGCAGGGCTGGCTGCGCAAGGTGCGCGGCGGGGCGACCGGGCTGCCGTCGGCGCAGTTCCACGGCAGTGTCGCCGAGCGGATGGCGACCATGGCGGCGACCAAACAGCAGCTGGCACGGGCCGCGGCGACGCTGCTGGTCCCCGGTCAGACCGTGCTGCTGGACGACAGCACCACCTGTCTGCTCCTGGCCCACCAGGCCGCGGAGCACGCCCCGCTGACCGTGATCACCAACTCGCTCCCGGCGATCACCACGCTCGCCAAGGAGCCGGGCATCGCGCTGATCACGCTGGGCGGTGCCTACTTCCCGGCGTACGACGCCTTCATGGGGCTGCACACCGCGGACGCCGTACGGGCCTTTCGGGCCGATGTCCTGTTCCTGTCCACCACGGCCGTCACCAACGGCCGCTGCTACCACACCTCGCCGGAAACGGTGCAGGTCAAGCGGGCGATGATGGAAAGCGCGGCCCGCCGGGTACTGGTCGCCGACCACACCAAGTTCACCAAGGACGGGCTGTACGCGCTCGCCCCGCTGACCGATTTCGAGCTGCTGATCGTCGACGACGGTCTGCCCGCCGAGCAGCTACGGGCGATACGGGCGGCCGGCACCGAGGTCATGGTGGTGCCACAGCGGGGGTGAGGGCGCGGCAAGGGGCGGGCACACCGGCCCGCCCCACCGCTTTCCGGCCCCTATGGGGGCGCGCGTCACATGCCGCCGGAGCCCATCCCGTCGGAACCACCACCGTTCGCGCCGTGGCTGCCGGAGTTGCCGGAGTCGCCGGAGCTCTGCGGCTCCTTGCCGACGTTGCTGTCCGCCGTCTGCGAGATCGTCCCCGAACCGCCCATCATGGAATCGGAGCCCGACCCACCCGGCTGGTCCGACGGACCCTGTCCGAGGAGCGAACCGAGGCCGTGGGGAATGGAGTTGTCGGCGGCGGCGATGCCGGCGCTGCCGAAGAGGGCGGCGGCGGCCAGGGTCGCAGCGATAAGGGCGGTGCGCATACGCATGTTCTCTCCTGAAGTGCCGAGACGGTGGTCAGCCTCTGTACTTCCCGGCGCCGTCCCCCCGATACGGGGCACCGGCGAAAGATCACTGCACTGGCTGTCTGCGCACCTCCACTGTGGTGACGGATCGTCAGGAACCGTTCCGCTTCAGCTTCAGGTTCCATTTGGCCAGCGCTTCGTCGACCGGCTGGAAGATGGTGATGGTGTCGCCGCCGTCGTTGCAGGTCGCGGTGCCGCCACCGGAGTGCAGCCCCACGGCCTTCGGGGAGCCGGGCTGGGTGACGTAGGAGCCGCCCGAATCGCCGGGCGCCGAGCAGGCGTTGGTGAAGGACAGACCGTCGACGATGGCGGTGCCGTAGTCCACGGTTTGCTCACTGCGGGTGATCTCCCCGCAGTGCCAGCCGGTGGCCTCGCCCGAGTGGCACACGGACATCCCCGTGACGCCCTCCTGGGATCCGGTGACGGCGACCGGCTGGCCGCCCTGTCCGGCCACGTTCGGCGACAGGCGCCAGCCGTCTCCGTCGACGGTGACCAGCCCGAAGTCGCCCTCGCGCCCGATCACGCTGTGCCCGCCGCCTTTGTTGGAGGTGCCCATGCGGGTGCCGTCCTTGCCGAACGCGTCCTGATCGACGTTGTGCGTGCAGTGACCCGCCGTCAAAAATCCCTGAAAACCCCCGGGTCCGGTGACCGAGAAACCGATGGAGCAGATGCCCTCCTTGCCGGGCATCCAGCGTTCGCCGCCGATGACGGTGCCGCCCTGCTGGCGCGGCACCTGGTCGCTGCGCTCGACGGTGACGGGGATGCGCGAGGGGGCGGCCATGGAGCGTACGGCGTTCTCGAAGGCGTCGGTCGCCCGTCCGGCGGAGCGGCGGTCGACCCGGACCACGACCCCGTTGGCGCGCTCGTCCACTCCCCAGCCGGTGACGCCGGGTACGCCCTTGCCGGCCCGGGTGCTGATCTGGCGGGTCAGTTCGGTGAGCGCGGCGCGGCTGTGGGTGACGGTCTTGGGCAGCGCACCGGCGGCCCGTACCCGCTCGGCGTCGCTGCCGACGGTGACCGCGACGACCAGCTTCCCGACGGTCTTGTCGAACCACATACCGGCCGGTGGTGCGGAGAGCACCCGGCGCACCGCGGCGGCCGCCCGCTGCGCCTCGGCCTCCTGGGCGAGCCGGGTGCGGGCCTGGTCGGGCGTCAGTCCCAGGTCGCGGCGCATCGCGTCGAGCATGCCGCGGGGCGAGGGCTGGGGCGTGGGGTCGGGCCGCGGCGCGGCGTGCGCCGGGCTGAACGGGCCGGTGGCGGCCAGGACGGCGGCCATCGTGGCGCCCCAGAGAGCGGCCTTGCGGAAGCGGCAGTGCATCGGGGATCTCCTCGCGGGTCGAATACGCGTCGAAGCCGTTCCGCCGAGCCTCGTTGACCGCGCGACGTGCGGCATCGCGGAGATCGCCTGCATCATGGTCCGATGAGCGCACCGTCAGAACGTCAAATCCCCGTTCCCTGCGGGCCGCAGGCGCTGGCCGGGCTGCCGGAGGCGCTGCGCAACGTCAGCTACTCGGCCGCCCGCCATCCGGGAGCCGGGACACCTGAATGCACGTCATCCGCCGGGGATGCGGCCGGCGCCCTCGCCGGGGGCGCGAACTGCCAGCGTTACGCCTATGCCGTCCTGGGGCATTTCGGTCTGGTGGTGCCGCCGCTGCGGTCGGCGGAGCTGTGGGCGGACGAGCGGGCGACGGTACGCGCCGGGCAGCCTCGGCCGCTGGACCTGGTGTTGTTCGACGGCGGGCCGGTGGCGGGCCGTCCCACCGGGTACGGCGCCCATGTGGGGGTCCATCTGGCGCCCGGTCAGGTGCTGCATCTGTGCAGGGAGGTCGGGCGGCCCGCCGTGTGGGCCTACGCGGACTTCGCGGCGCGGCCGCGTTATGCGCGCTTCCTGGGTGCCAAGCGGGCGGTCGGGGCCGCCCGGGGGTGAGTCCCGCCGCAGGGCTCGGAAGCCGGTGCGCCCCGCCGCTCAGAAGCCGCCGTCGAAGCCCCCGCCACCACCGCCGTCGAAGCCGCCGCCGTCGCCGAAGCCGCCGCCGAAGTCGTCCGGGTTGAAGTCGGATCCGGTGTAGTCGCCGCCCTCGGCTCCGGTCGGGCCGCCGAGGTCGGCGCCGTACGCGGGGGACGACATCATCAGGTTGCCGAGCATGGTGCCCACCAGAAGGCCGGGCAGCAGGCCGCCGCCGAAATAGCCGCCGGCCCAGGGCGCGTAGGCCGGGCCCGCGTCCCAGTAGGGGCGGTCGCCGCTCTCGGTGCGCACGGTACGGGCCAGCGGCTCGCGGCCGTCGTCCAGGCGGCTCTTGTCCGCGGCGCAGACCGGTACGGTGCGCTCGGCGCCGCCGGACGGCGCCCATGCGACGTCGACGACGGACGGGCCGTGCCGGGGGTCGAAGAAGCAGGGCAGCCGGCGCTCGGGCAGCGGTCGGCCCTCGCGCCGGGCGGCAAGGGTGGCGAGCGAGAACCGGCCGTCCTCCAGGGCCTGGGTCACGGCCTGGACGTCGCCGGGCCGTTCGGCCCGGGTCATCGCCGACTTGGCGTTCTCGTAGGCGTCCAGGGCGTGGCTGTAGTCGGCGCGCATCGCGTCGTCGGCGCCGGACTCGCCGGGGTTGAAGTCGAGCCGGTCCAGCTCTTCGCCGAAGGCGGTGATGTCCTCGTCGACGACGACCCGCAGGTCTTCGAGGGCGGCGCGCTCCTCCTCGGCGCGCCGGCGGCGCTGGCGGCGGGCGAGGGCGTACGTGCCACCGCCGCCGATGACGACGAGCGCGCCGAGGCCGACGAGGGTGCCGGTGTCGATGCCGGAGTTGCCGCCGCCGCCCCAGGAGGACGGGGCGTGGCCCATGGCCTGCTGGGCGGCGACGTCGACGAAGCTGTTCAGGCGCTGGGAGACCGTGGGGTAGTCGGAGCGCTGGACCGAGCCGACCAGGTTCTTCACCGCGCCGTGCGGCATCACCCGGGGGTCGGCGCCGGCGTTGAAGCCGTTGCCCAGCTCCACGGCGTAGACGCCGCTGATGCCGACCTTGGTGCGCAGGTCCTGGAGCAGCGTCTTGGGCGGGTATTCGGCGGCGCGGGGCAGCACCGCCACGAAGATCGGCTTGCCGGAGTTCTTGATCTTCTTGGCCAGTGCGTCCGCGTCAGCCTTGGGGAACTGGTCGGAGGCGCGGGGATCGACGTAGACGGGCCCCTGTTTGAGGGCCGCCGCGGCCGTGTCGAGGCCGCCGACGGCGCTGGCCCCGGGGGCCAGCGCGGTGATCACGGCCAGTAGCGCTGCCACCAGCAGGAGCACCGGGGCGAACGGTGCGCGTCGGATTGCGGTCCTCGTACCGGTCTTCATGCCTACGACGCTACCTGAACGGCACTTTTCAGACAGCGCCGGTGGCGGGGGCCGGTACGGCGCGGTGCGGTCGGACCGCGGGAGGACCGTTGGAGTGACCGGAAAACGACGGGCCGAGGGGGCAGTATCGCGACGCCGGTGCGGTCTGTCGCGCCGGGCATGGCCATCCAGGTGGTCGCTCAGCGTGGCGTTTTTGATGATGAAATGACCGGGGATGTTCCGGTTCGCCCCTCCCCCCGGGGAATTCCCGCCCGCTGAGGAAACGAGATCTGGATGCGCAGGGCGACCTCGATGTTCAAGTCCATGGCCGCCGCGGTCGTCGCCACCGTCGCGGGCTGCCTGCTGGTGCTGGTGCTGCTCCCGTCGAACGCCACCCCCTGGCCGTCGGGCAAGGCCGATGTCCCGCCGCCCGGCGCCGGGCCCGCCCGCGCGGACGTCATGGGCCGCGGCGTCCCGGCCGGCCCCGAGGCGAGCGGCCACGACGCCGCCGCCGGGCGTCCCGCGCACACCCGGCGCACCCAGCCCGAAGAGGAGCCCCCGTCCGACCCGCCACTTCGCGGCTGGCGGATCGCGGTGAACGGGCCGGCGCCCGGCCTCACCTTCCGGGGCAACGGCGGTTTCAGCGTCTCCTGGACGAACAACACCGGCCGCGAGGTGGACGTCTGGCTGACGGTGCGCCACGGCAACCGGATGCAGCGGATGGCGCTCGTCGCGCCCCGGGCCGGTGCCGGGCCCACCGGCGAGGCGCTGGTGTCACTGCCTCCGGTGGCGCCCGGCCACGCCTATGCGCTGGAGGTGACCACCGACGACGACATCGCCCATGCCTACAGCACGGCCTTCTCCGTCATCGCCTGACCAGCGCGGTCACGGTGCGCCGAGCCCGGCCAGTTCCGCCAGCGCGGCGCGGTGCCGCCCCGGCGCGCCCAGCGCGAGCTGATCGGCCTTGGCGCGCTTGAGGAAGAGATGCGCCGGGTGCTCCCAGGTCATCCCGATGCCGCCGTGCAGCTGGATGCACTCCTCGGCGGCGCGAACCGCCACCGGTGCGCAGTACGCCTGGGCGACGGCCACCGCCAGCGGGGCGTCGGGGCTGCCGCTGGCCAGTGCATCGGCGGCGTTGCGGGCGGCGGCGCGGGCCGAGGCGACCTCCAGCCAGAGGGCCGCCATCCGGTGCTTGAGGGCCTGGAACGAGCCGACCGGGCGGCCGAACTGCGTGCGCTGCGTGGTGTGGCGCACGGTTTCGGCCAGGCACCATTCGGCGATGCCGAGCTGCTCCGAGGCCAGCAGTCCGGCCCCGGTGAGCAGCGCCCGCTCCACGGCTTCGCGGGCGCGGTCCCCGGTGGCCAGGACGCTGCCCCGTGCACCGTCGAGGGCGAGATGGGCGAGCGGCCGGGTGAGGTCGAGCGGGGTGACGGCCTCGGTGCGGACGCCGTCGGCCGGCGCCTCGACCGCGTAGACGGCCGGGCCGTGCGGCCCCTGCGCCCACACCAGCAGCAGCTCCGCGGCCGCGGCATCGGCGACCGAGGTCACCCGGCCGGTCAGCGCGCCGTCCGCATCGGCCCGTACGGCCGGCTCCCCCGCCCCACCGGGCGCGGTCGTCAGCGGCAGGGCGAGCACCCCGAGAGTGCGGCCGTCGGCGAGCGCGGCGAGCGGCCCGGCGACATCCGCCCGGTCCACATCGCAGCCCAGCAGCGCGGTGACCGCGATGACGGCGCTGGTCAGATAGGGCGCGGGGGCGACGGAGCGGCCCAGCTCCTCCAGCACCACGGCGGCCTCCCGGGCGCTCGCGCCCGCGCCGCCGAGCTTCTCGGGGACCAGCAGTCCGGCGGTGCCGATCCCGGTGGCGAGCGCACACCACAGGTCACGGTCATAGGGGAGCGCAGACTCCAGGCCGGCCAGCACGGTGGCCGGATCGCTGCGGTCGGCGAGCAGGGCGCGGACGGCGTCGCGCAGCGCCTCCTCGTCGGCGGAGTAGAGCAGATCGGGCTCGGTGGCGGGGGGCACGGGGGCGGTCATCGGGGGAGGTCCTTCCACGCGACGTCCTTGTCGGTGCGCGGCTCGGGTGGCAGCCCCAGCACGCGTTCGGCGACGATGTTGAGCAGCACTTCGGAGGTGCCTCCTTCGATGGAGTTCCCCTTGGCGCGCAGATAGCGGTAGCCGGCCTGGCGTCCGGTGAAGTCGACGCCGTCGGGGCGGCGCAGCGTCCAGTCGTCGTAGGTCAGTCCGTCCTCGGCGAGGAACTCCACCTCCCAGCCGCTGATCTCCTGGGCGAGGCGGGCGAAGGCCAGTTTCATCCCGCTGCCTTCCGGGCCGGGCTGGCCCATGGGGGCACCTCCCGCTCGAACGGAGTTGAGAGTGGGGGACAGCTGCTGGCGCAGCCGCTCGCCGGTCAGCCGGGCGACCTCGGCGTCCACCCAGAGGTTCAGCAGCCGCTGGTGGAGGTCGTGGGTGCGCAGTTCGGGGCGCTCGCGCCAGGCGGTGGCGGCGACGCCGATCATGCCGCCCTCGCGGGGGATGCGGGTGCCGCCGATCGCGACCCGCTCGTTCATCAGCGTGGTCTGGGCGACCTTCCAGCCCTCGCCGACCTCGCCGAGGCGATGGGCGTCGGGGATGCGCACCCCGGTCAGGAACACCTCGTTGAACTCTGCCTCGCCGGTGATCTGCCGCAGCGGCCGCACCTCGACGCCGGGGTCGGTCATATCGCAGATGAAGTAGGTCATCCCGCGGTGTTTGGGCACGTCGGGATCGGTGCGGGCGATCAGGATCGCCCAGCGGGCCAGATGCGCGCTCGACGTCCAGACCTTCTGGCCGTCGACCACCCAGTCTTCCCCGCCCTCCTCCCGCACGGCACGGGTCGCCAGCGCCGCCAGGTCGGAGCCCGCACCGGGCTCGCTGAACAGCTGGCACCACACCTCCTCCCCCGTCCACAGGGGCCGCAGGAAGCGCTTCTTCTGCTCGTCGGTGCCGAATCGGAGGATGGTGGGCGCGGCCATGCCGAGGCCGATGCCGATGCGGCCGGGGTCGTTGCCGGGGGCGCCGGCGTCCTCCAGTTCGGCGTCCACCACGGCCTGGAGGGCGCGCGGCGCACCCAGCCCGCCGAGCCCTTCGGGGAAGTGGACCCAGGCGAGCCCGGCGTCGAAGCGGGCGCGCAGGAAGTCCAGCCGCTCGGTCGCAGACCAGAGGGGCGGGCCCGCAGGGCCCTCGTTCTGGGGCGGCGGTGGGAGACGGGTGGGCGGGTGCGCGGCAAGCAGGTCGGCGGTGCGGCGGCGCAGTTCGGCGGCGTCGGTCATCGTGTCTCCTCCAGTTCGGGCAGGACGACCAGGCGGCCGGTGGAGGTGCCGTCGGCGACCCGCTGGACGGCCTCGGCGGCGCCCGCCAGCGGGATGCGCCCGCCGATCAGCGGCCGGACGACGCCCTGCGCGGCGAGCTTGGTGAGCTCCTCGTGGCAGGCGTCGACCGCGGCCGGGTCCTTGGTGTTGTACAGGCCCCAGTGCAGGCCCAGCACCGAGTAGTTCTTCACCAGCGCGTGGTTGAGGGCGGGGCTGGGAATGGCGCCGCTGGCGAAGCCGACGACGACGATCCGGCCCTCGAAGGCGATGCACTTGACGGACTTGGCGTAGGCGTCGCCGCCCACCGGGTCGTAGACGACATCGGCGCCGCGCCCGCCGGTGGCGTTCTTGACCTCGGCGACGAGGTCGTCAGTGCGCCGGTCGAGGACGAGGTCGCAACCCAGCTCGCGGGCGATCCGGGCCTTGTCCGCACCGCCGACGACGCCGATGACCCGCGCCCCGGCGGCCTTGCCCAGCTGGACGGCGGCGCTGCCGACGCCGCCGGCCGCGGCGTGCACCAGCAGGGTCTCCCCCGCCTGGAGCCGCGCCCGCCGGTGCAGTCCGAACCAGCCGGTCTGGTAGCCGATGTGCAGCGCGGCGGCCTCCGCATCGTCCAGGGCCTCCGGGGCGGGCCGTACGGACCGGGCATCGGCCACCGCGTACTCGGCGAACCCCCCGTCGGGCAGCGGCGGTTGGGCCAGCACCCGCTGCCCCACCGCACCGTCCGCGCCCTCCCCCACGGCCAGCACCTCGCCGCAGATCTCCACGCCCGGGGTGAACGGGAGCGGCGGCCGTACCTGGTAGTGGCCGCGGCACAGCAGCGCGTCCGGGAAGTTGACGTTGGCGGCCCGGACGCGCAGCAGCAGCTGCCCGGGACCGGGCTCGGGGTCCGGCACCTCTTCCAGCCGCATCACCTCTCGCGGCTCGCCGTTCGCGGATACGCGCCATGCCTTCACCAGGTGCCTCCACTGACCTCGGATATGCGGGAGCGCGACGGCCAGACCGGACCGTCGGGCCCCGTCGCCTCACCGTCGGGCGACATACTAAGCGGTCGGTATCCCGGAGGGAACAGTGTCCGGCGTTCCGCGAGCCGGGCGGCGCGGATCCTGGTACCCACAGGGTCAGGCTCCGCGCCGCCGGATCACCGAGACTGACCCCATGGACTCACCGGGCACGAACGCACCCCCTACGGACACCCCTGGCACCGCCCCCGGCCTGCCCGCCCCGGGCATCGGCACACCCGCCGAGCTGGGCGACTTCCTGCGCACCCGCCGTGCCCGTCTGCAACCGGAGGACGTCGGACTGGTCTCCTACGGGGTGCGCCGCCGCGTCCCCGGGCTGCGCCGCGAGGAGCTGGCCCAGCTCGCCGGGGTCAGCGCCGCGTACTACACCCGCCTCGAACAGGGGCAGAGCCACAACGCCTCGGAAGGGGTGCTGGAGGCCCTGGCCCGCGCGCTGCGGCTGACCGCCGACGAGCGGGCGTATCTGCTGGCGCTGGCCCGGCCCGGGCAGCGGCGCCGCCGCCCCGCCGTCCGGCACGAGAAGGCCCGCCCCGGAGTGCTTCAGCTGCTGCGCGCCCTGGACGGCGTCCCGGCCCTGGCGCTCGGCCCGCGATTCGAGGTGCTGGCCTGGAACCGCCTCGGGCACGCCCTGATCGCCGGCCACCTGGACCCCGCCAGCCCCGACCGCCCCCTGGACCGCCCCAACACCCAGCGCCTGCTCTTCCTCGACCCGCACACCCGTGAGCTCTTCCCCGACCGCGACACGGAGATCCGGCGCGCCGTCTCCGCGCTGCGGGTCGCCGCGGGTGAGCGCCCCGACGACCCGCAACTGGCCACGCTGATCGGCGAGTTGACGATGAAGAGCGAGGAGTTCGCCGCCCTGTGGTCCTGGCACGGCGTACGCAACTGCGCCTTCGGCACCAAGCGCTTCCACCATCCGCTGGTGGGCGAGCTGGAGCTGGAGTTCGAGATGATGCAGACCCCGGACGGGTCCGGGCAGCGCGTGCAGATGTTCACCGCGGCGGACGGTTCGCCCTCCGAGGCGGCCCTGCGGCTACTGGCCGCGGAACACGGACCACACCTCCGGGTCCTCGAAACCGAGCGCCCATAGGCCGGTGCCCCGTACCCCGTACTTCTTCAGCAGCGGCAGCTGCTCGGCGACGCCGTGGGCGTCCTGGTACCAGACGTCGTGCTCGGTGCCGTCCTTGCGGTAGGTGAAGTGCGGGGTACCGGACGCGTCGTCGAAGTGGTAGCCGGAGCCGGTCCGCCGGCGCAGCGCCTCGGCCTCCTTCCAGGTCAGATGGCCGGCCCGGTTCGTACTGCCCTTGGTCCAGTCCCAGCCGTAGCCGGGGAAGCCGACCTCGATCTTGTTCCGCGGGATGGTCGCGGTGGCGTGGCGCAGGAACTGCTCGTACCAGTCCTTGGACGACAGCGGGCCCGCCGCGCCGCCGGCCCAGTGCAGGTCGTAACCCATGATCCGGACGGTGTCGGCGACCTTGCCCAGCTGCCGGTAGTCGTACGCCTCGCCGGAGCCGCCGGTCTGCGCCAGGACGGTGACCACGCATTCCTTGCCCCGGGCGTGCAGCCGGGCGCACAGATCGCGGGTGAGGAGGTTGAAGCCGGTGCGGACGCGTGCGCGGGCGGCCGGGTCGTTGGTGAGGGTCATGGACTCGTAGTCCAGTTCCATGCCGTCGTACGCGCGGCTGCCCGCCGTCTCCAGCAGGGCGTCGATATGCGCGGCCCGGCGCCGGGGATCGTGTATCACCCCGGCCATCTCGGCGGGTCCGGGCTTCTCGGTCACGGTGGGCACGACGCGGATGCCGGCGCGGTGCAGCCCGTCGATGACCCCCTCGTCCCCCGCGCCGTCCTGCCCCTTGACGGTGTCGGCCGTGGCCTCGTACCAGAACGGGCTGACGGTGCGCAGCTGGTCGGCGTGTTCCAGCGCGTCCTGGTAGGCGGCCTCGGTGTCGCCCCAGTAGGGCAGCCAGGCGGAGCCGGTGCGCCGGTCGGCGGCGGCCAGCGCGACGCCGGCCTCGGTCCCCGGTGACGCCTCGGCCGCGGCCGCCGGGGCGAGCGGTCCGGCGAGCGCCACCGCGGCCAGCAGGAGCGCGAACCCGGGGCGCGCCCGGGTAGCGGATACATGGTCCATGCCCGCAGCTTCACCCGGTGCCGCGACGGGCGCCCGCCCACAAGCGCCGAACGGAGGGCCGGGGGCGGTGCGCACCTGCCGTACGGGTGACCGTTCCTGACGGTGCATGAGACGGGCGGGCAGGAGACGGGTGGGAGGGACGGCGGCAACGGGGGCGGCCAGGGGCGGCGGCGAGCGGAGGTGCCCGCCGTGCGATGTCAGACCGCCGTCGTCCGCTCGCGCCGCGGCCGGTCGCCGTCGACTTCGCCCTCGCCATCGCCCTCGCCTTCGCCCTCGGTCACCGTGACCGCGATCCGGCCGGAGGCGATGCCCTGGGCGAGGGAGAGGCGGTCGTCGGCGACGTCGGCGCAGGTCGCGGTGGACATGTGGAGGCGGACGTCGGCGTGTTCGGCCGGGCCGTCGCCGTAGCGCGGGCCCTCGTCCGCCGGGTCGAGCAGCACATGGAACTCCCCCTCGTCCAGGGCGACGTCGACCACGGCGACACCCTCCGCGAAGTGCCGGGCGAGCCGGGTGACGAGGGGCAGTGCGAACCAGTGGGCCCGTACCGCGTCCGTGGGGCGCCGGGCGTCGAGGGCCGGGGCGCCCCAGTCGGCGAGCGCGGTGAGCGCGGGCAGCAGGGCGCGTCCGCGGTCGGTGAGTTCGTAGACGAAGGCGGCGCCGGGCGGGGCGAGCCGGCGCCGCGAGAGGAGCCCGTCGCGCTCCATGTCCTTGAGGCGGGAGGCGAGCATGTCCGTACTGACGCCGGGCAGGTCGGCGTGCAGATCGGTGTAGCGCCGGGCGCCGCCGAGCAGTTCGCGGACGATCAGCAGCGTCCAGCGGTCGCCGACGGCGTCCAGGGCGCGGGCGAGGGCGCAGTAGTGGTCATAACTTCGGCGCGGCATGACCTCAGCATAGACAATAGTTGGACTTTCCAAGTCCTAGCTTGGTAAAACCAAGTACTCACGTTTGGTGTTGTAACCAGTGACGAGCACTGCCGCGCCGCGCGGCGGGCGAGGACCGGGAGGCCGCCGTATGCAGTTCAAGCAGTCCAGCAAGTTGACCGACGTCTGCTACGAGATCCGCGGGCCGGTGATCGAGCAGGCGAACGCGCTGGAGGAGGCCGGCCACAGCGTGCTGCGCCTCAATACGGGCAATCCCGCGCTGTTCGGCTTCGAATGCCCCGAAGAGATCCTCCAGGACGTGATGCGCAACCTCTCCCGCGCACACGGCTACACCGAGTCGCAGGGCATCCTCTCCGCCCGCCGCGCGGTGGCCCAGCGCTATCAGGAGGCCGGGCTGCCCGATGTCGGCGTGGACGACATCTATCTGGGCAACGGCGTCTCCGAGCTGGTCTCGCTGGCGCTCCAGGCGCTCCTGGACGACGGCGACGAGGTGCTCATCCCGGCCCCCGACTACCCCCTGTGGACGGCCGTCACCACCCTCTCCGGCGGCAAGGCCGTGCACTACCTGTGCGACGAGTCCGCCGACTGGCTGCCGGACCTCGACGACATCGCGTCGAAGATCACCGACCGGACGCGGGCGCTGGTCATCATCAACCCCAACAACCCCACCGGAGCGGTCTATCCGCGTGAGCTCCTGGAGGGCATGCTCGACCTCGCCCGCCGCCACCAGCTGATGGTCCTCGCCGACGAGGTCTACGACCGGATCCTGTACGACGACGCGGTCCACCACCACGCCGCCGTGCTCGCCCCGGACCTGGTCTGCCTCACCTTCAGCGGGCTGTCCAAGTCCTCCCGCATCGCCGGCTTCCGCTCCGGCTGGCTGGTCGTCTCCGGCCCCAAGGAGCACGCCGCCGACTATCTGGAGGGCCTGGGCACCCTGGCCTCGATGCGGCTGTGCCCCAACGCCCCCGCGCAGTACGCCATCCAGGCCGCGCTCGGCGGCCGCCAGAGCATCACGGACCTGATCCTGCCGGGCGGCCGGCTGCGCGAACAGCGCGACCTCGCCTGGGAGCGGCTGAACGAGATCCCCGGCGTCTCCTGCGTCAAGCCCCGGGGCGCGCTCTACGCCTTCCCCCGCCTCGACCCCGCCGTGCACGCCATCCACGACGACGAGAAGTTCGTCCTCGACCTCCTCCTGCGCGAAAAGATCCAGGTCGTCCAGGGCACCGGCTTCAACTGGCCCCGCCCCGACCACTTCCGCATCCTCACCCTCCCGCACGCCGACGATCTGGACGCGGCCATCGGCCGGATCGGGCGGTTCCTGGCGGGGTACCGGCAGTAAGGGGCGTACCGACAGTAACGGGCGTGACGGGGCGGACGGTCAGCGGCCGGGCGCCGGGGCCGGGGCCCTCGGCGAGGCCCGCGGTTTCCCGCGCCTCACCCCAACGGGCGTAGCGGTCCGGAATCGCTGCCGCCCGCCCGGCGCCGTGGCCGGGTCCCGTCCGTCACCGTCCGTTCGCCCGACGCGCTCTTGAGCGCGCGGCGCGCAGCCGCTTAGGTGGAGGACGGCAGTCCTGCCGCGATCCCCGAGGGGAGTAGCCCGTGATACCCGTACGACCTGCGGAAACGGAAGCGGAGCTAGAGGCTCATCTGCACGGCATCTGTTTCAAGACCGGCCCGCCACAACGCATCGGTGTCGAGATCGAATGGCTGGTGCACGATGCACGCAACCCCCGATGTCCGGTCGAACCGGACCGGCTGCACTCCGCGGCCCACCATCTGCGCACCCTCCCCCTCACCTCCCTTCTGACCTTCGAACCCGGCGGCCAGCTGGAGCTCAGCTCGCTGCCCGCCACCTCCCTGACCGCCTGCATCGAGTCCGTCGCGGCCGATCTGGCGCTGGTCCGCCCCGCGATGCGTGCCATGGGCCTGGGCATGGCGGGACACGGCCACAATCCCTGGCATCCCCCGCACCGGGTGCTGACCGACGATCCCCGCTACAGCGCCATGGAGGCGTATTTCGACCGCTGGGGCGGCGCCGGCCGGTCCATGATGTGCTCCACCGCGTCCGTCCAGGTCTGTGTGGACGCCGGTTACGAGGAGCCGGGACCGCTCGGGCTGGGCCGCCGGTGGCTGATGTCGCATCTGCTGGGCGCAGTGTTGTGTGCGGCGTTCGCCAATTCGCCGGCCAGCGAGGGCTGCCCGACCGGCTATCGCACCACCCGCCAGGTCGTCTGGTCCCAGCTGGATCCCGGCCGCACGCTCGCCCCGCCGCAGTCGGCGGACCCGCGGGCCGCCTGGGCGCGCTATGTGCTGGACGCACCGGTGATGTGCGTACGGCGCGAGGACGGGCCCTGGGACGCGCCGCAGGGGCTGACCTTCCGCGACTGGGTCCGCACCGGCCGGCCCCGGCCCCCGACCCGGGAGGACCTGGACTACCACGTCAGCACCCTCTTCCCGCCGGTGCGTCCGCGCGGCCATCTGGAGCTGCGGATGATCGACGCACAGGCGGGCGACGGGGGCTGGATCGTGCCGCTGGCGGTGACGGCCGCCCTGTTCGACGACGTCGAGGCCGCGGAGCGGGCCTATCGCATCGTCAAACCCCTTGCGGAAACGGCCGGTTCGCGTCCCGCACCGCGCAATCCGCTGTGGCGGCATGCGGTCCGCGGCGCGCTGACCGACCCCGAGCTGCATGCGGCCGCGGTGGCCTGCTTCGCCGCCGCCCAGGAGGCGCTGCCCCGGCTGGGAGCCGCCCCGGAGGTGATCGCGGCCGTCGCGGATTTCACCGAACGCTTTGTGGCCCGCGGCCGCTGCCCCGCCGACGACCATCTCGACGCCCTGTGCGCCGCGGAAGCGGAGGCCGCCCACGCGCACCCGAGCGACGGGGACATCACCGAGCTCCTTGGGAGGGCCCGTCCGTGACCACCGATCCGCTCACCCCCGAGGCGCTCCGCACCCGGGCGGCCGCGGCGCTGCTCGCCGCCCGTGACCGTACCCGCCTGCTGACCACCTGCGTCGAAGAACCCGACCTCGTCGCCCAGCACTCCCCGCTGATGTCGCCCCTGGTGTGGGACCTGGCGCACATCGGCAACCAGGAGGAGCAGTGGCTGCTGCGCACCGTCGGCGGCCGGGACGCGCTGCGCCCGGACATCGACTCCGTCTACGACGCCTTCGAGCATCCGCGCGCCGAGCGCCCTTCGCTGCCGCTGCTGGCACCGGCCGAGGCGCACGGCTATGTGGCCGAGGTACGCGGCCGGGTGCTGGAGGTACTGGAGTCCACTCCGCTGCGCGGCGGCCCGCTGCTGGACGCCGGTTTCGCCTTCGGCATGATCGCGCAGCACGAGCAGCAGCACGACGAGACCATGCTGATCACACACCAGCTCCGCCGGGGCCCCGCCGTGCTGTCCGCTCCCCCGCCGCCGGCCACCTTCGACGGCATCCTGACCGATGAAGTCCTGGTGCCCGCGGGCCCGTTCACCATGGGCACCTCCACCGAGCCCTGGGCGCTGGACAACGAGCGCCCCGCGCACCGCAGGATCGTTCCGGCCTTCCTGATCGACACCACCCCGGTCAGCAACGGCGCCTTTGAGTGCTTCATCGACGACGGCGGCTACGACGAACCACGCTGGTGGTCGAAGGAGGGCTGGGCGCAGGTGCGGGAGCACGGACTGCGGGCGCCGCTGTTCTGGAAGCGCGAGGGCCGTCAGTGGCTGCGCCGCCGGTTCGGGGTGACCGAGCCGGTACCGCCGGACGAGCCGGTGCTGCACGTCAGCTGGTACGAGGCGGACGCCTATGCACGCTGGGCGGGGCGGCGGCTGCCGACGGAGGCCGAATGGGAGAAGGCCGCCCGGCACGATCCCGCCACCGGGCGGGCGCTGCGCTACCCGTGGGGCGACGAGGACCCGACCCCCGACCGCGCCAACCTCGGCCAGCGGCACCTGAGGCCCGCGCCCGTCGGCAGTTATCCCGAGGGCCAATCCCCGCTCGGTGTACGGCAGTTGATCGGCGACGTCTGGGAGTGGACGGCCAGCGACTTCCTGCCGTATCCGGGCTTTGCCGCCTTCCCCTACCGGGAGTACTCCGAGGTGTTCTTCGGCGACCGGTACAAGGTGCTGCGCGGCGGGTCCTTCGCGGTCGATCCGGTCGCCTGCCGGGGGACGTTCCGCAACTGGGACCTGCCACTGCGGCGACAGATCTTCTCCGGGTTCCGCACCGCCCGGGACGCCGAGCCGACGGCGGCCGCATGAACGCCGCGGCAGCGCCCGTCCCGCGCGCCTTTGGGGTCGCCTGATGTGCCGTCATCTCGCCTATCTGGGACCGGAGATACCCTTCGGCCAGGTGGTTCTGGAACCGCCGCAGGGGCTCTACCGGCAGTCCTGGGCGCCGCGCCGGCAGCTGCACGGAACGGTCAACGCGGACGGGTTCGGCGTCGGATGGTATGCGCCGGACGATCCGATACCCGCCCGCTACCGCCGGGCCGGCCCGATCTGGGCCGACGACCTGCTGCCCGACCTGGGTCGGGTGGTGCGCACCGGCGCCCTGCTCGCCGCCGTCCGGGATGCCTCCGAGGCGGGGGCCGATGCCGAGGCCGCGGCGGCGCCGTTCGCGTCCGGGCGGTATCTGTTCAGCCACAACGGTGCGGTGCTCGGCTGGCCCGATGCGCTCGCCCCGCTGGCCGCCGCGCTACCCGCCGTCGCGCTGCTCCAGCTGGCCGCCCGCTGCGATGCCGCGTTCCTGTTCGCGCTGGTGTGCCACCGGCTGGCGGCCGGGGCGACGCCGGGCGAGGCGCTGGCCGGCACCGTGGCCGACGTCGCGCGGGCCGCGCCCGGCTCCCGGCTGAACCTGCTTCTGACCGACGGCACCACCATCGCCGCCACGACCTGGGGCGACACCCTCTTCCACCACACCCACCCCGGAGGCGGCACCGTCGTAGCCTCCGAGCCCTACGACGACGACCCCCGGTGGACACCGGTCCCGGACCGCACCCTGGTGTGCGCCACCCGCACCGACGTCCACCTCACCCCGCTCAAGGAGTCCGCCGCGTGAGCTCGCTCAGCATCACCCGCACCCTCCCCGCCGACGCCACCTCGGCCGCGCTGCGCGCCGACGTCACCCAGGGGCTGACCCGTACGCCCAAACAGCTGCCGCCCAAATGGTTCTATGACGCCCGCGGCAGCGAGCTCTTCGAGGAGATCACCAGACTGCCCGAGTACTACCCCACCCGCGCGGAGCGCGAGATCCTGCTCGCCCGCGCACCGCAGATCGCCGCGGCCACCGACGCCCGTACGCTCATCGAGCTGGGCTCCGGCTCGTCCGACAAGACCCGGCATCTGATCGGCGCCCTCACCGGGCTGCACACCTACGTGCCGGTCGACGTCAGCGAATCGGCGCTGACCTCGGCGGGCAAGGCGCTGCTGACCGAGCACCCCGGCCTGACCGTGCACGCCCTGGTCGCCGACTTCCAGGAGGGTCTGACCCTCCCCGGCACGCCCGGCCCCCGGCTGCTGGCCTTCCTCGGCGGCACCATCGGCAACCTCCTGCCCGGGGAACGCGCGGCGTTCCTGCGCTCCGTGCACGAGCTGCTCTCGCCGGGCGACGCCCTGCTGCTGGGCACCGATCTGGTCAAGGACGAGGCGACGCTGGTCGCGGCGTACGACGACGCGCAGGGCGTGACGGCCGCCTTCAACAAGAACGTCCTTCAGGTCATCAACCGCGAGCTGGGCGGCGATTTCGATCCGGCCGACTTCGAACATGTCGCCGTGTGGAACGCCGAGCACGAGTGGATCGAGATGCGGCTGCGGGCCCGCAAGGAGCTGACCGTCAAGATCACCGGCGTGGATCTGGCGGTGTCCTTCGCCGAGGGCGAGGAGGTCCGCACCGAGGTCTCCGCCAAGTTCCGCGAGGACGGCGTACGGGACGAACTGGCCGCCGCCGGGCTGGAGTTGCGCGAGTGGTGGACCGACCGCGCGGGGCGGTTCGCGCTGTCCCTGGCGGTCCGTTCCTGAGAATGCGGGCCCTTCCCCGCCGATCCGGTGCCCTTCGCACCGCCCCTGTGGTTCGATGCCCCGACCGCGTTCACACGTTCGTATCGGGCAGGGGTGACGGGATGGCACTGGACCGGCGGGGATTTCTCAGGGGCGCGGTGGGGCTGACGGCGGCGGGGGCGCTGGCGGGCGCCGGCTTCACGGCCGACGCGGCGGAGCGGCCATCGATCCTCACCAGGGCCGACGTCCAGGACTGGATGTCGGCCCTGGCCGATACGACACCCCTTCAGCGGCTGACGATCCCCGGCACCCACGACTCCTGCGCCCGCATCGGCGGCCCATGGGTGGCCTGCCAGGACACCGTCGTCGATGACCAACTGGCCGCCGGCATCCGCTTCCTGGACGTCCGCTGCCGCGCCGTCGACGATGCCTTCGCCATCCACCACGGCGCCTTCTACCAGCAGCTGATGTTCGGCGACGTCCTGAACTCCTGCCGGGCGTTTTTGCGGGCGCATCCGTCCGAAACCGTCCTGATGCGGGTCAAGCAGGAGTACTCCGAGGTCCCCGCCGCGGAATTCCGCCGGATCTTCGACATCTATCTGGACGGCAAGGGCTACCGCCCGCTGTTCCGCCTCGACGGCGATCCGCCGGCCCTCGGCAACGCCCGTGGCAGGGTCGTCCTGCTGGCGGACTCCGACGGGATGCCGGGCGTACGGTATGGCGATCCGCAGCTGTTCGACATCCAGGACGACTACATGGCGGAGCCGTTCGCGAAATGGCCGAAGGTGGCCGCCCAGTTCCGCAAGGCGGCCACCGAGCCCGGCAAGCTCTATGTCAACTACGTCAGCACCGCCGCGCTGCTGCCGCCGCGGTCCAACGCCGACCGACTGAACCCGCAGGTCAAGGACCTGTTGACGGGGTCGGAGGGGCACGGTTGGAGCGGGCTGGGCATCGTCCCGATGGACTTCCCTAACGCGTTCGGGCTGGCGGAGACGCTCATCGGGCACAACCCCGCGACGGCCTAACGGTCCGGTCCTGCGCCCGGCCGTGGTGCGCGCGTCACCGCGGCGCGTGACGCAGACTGAGGGCCATGGAGACGGGCGAGTACGGGCGGACGATGGCCAAGGAGGCGCCGCGCCGTGTGACGGAGGCCGAGGACGAAACCGGCGGCGGTGCTTCCCCGGCTCACGCCGGGAGGTACCCCCAGCGGCGGGTGGCGCTGGCGCTGCTGGCGGCGGGGCTGCTGGCGGGCGGTGCGGCCCTGGTGCTGTGGGCCGGGGCGCGCGATCCGTATCTGGCCGACGGGGACCCGCACACCGGCACGTACCGGCCCGGGCGGCACGCCGGGGACGCGGCCGCGGCGGCACTGCTCGCCGGACCGTACCGGGAGCGGCCCGGCCCCCCGGTGCCCGTCTCCGCTGACCACGGCAGTCCCGCCCCGCTCCCGGCCTCCCGGCCCCTGCAAGCGACCCCGGCCGCCCCCTCGGCGCCCGTCGGCGCGCTGTTCTCCCCCGGCGACGACGGCGACGACCCCGGGCATCACTGCACGGCGAGCGTGGTGCACTCCCCCGCCGGCGATCTGGTCGCCACCGCCGCGCACTGTGTGCACGACGGCGGGTTCCGCACCCGGCTGGTCTTCGTACCCGGTCTGCGCGACGGGATCGCGCCGTACGGCCTGTGGGTGCCCACCCGGATCGATGTCGATCCCCGGTGGATCGCCGACCGGGACCCGGACCGCGATCTGGCGTTCCTGCGGGTCCGCCGGGCCGGGCGGCCGACGGACGGCCGGACGGTCGAGGAGGTCACCGGCGCCGAGCAGATCCGCTTCGACGCGCCCACCGGCCGCCCGGCCCTGCTGACCGGCTACCCCGAGGACCGGGACACACCCCTCGCCTGCCGCCACACGGCGGACGCCGAAAGCGGCACCCAACTCCGTTTCGCCTGCCCGGGGTTCCCCAACGGCACCAGCGGCGGCCCGATGCTCATCGACGTCGACCCGGCCACCGGCACCGGGACGCTCATCGGCGTCATCGGCGGCCTCGACGAGGGCGGCGACGACGCCACGTCCTACAGCAGCCGCCTGGGCACGGACCTGGCGGCGCTGTACCGGCGCGCGACGTCGTAGCTCATGCGCCGCGCGGCACCACCGTCTTCAGGACCGACGGCAGCGGGTACCAGTCCGCGGTCGCGAAACTGGCGTGGGCGGCGGCGAGTTGCCGGACGCGGGCCAGGGCCTCGGCCTCGGTGGGGTGGGTGCCGTCGATCACCGGCGGGACCTTGTGGGCGTCCGTCATCACCAGGAGGTAGTGCCGGGTGTCGTACCAGGAGGTGTCGATACCGCCGCCCAGATACGTCGCCGCATCGCCGTCGAAGACCACGAACCACGGGCGCAGCGCCGGGTCGGCATAGCGCTCGCGCGGATCGCCGGCGGCCGCGCCGTGCACGGCGGGGAAGGCTGTCGACTGCGCCAACTTGCCCTGGGCGGCGAGGTCCTTGAGGTGGGTGGCGTATTCGACGTCGGTCCACAGCTTGTCGAACGGGTTGTGCTCCTCGACGGTGCCGGGTATCAGCTCGATCAGAAACTTTCCGGCCAGGGCGGAGCGGGCGGGCCAGCCCTTGGCCCGAACGGCCTCGTCGGGGGTGGCGTGACCGGCCGTCAGGTCCCCGGGGCCGTAGACCGCATCGCCCAGCTTCTGCCGTACCAGCGCATCGAAGGCGTCGGGCCCGCGGCCGCCCTTGGCGTTGAAGCCGTCCTTCATCTCGACCTTGACGAGGATGGGGCGGTGGCCGGGGTGGGCGTCGTGCCAGGCCCGCATATCGGCCAGACAGGCACCGAAGTCCTGGTCGGTGTCCTTGGTCCGCAGCTCCGCGGCGCTCGCGGCGCCCTCGCAATTGTTATTGTTCCCCAGCGGGTTGCTGTGCGAGACCCGCCAGGACCGGCCCAGTCCATTGGCCCAGACATCGAGTTCCACCAGCGAGGCACCGGAGTCCAGCGCATCGGCGAAATAGGGGTACTTCTCCTTCTCGTAAGCGTTGTGGACACCCACCGCGGTAGTGGTGTCGTATGTCGTGGCCGGTTCGGCACCCGCCGGTCCGGTCACTGCGAACACCGCTGCCGCCGCCGCGGCGACCGTCCCCACACACCGCTTCCCGTTCATGTTCCCCGCTTCCCCTCGTTTCCGGCCCGGTCGGTCATCCGTTCGGTCACCCGGTCGAACGGGCAGCAGCGTACGGGACTTGGTGGCGGCGACGGCCCGCGGGGGCGGCCTTTTACCACCATGGAGGAAGTCATGGCCAGGAAGCCGGATGCTCATGCGGCGACGACGCATGAGCAGGAACATGAGCAGGAACACGGGGACGGCACTGCCGCCACGCGGTCGTCCGCCACGCGGTCGTCCGCCGCGCTCCCGCTCGCGGCGACGGTGCTGACCGGGACGGTGGCGCTCTATATCGCGCTGGTCGCCTTCGGCAACATCACCGACTACGGCACGAACCGGGAGTTCGTCCGGCATGTGCTGGCCATGGACACCACGTTCCGGGACCCGGACCTGATGTGGCGGTCCATCACCTCGCCGGCGCTCCAGGACGCGGCGTATCTGGCGATCATCGCGTGGGAGACGGCGTCGGCGGCCGTGCTGGTGGTTGCCACCTGGCTCGGGGTCTCCGGTCTACGCGCCGGCCGCGGCCAGGCGGGCCGCGGCCGGTCGTTGGCGACGGTGGGGCTGCTGATGGTGATGGTGCTGTTCGGTGCCGGGTTCATCGCGATCGGTGGGGAGTGGTTTTCGATGTGGCAGTCGAAGGCGTGGAACGGGGTGGAGGCGGCCCTGAGGAATTTCTTGTTCGCCGGGGTGGCACTGGTGGTGGTCCACCTTCCCCGCGAGGCGGATTAGCGCTTGCCGCGTCGCGGGTTTCTCCCCACGTTGTCGGCCGTGCCGCCGTCGCGGGTTTCTCCCCACGTTGTCGGCCGTCCCGCCGTGGGGGTTCTTCGCCGTTGCTCCCCCAGCTAACGCTGGGAGGTGCCCCCAGCGGCGGGCGTGGTGTTGTCGGGTGCGGTACCACGCCTCCGGACTTCGTCCTGCGGCGCGGCCCCTCCCGTGAGTGGGGGGAAGGGGCCACTGGGGGCGTGCCTCGTCTGTCCGATTCCGTATCGCTCGTTCGACAAGCGGCACCCGACCGCTTACGTGCACCCCACGGGTTTCTCCCACCCCCAACGGGGAGGGGCCGGGCCGCAGGACGAAGTTCGGAGGCCCGGTCCCGCAGCCGAACAGCCCCGCGCCAGCGGCAACGCCCGCCGCTGGGGGTACCTCCCAGCGTTAGCTGGGGGAGCAACGGCGAACAACACCCGCGGCGGGACGGCCGACAACGTGGGGAGGAAATCAACCGGCCGCGTACACATCCTCCACGTACCGCCCAGCGGCGGTCAGTTCCCTCAGCCACGCCTCGGATGCCTGGCGCGAAGCGCCCGTGGCATTGGCGTGGAGGTCACAGAACGCGTCCCTGACGCCCGGCGCCATCCGGCTGCCGTCACCGCAGACGTACACCCGCGCACCGGCCCGGAGCAGCTCCCATATCTCCGCGCCCTCGGCGGCAAGGCGATGCTGGACGAACCGGTGGCCTCGTTCGGGGCGCGCGCTGAAGACGGGGTGCAGGGAGACGGCCCCGGCCCGTTCCGCGGCGGCGAGCTCCGTGGCGTGGAGGAAGTCGCTGTCGGGGTCGTCGCAGCCGAAGTAGAGCCGGGCGGGGGTGGTCCGGCCCGCGGCCACCCGGTCGGCGATGGCGCCGCGGAACGGTGCCAGGCCCGTACCGGCGGCGATCATGATGACCGGTGCGGGGTCGGCCGGGTCGATCCGGAAGGCGTCGCGGCAGGGCTGGACACGGGCCAGGACCGTGTCGCCGGGCCGCAGTCCGTGCAGATGGGTCGAGCCGGTGCCACCGGGCAGCAGCGAGACCATCAGGTCGGCGTGGCGGGGGTCGGCGGCGGGCGAGGAGGAAAGGGAGTAGTGCCGGATGCGCAGCGGCGGCAGCAGCTCCAGGATGACGGGCCAGGGCAGGGCGCCGCGCAGCGCCGGGTGGGCCTCGACGAGGTCGATCAGGGTACGGGGATCGTCCTCGGCGAGCGCTTCGAGTGCCTGGCGCTCGGGCGGGCAAGGGTTGTGGGCTGCCAGCAGCGCGGTCTGCGCGGGCGTCGGCCGGGCGCCCAACTCCAGGTGATGGGTGAGAAGTTGACGTACAGTCAGCGGCCGGTCGACGGGGAGGGTGTCGCGGGCGGGGCGACCGCCGGCGTGCAGCGCGAGGACGGTGTCGAGTCCGACGCCGAGCGCCTGCGCGGCGCGTTCGACGGCGGCGGGGGTGTTGGCCGGGAGCACCGCGAGGTGGTCGGCGGTGCGGTAGGTGACGCCGTCGGGCAGCGCGATGCGCAGGAAGCGCTTGGGGCGGGGCCAGTCCGGTGCCGTCAGGTCGTGGGCCTCGGTGACGGTCATCTCGGTGAGGTCGTGCCGGGCGGCGAGCGCGTCGAGGGGGCCGCCGGTGATCTCTGTAACGGTGTAACAGGCGTCCTCGGCGACGGGTGCGTTCGCGCCGATGCTCGCCGCGTCGCCGTAGCGGGCGAGCAGTTGGGTGCGCAGCGCGCGGGCGAAGGCGGTGACGCTGCCCTGAAGATCACCTGAGGCGTCGGCTTCGGCGCGCGGCAGCAGCCGTTCGGCGCCGAGCGCCTCCAGGCGGTCGTCGATGAGGGTCGGCACATGCTGGTAGGTCGCGGCCCAGTTGCGGTCGCCGACGCCCAGGACCGCGTACGAGACGCCCTCGGCCGCGCCCTGCGGAGCGGTGCGCAGCCGGGCGACGAAGGCGGCCGCGTCGTCGGTGGGCTGTCCGTTGTAGGAGGCGGCGACGATCGCGACCGGCCGGTCGGCGGGCAGCCCGTCGGCGCAGGCGTCCAGGGGTGCGACCTCGGCGGCGAAGCCCAGGCCGGTGGCCTCGTCGGCGAGCCGCTCGGCGAACTCGCGGCAGGTGCCGTAGTTGGTGCCGTGCAGCAGGAGCAGGCCGGTGCCCTGCGGGACGCGGGTGGGCAGGCCCTCGTCGGCCGCGGTGCCGCTCTCGGCGGTGGCCGTGCCCCCCGGGAGCACGGCGAACGCGGCGCGGGTCGCGGCCCGGTCGGCGGGCGTCCGGGCGGCGAGGGCGAGGGAGAAGCCCTCGGGCTTGAGGGTCAGCGTCTCCTTGACGCGCAGCCGGTAGTCGGTGTGGTCGATCAGCCGGTAGCGGTGGGCCAGCAGGGCGAGCAGCATGGTCGCCTCGTGCAGGGCGAACTGCCGCCCGATGCAGGCGCGTTCACCGGTCCCGAAGGGCTTGTAGGCATGCGGGGAGCGGGCCGCCTCGGCCTGCGGGGTGAAGCGCGAGGGGTCGAAGAGCTCGGGGTTGTCGCCCCAGGCCGGATCGCGGTGCAGCATCGGCGTGAGGACGGTGACCAGATCGCCCTTCTTCAGCGGGTGGCGGCCGCCGAGCAGGGTGTCCTCCTGGGCCTGCCGGGTGAACGCGGCGGCGGTCGGCCACAGCCGCAGCGCCTCGTTGAGCACCTGACGGGTGTACGGAAGCCGCGCGATGTCCTCGAAGGACGGGTCGGGCTCGGACGCGTCGCCCCACAGCTCGTCCGCCTCCCGCTGCACCAGCCGCAGCGCGGCCGGGTCCTTGAGCAGGTAGTACAGGGCGAAGGAGAGCGCACCGGAGGTGGTCTCGTGCCCGGCGATGAGGAAGGTGATGACCTGGTTGCGGATATTGGCCAGATCCAGGCCCTGTTGCTCACCGCCCCGTTCGCGGGATCCGAGCATCAGGCCCAGCAGATCGTCGTCGCCGCTCTCGCCGCTCGCGGTCCGCGCGGCGATCACCTCGTCGACCACGGACGCCAGATAGTCGGCGTCGGCCCGGAACGCCGCATCCTCCGCGGAGTAGTCGCCCCCGGCCTGCCGGGCGAATTTGGCGCCGCTCCACTGGAGACACCGCACCATCGCCTCCACGAACGGATGCGGCGTGTCGCGGGCGAACGATCCGAAGTCGAAGCCGAAACCGGCCAGCCCGATGGTGTCCAGCGTCATCCGGGTCATGTCCTCGGCGACGTCCAGGGTGCTGCCGTCGGCGACCCGGCGGTCCCAGCTGGCCATCACCCGGCGGGCGACCCTGAGCATCGCCGGGTGGTACGTCCGCATCGAGCCCAGCGCGAAGGCGGGCATCAGCACCTCGTGCGCCTTGGCCCAGTTCGGTTCGTCGTTGTAGGCGGTGAACAGACCGTCGCCGGCGAATTCCCGGACGTTCTCCAGGACCACCGACACGCCCTTGGCGAAGCGGTTCTCGTCGGCGAGTTCGGTGACCAGGTCCAGCGAGGAGACGAACAGCGTGTCGCGGTCGCCCAGCCGTCGGCGGAAGGCCGGGCCGTGGACCCGGGCCAGGTCCATGGCCTGCTGAAGCGGCGTGGCGGTGAGACCGGCCGCGGTGACGTCGGCAACCGGAATGCCGTCGTCGGCGGCGCGTTCTGCGGTGTGGAGCGCGATGGTGTCGGTCATGTCTCCAGCGTGACCGGCCCGGTGCGCGGGTTGATCCCGGGTAACTGCATGATTGTGCAGTGGTTTTTCGCCATAGCCCTTGCGCACGGAGCGGAGACGAGGCAATGGACAACGGGAACGCCGACGGCGCGTCGGATGCGGACACCCACGCGCCCGCGACACACCGGCCACTCCTGATGGACGATCCCACCGATCCGGCCGGACCGTACGCGGGCGGGCCCTGGCGCAACTACTTCCTGATCCTGCTGGACCGTATCCCCACGCCGATCGCGGTGTGCCGGGCCGACGGCGAGGTGTTGATCGCCAATCCGGCGATGGCCGCGCAGTGGGGCACGACGCCCGGGCAGCTGCGCGGCCACAATCTGCTGGAGATGTTCCGGCCGCGGGCCAAGGAGCAGCTGCTGCGGATCGAGGAGGCGGTGCGGCTGGGTCGCCGCTCGCGCTATCCGGTCGAGGTGCAGTGGCACTCCGCGGCGGACGGCACCGAGCGGGAGGGGGAACTGACGGTGGATCCGGTCGGCGATGTCTCCGTCCAGCCGCCCGTGCTGCTGGCCGTACTGCGGGTCCGCGAGGCCGCGCCGCCCGCGCCGCCGCGCGGTACGGCGAGCCCGGTGGAGGCCCGGATCCTCGCGCTGGCCGCGGGCGGCGCCACCACGGCGGCGATCGGCACCGCTCTGGGGCTGACGGTCGACGGGGTGAACTACCACCTCACCCGGCTGGCCCGCCGCTGGCGGGTGCAGGGCCGTACCGCGCTGGTCGCCCGCGCCTACGTGCTGGGCATCCTCTCCCCCGACGCCTGGCCCCCGTCCCCCGCCTGACCCGCCGGGCCGCCTCGCGGGGCGTGCCCCGAGGCCCGTCGGCACGCCGCTCCGCGCCTGCGGCTAACCTCGCTCCTGTGGACGACTCACAGCACACCCCCGCGTCCTTCGAACGCGGAACGGACGGCCCGAAGGTCATCGTCGTCGGCATCGACGGCTCCGAATCGTCGTGGCGCGCCGCCGCGTATGCGGCCGGGCTGGCGCGGCGGCAGGGGTCGAAGCTCGTCCTGGTCTATGTGCAGCCGGTGATGGCGGCCGGTGCGGCGATGGGCGCGCCGGTGGGGGATGCGACGAACGAGGTCGCCGACGAGCTGATGGCCGAGATCCGCGAGGCGACGGACCGGCTCCAGGGGATATACGACGTCCGCTGGGAGTTCCACACGCTGCGCGGGGACCCGTACAACGGCATGGTGCAGATGGCCGATGAGCTCACGGCGGATGCGGTGGTGGTCGGCGCGTCGGAGTCGGCCGGGCACCGCATCATGGGGTCGGTCGCGGTGCGCCTGGTCAAGGCCGGGCGCTGGCCGGTCACGGTCGTTCCGTAGGCCGTACGGCTCCGCTGGTGGGGCGGGCTCCGCTGAGGCACGGTGGAAGGTGGACGGGCGGAGCGCCGCCCCGGCCGAGGGGAGACCATCGTGACCGATCGCACGTATCGCGTGACCGACATCGTCGGTACGTCCCAGCACAGCGTGGACGCCGCCATCAACAACGGCATCAAGCGCGCCTCGCAGTCCCTGCGCAATCTCGACTGGTTCGAGATCAGCGAGGTCCGCGGGCATATCGTCGACGGCGCCATCGACCACTACCAGGTCGGTCTGAAGGTCGGCTTCCGTCTGGAGGACGCCGACTGACCGCAGACGCCGGTCGAGGCCCGCGGACGCCGGTTGAGCCTCCTCGCACCCCTCCCGTGTACGACTCGCTACTAGGGAGTCGCCTTCCGTAGGCGCCCGCCAGGGTCCATGATGATCCGCCGTCGGAGCACGACGGATCAGCGAGCCTACGGAGGGCTGTCGCATGGGCCTGCGCGCGGGACAGGGCGTATTGCGCCGGAAACCGATCGACCACATCGAAGAGCCGGAGGGCGCGGCGAGCCAGCAGCTGACCCGGGCGCTGGGCCTGTGGCAGCTGACCGCCATCGGCGTCGGCGGCATCATCGGTGCGGGCATCTTCACGCTGGCCGGCACGGTCGCCAACGGCAAGGCCGGGCCCGCCGTTCTGATCTCCTTCCTCATCGCGGGCATCGCGAGCGCCGCGGCCGCCTTCTCGTACGCCGAATTCGCCGGGCTGATCCCGAAGGCGGGCTCCGCCTACACCTACGGCTATGCGGTGCTCGGCGAGATCGCGGGCTGGTTCATCGGCTGGGACCTGCTGCTGGAGTACACCGCGATCGTGGCGGTGGTCGCGATCGGCATCTCCGGCTACTTCGGCTTTCTGCTCGGCGAGGTGGGCCTCGATCTGCCGCACTGGATGCTGGGCGCCCCGGGCACCGGACCGGGCCATCGCGTGGACCTCTTCGCGGCGCTCCTCTGCCTTCTGATCGCCTATCTCCTCACCCTCGGCATCAAGAACGCCGCGCGCTTCGAGACGATCGTGGTGGCCCTGAAGGTGCTGGTCGTCATCGTCGTGATCGTGGTCGGCTTCTTCCATATCGACACCGCGAACTACCACCCCTTCTTCCCCTTCGGGGTCAGCGGCGCGTTCACCGGCGCGGCCACCGTGTTCTTCGCCGTCTTCGGCTATGACGCGATGAGCACGGCGGCCGAGGAGTCCAAGGACGCCCAGCGCCATATGCCCAGGGCCATCATGTATTCGCTGGTGATCTCGATGGTGCTGTACGTCCTGGCCTGCCTGGTGCTGACGGGGATGCAGAACTACAAGTCCATCGATCCGGAGAGCGGCTTCTCGAGCGCGTTCAAGTCGGTGGGTCTCGACAAACTCGCGGATGTCATCGCCGTCGGCGCGATCATCGGCATCCTCACCGTGATGTTCACCTTCATGCTCGGCGTGACCCGGGTGTGGTTCTCGATGAGCCGCGACGGACTGCTGCCCAAGTGGTTCGCGAAGACCAGCGAGACCCACCGTGTGCCCACCCGGGTCACCTGGATCGTGGGCGGCGCCTCCGCCGTCATCGCCGGCTTCCTGCCGATCGGCGAGGCCGCCGAACTGACGAACATCGGGATTCTGCTGGCGTTCGTGGTGGTCTGCGTCGCGGTGATCGTGCTGCGCTACAAGCGCCCCGACCTGCCGCGCACCTTCCGCACACCGGGCATGCCGGTGGTCCCGGCGATCGGCGTCTGCTTCTCCCTCTGGCTGATCACCTTCCTGGCGTGGCAGACCTGGGTGCGCTTCGCCGTGTGGTTCGTGATCGGCCTGGTCATCTACTTCTCGTACTCCTACCGGCGGTCCGAACTGGCCAAGGCGGAACGGGAGTCGGCGGAGCCGGCCGGGGACGCCTGAGCCTGCGGCGGACGGGGCCCGGGGGCTGCCGCGCTGACGTGCGATGACGAGCGGAGCGGCCCCGGGTCCTTGACGTGCACCTGGCCCGCGCCAAGAATGAGCGCGCTCCGACAACGTTGTCCGAAGCGCGGAGGGGTGACCCCATGTCATGGTCCGGTCCGCACCGGCTGCGTACCGCGGGAGCGGTACTGGCGGCCGTGCTCGTCGGCAGCGCACTCACCGCTCCCACCGCCCAGGCCGCCCCACCCGATGACGGCGGCGCCCTCACCGGACTGGTCAACCCGTTCATCGGCAGCCGCAACGACGGCAACACCTTCCCCGGGGCCGCCGTCCCGTTCGGCATGGTGCAGCTCTCCCCCGACACCGGCCACACCACCGGCTACGACTACGACGAGGACCACATCCGCGGCTTCGGCTCCGTCCACCTCTCCGGAGTGGGCTGCGGGCTGGGCGGCGATCTGCCGGTACTGCCGACCACCGGCGACATCACCGAGACCGACAATGCCAAGTACGCGGCCGCCTACCGCCATGATGGCGAATCGGCCCGCCCCGGCTACTACCGCGTCCGCCTGTCGTCGTACGGCGGGATCACCGCCGAGCTGACCGCCACCGCCCGTACCGGCCGGCAGCGCTACACCTTCCCGGCCACCGACAAGGCCAATGTGCTGCTCAATGCGGGCCAGTCGCTCCACAAGAACGTCTCCACGACGGTGGAGGTACTCGATTCCCACACCGTCCGCACGGCCCTCACCGGCCACGGCTTCTGCCAGGACACCCGGCCGTACACGCTCTACACGATCACCCGCTTCGACCGGCCGTTCGCGTCGTACGGGACCTGGGAGGGGGAGAAGGTGACGCCCGGCTCCCAGGGCTCGACCGCGAGCGGGCGGCACGGGGCGTACGTCCGTTTCGACACCCGTAAGGACCGTACGGTCGAGGCCACCACCGCCCTCAGCTATGTCGACGCGGCGGGCGCGGCGCGCAACCTGCGGGCCGAGGGCGGGCGTTCCTTCGACCGGACGCGGGCCGCCGCGGACGCCGCCTGGGAGCGGCGACTGGCCGTGGTGAGGACGCAGGGCGGCAACCGGACCCTGCGCCGGACGCTGTACTCCTCCCTCTACCGGTCCTTCCTCGCGCCGAACATCGGCAGCGATGCGGACGGCCGCTACACCGGCTGGGACCGGAGGATCCATCGGGCGCGCGGGTTCACCTACTACCAGAACTGGTCGCTGTGGGACACCTACCGCACCCAGGCACAGCTCCTGGCCCTGCTCGCGCCGCGCGAGTCCCGGGACATGGCGCGGTCGCTGCTGCGGATCGACAAGGAGGGCGGCTGGCTGCCCAAATGGGGCTACGGCACGGTCGAGACGAACATCATGACCGGGGATCCGGTCACGCCGTTCCTCACCAACGCCTATCAGCAGGGGCTGTTGCGGGGGCGGGAGGCGCAGGAGGCATACGCGGCGCTGAAGAAGAACGCCGACGGAGTGCCCCCGGCCGACTCGCCCGCCCTCGGGCGCGAGGCCAATGTGCCCTACCTGCGCAACGGCTTCGCGCCGTACATCAAGGGCCGTCCACATCGCAAACCCGGCGACTCCGACTTCGACCACGGCGCCTCGGTGACCCTGGAGTACGCGCTGTCGGACGCGATGCTGGCGCAGATGGCGCGCGATCTGGGGCACCGGGCGGATGCCGCACGCTATGCGGCGCGTGCGCACAACTACCGCAACATCTTTGACCGTTCGACCGGCTTCTTCCGCGCCCGGGACGCACGGGGCGCCTTCACCGGACCCGCGGACCCGGCCCGGAGCGAGGGGTTCCACGAGGGCACGGCCTGGCAGTACCAGTGGCTGGTGCCGCAGGATCTCCCGGGGATGATCCGGCTCATCGGCGGCAGGGAAAAGGCCGAACGGCGACTGGATTCCTTCTTCGCCTACCAGCGCCTGCTGAAGGACCCGGAGCGGACGGCGCGGACGGTGTGGGTCAACGGGCCGTACGACTACGACAACGCCGACAAGTACAACCCGCAGAACGAGCCCGATCTGATCGCCCCGTACACCTATCTCTCGACCGGTCATCCCTGGAAGTCCACGGATGTGGTGCACGCGGCGCTGACACTCTTCACCGACACACCGAGCGGGATGACCGGCAACGACGATCTGGGGACGATGTCGGCGTGGATGGTGCTCTCGTCGATCGGCGTGTTCCCCGTACAGCCGGGCACCGACACCTGGGGGCTGAGCACCCCGGTCTTCGACCGCGTCGACCTGACCCTGGACCGGCGCTATTTCCCGTCCGGCCACTTCACCATCAAGGCTCCCGGTACGTCACCGGTGCAGCGGTACATCCAGTCCGTCCACCTGGACGGCGCCGCACACGACCGCACGTACCTGACCACCCATGCGCTGCGCACGGGCCACGAGCTGGCCTTCTCCGTGGGACCGAAACCGTCGCACTGGGGCACCGGCAACGGTGCTGCGCCGCCGCCCGTGGGCGGCTCAGCGCGGGGCTGAGCGCCTCGCAGGGGCGGCGGAGCCGTCAGCCGTTCTGCAGGGCCTGCCAGAACTCGTCGAAGGACATGGTGCCGTTGGCGTCGCTGTCCTTGGCCTTGATGACGGCCTCGGCGACCGGGCCGGTGACGAACGGGTCGCCCATTTCGGCCATCGCGCGCTTGAACTCGTCAGGAGTGACCTGGCCGTCGCCGTCCGCGTCGAACCGGTTGAACGTCGCCTTGGCCGCCTCTATGTCTGCCATGAGAGATGCCCCCTTCGGTGTGCTGCTTCGGTGTGCTGCGTGCACGTCTTCGGTGTGCTGGGTGTGCCGGTGTTCCGGCGTGTCACGGCGGGGTGACCTGCGTAGGTTAGCCGACCGTCAGGACGGCTTCGGCCGCGCCCTGCGGCGGGCCAGATAGGGCGCCGTACGGCTGCCCGGGGCGGCCGCCACCTCGGCGGGGGTGCCCGCGGCGACGATCCGGCCGCCCTCCGCGCCGCCGCCCGGGCCCAGGTCGATGACGTGGTCGGCGCCCGCGGCCACCCCCATGTCGTGCTCGACGACGACCACGGTGTGGCCCGCGTCCACCAGGCCGTGCAGCTGGCGCAGGAGCACCTCGGTGTCGGCGGGGTGCAGACCGGTGGTGGGCTCGTCGAGGAGGTAGAGGGTGTGGCCGCGGCGGGCCCGCTGGAGTTCGGCGGCGAGCTTGATGCGCTGGGCCTCGCCGCCGGAGAGCTCGGTGGCGGGCTGGCCGAGCCGCAGATAGCCCAGGCCGACGTCCTGGAGGGTGCGCAGACTGCGGGCGGCGGACGGGAGGTCGGCGAGGAAGGCGGCCGCGTCGTCGACGGTCATCGCCAGGACGTCGGCGATGGTGCGGTCCCGATAGGTGATCTGGAGGGTCTCGGGGTTGTAGCGGGCGCCGTGGCAGTCGGTGCAGGGCGCGTACGTACCGGGCAGGAAGAGCAGCTCGACGGCGACGAAGCCCTCGCCCTGGCAGGTCTCGCAGCGGCCGGCGGCGACGTTGAAGGAGAACCGTCCGGCGGTGTAGCCGCGGGCGCGCGCCGCGTCGGTGGCGGCGAAGACCTTGCGTACGGCGTCGAACAGCCCGGTGTAGGTGGCGAGGTTGGAGCGCGGGGTCCGGCCGATCGGCCGCTGGTCGACGCGGACCAGCCGGTCGACGGCGTCCAGGCCCTCGGCGGCGGTGAGCTGGGCCCGGGCCGTCGGTCCGGCGCCGGCGTCCTCGCCCGTATCGGAGCGGGCCTCGCCGAGGTGGTCGCGTACGGCCTCCGCGAGGACCCGGGTGACCAGCGTGGTTTTTCCGGACCCGGAGACTCCGGTGACGGCGGTGAAGACGCCGAGCGGGAAGACGGCGTCCAGGCCGCGCAGGTTGTGCAGGGTGACGCCGTGCAGGGAGAGCGCGCCGGTGGGGGTGCGCGGGGTGCGGTCGGCGGGCGGTTCGGCGGCGAAGAGGAAGCGGCGGGTGGCGGATCCGGTGACGTCGGCGAGCCCTTCGACGGGGCCGCTGTGCAGCACCCGGCCGCCGTGTTCCCCGGCGCGCGGGCCGATGTCGACGATCCAGTCGGCGCGCCGCACCACGTCCATGTCATGCTCGACGACGAAGAGCGAATTGCCCGCTTCCTTGAGCCGGTGCAGGACCGTGAGCAGGGATTCCGTATCGGCCGGGTGGAGTCCGGCGGAGGGTTCGTCCAGGACGTAGACGACGCCGAAGAGGCCGGAGCGCAGCTGGGTGGCCAGGCGCAGGCGCTGGAGTTCGCCGGCGGAGAGGGTGGGGGCGGGGCGGTCCATGCTCAGATAGCCGAGGCCGAGTTCGGTGAGCACCTCGATACGGGCGACCAGGTCGCGGGCGAGGGCCGGGGCGGGCTCGTCGTCCGGGCGGGCGGCGGTGGGCCGCAGCACGTCGGCGAGGGCGCCGAGCGGCAGGCCCGCGAGGGTGGCGATATCGCGGCCCGCGAAGGTGACGGCCAGCGCCTCGGGGCGCAGCCTCCGTCCGGCGCACACCGGGCAGGGCTGGGCGGTCATGAACCCCCGGACGCGGGTGCGCAGGGTGTCGCTCTTGGAGTCGGCGAAGGTGTGCAGGACATAGCGTCTGGCGCTCATGTACTGGCCCTTGTACGGGCGTTGGATCCGGCCGGCCTCGCGGACGGGGTGCACGGTGACGACGGGCTGTTCGTCGGTGAACAGGATCCAGTCCCGGTCGGCCTGCGGCAGGTCGCGCCAGGGCCGGTCGATGTCGTGGCCGAGGGCGGCGAGGATGTCGCGGAGGTTCTTGCCCTGCCAGGCGCCCGGCCAGGCGGCGACGGCGCCCTCGCGCACGGAGCGGGACGGGTCGGGGACGAGCGAGTCCTCCGTCACCTGGTGGACGGTGCCCAGCCCGTGGCACTCCGGGCAGGCCCCGGCCGCCGTATTGGGCGAGAAGGCATCGGAGTCGAGTCGTCCGGTCGCGCCGTCGGGGTAGTCGCCGGCGCGGGAGAAGAGCATCCGCAGGGTGTTGGAGAGGGTGGTGACGGTGCCGACCGAGGAGCGGGAGGTGGGCGCGGAGCGCCGCTGTTCGAGGGCGACGGCGGGCGGCAGGCCGGTGATGTCCTCGACCTTCGGGGCGCCGACCTGGTGGATCAGTCGGCGGGCGTAGGGGGCCACCGACTCGAAGTAGCGGCGCTGCGCCTCGGCGTAGAGGGTGCCGAAGGCGAGGGAGGACTTGCCCGATCCGGACACCCCGGTGAACGCGACCAGCGCGTCCCTCGGGATGTCCACATCGATGGTGCGGAGGTTGTGCTCACGGGCGCCGCGCACCCGTACGTACGAGTCGGCCATCCCTCCATGATCGGGCACGGTGCGCCGTGACCGGCGCCGTCAGCCGGCGGCCGTGGCGGCGCGGACCCGCTCGCGGGCCTCCTCCCACGGGACGGGCGCGGCGATCACCGCCCGCAGACCGCGGACCTGGCGGGGCGGCAGTCCGGCGGCGAGGACGCCCACGGCGTGTCCGTCGCGGCCGTAGAGGGCGACGGCCCGGCACCCGGCGCGGTCCAGCACGGTGGTCTCGACCCGGTCCGCGCCCGTGGTCAGCCCGTACGCCTGGAGCTTGACGGCGTACTGGTCGGACCAGAAGTACGGCACGGGCGCGAACGGCCGGCGCTCGGGAGGCGCCCCCTCGAAGGCGTCCGCGAAGGCGCTCCCGGCGGCGTCGGCGGCGGCCAGTTCGGCGAGCATGTTGCGGGCCGCGGCCATGCCCTGTTCGCTGGCGTTCATCCGGTGCTCGAAACGCACCGGGCGGCCGTGCACCGGATGCTCCCAGCGGGCGACGTCGCCGGCCGCGTAGATGCCGGGGGCGGCGCCGCAGTACGCATCGCAGCGCAGCCCGTCGGAGGTGTCCAGGACCGGGTCGTCGCCGAGCCAGCCGACCGCGGGGGTGGAGCCGATGGCGAGCAGGACGGTGTCGGCGGGCAGGCGGGTGCTGCCCCCGGTCCCCGCTCCCCCAGCGGCTACGCCCCCATTGCCGGGGGGACCCTCATTGGCCAGTCGTACGCCGGTGACCGCGCCGCCCGAGGCGTCGAAGCCCGCCACCGCCGCGGTGTGCAGGGTGACGCCGTGCGCCCGGTGTTCCTCGGCGAGCAGTTCGCCGATCTCGGTGCCGACGGCCGCGGCCATCGGTATCGGCTCGACGCCGACGAGGGTGACGTCATGGCCCAACTCCCGTGCCACCGCGGCCGCTTCGCAGCCCAGCACACCGTTGCCGACGATCACCAGCCGGTGACCGGTGCCGGTCAGCCGGGCGCGCAGCGCCAGCGCGTCGTCGAGGGTGCGCAGGGTGTGCACCCCGGTGAGCCCCTCGGCGCCGGGCAGCGTACGGGCCGCCACGCCGGTCGCGATGATCACTCCGGCGCAGGCCAGGGTCTCGCCGTTGTCGAGGGTGAGCGTGCGGGTGGCCGCGTCGAGTCCGGTCGCGCGGGTGCCCAGCCGCAGGTCGAGTGCGAGGGCGTCGAGCTGGTCCTTGCCGCGCAGCAGCAGCCGCTCCGGCTCCCAGGTGCCGTGCAGCAGCTGTTTGGACAGCGGCGGCCGGTCGTAGGGCAGATGCGGTTCGTCGCCGATCAGGGTGAGCGGGCCCCGCCAGCCGAGGCGGCGCAGCGCTTCGGCGGCGGCGAGTCCGGCGGCGGAGGCTCCGACGACGGCGAGCGGCCGGGCGGTCATTCGTGCACCTCGATCACGGCGGCCGGGCAGATGGCGGCCGCTTCGCGGACGGCCTCGTGCTGGTCGGCGGGCGGCTCGGCATCGAGGAGGACGACGATGCCGTCCTCGTCGCGCTGGTCGAAGACCTCGGGGGCGACCAGCACACACTGGCCGGCGGCGCAGCACTTGTCGGCGTCAAGGGTGATCTTCATGGCGGTAACTCCGTTATAGGCGTGGGTCGTTGGGGTGACAGGTCACCAGGTGACGGGAAGGGTGTGGCATCCGTAGATCGCCATGTCCGTACGGAACGGGATCTCGTCCACCGGGACCGCGGGCCGCATCGCGGGGAAGCGGCGCAGCAAGGTGGCGAGCACGACCTGGAGTTCGACCCGGGCCAGCGCCTGGCCGAGGCACTGGTGGATGCCGTAGCCGAAGGCGACGTGGTGCTGGGCGTTGGGGCGGGTGATGTCGAGGCGGTCGGCGTCGGGGAAGACGGCGTCATCGCGGTTGGCGGACGGGACGGCCGCGACGACGCCCTCGCCGGCGCGGATGAGGTGTCCGTCGATCTCGATGTCGGTGGTGGCGACCCGGCGGGGGCCGTTGCGGATGATGCTGTGGAAGCGCAGCAGTTCCTCGACGGCGCCGCGGATCAGGCCGGGGTCCCGGCGCAGCCGCTCCGCGCTCTCCGGGTCCCGCATCAGGGTCAGGGCGCTGAGGCCGATCATGTTCGCGGTGGTCTCGTGCCCGGCGATGAGCAGCAGGGCGGCGAAGGCGGCCACCTCGTCGTGGGTGATCTCGCCGGTCTGCTGCTGTTCGGTGATCAGGCGGCCGAGGATGTCGTCGCCCGGGGCGGCTTCCTTCGCGGTGACCAACTGGTCCAGATAGTCGCGCAGTTCGGTCCGGGCCGCCTCGCGCTCGTCGTCGTCGACGGTGCGGGAGAGCAGGGTGCCGGTGAGCCGCTGGAAGATCGCGTGGTCGTCGTAGGGGACGCCGAGCAGCAGGCTGATGACGAGCGAGGGGACGGGCAGGGCCAGGGCTTCGACGAGGTCCAGCGGGCCGCCGTCGCGCTCCATGGCGTCGCACAGCTCGTCGGTGATCCGCTGGATCTCCGGACGCAGCACCTCGACCCGCTTGACCATGAACTCCCGGGTGACCATCCGGCGCAGCCGGGTGTGCTCGGGCGGATCCATGCGGATGAAGCCGCGGTTCTGGGTGTTCCCGCCGCCGGTCATGCCGCTGAGCGGGTAGCCGTGGAGGGTGGTGTCGGAGCTGAAGCGGGTGTCGCCGAGGATCGCGCGGAGGTCGTGGTAGCGGGTGGCCAGCCAGGCCCAACTGCCGTCCGGAAGCGAGATCTTGGAGATCGGCTGCTCGGTGCGCAGGGCACCGAAGGCGGCGGGGGGATCGAAGGGGCAGCCGGTGGGGGGCTGGACGGGCAGCGGGGCCGGAGCCGGAGCCGTGGGGATCGTCATCTCACTCTCCTTGTACGCACGCCGACAGGGACGTGCGCCACGAGTAGAACGTTCGCCTAACGACTGTAAGCTTACATGTGTAATACACAGGTAAGCGTGGGGCAGGGATTCTCCAGGGGGTTCAGGGGGCGCCTAGGGGTACTTAGGGGGTGTTCCGGCGAGCGGCCCGGCTCAACGCTCCAGCAACAGCTGGAGCATCTCGTCGATGAACCGGTCCAGCCGGCTGGTGTCCTTGCGGCTCGGCATGACCTGCCAGAGCATGACGCGGCCGTGCACCGCCGACCACAGCACATACGGCGCCTCGGAACGGGTACCGCGCACCCGCCAGCCCGCCTCCTCGCAGGCCGTCAGCGCGTCATGGAAGCCGCGCACCAGGGGCCCGGCGGGGTGCCCGGCCAGCCGCTCGGGGCCCACCGGGGTCTGCCGGGTCTCGTAGAGCAGGCGGTAGGTGGCCGGGTGGCCGATGGCGTAGCGGCAGTAGGCGCGCAGCTGGGCGCGCAGCCGGGCGACGGGGTCGTCGTCGGCCTGGGCTGCGGCCTCGGCCATCGCGCGGCCCAGCCGGTCGTAGCTGACCTCCATGGTCGCCCAGACCAGCTCGGTCTTGTCCGAGAAATGGCGGTAGATGCTGGGCGCGGCGACGCCCGCCTCGCGGGCCACCGCACGCAGCGACAGCGCGTCCTCGCTGCCGACCTCTTCCAGGAGGCGTTCGGTGGCGCGCAGGAGTTCCTCCCGCAGCCGCTCGCCCTGGCCGCGCGGGTTACGGGGCCGGGCGGCCGCACTCTCGCTCACTGCCTCCGGTCCTTCCCGGCCGCGCCGATGGCCGCCGCTGTCCGCTGTGTGCTTCCCGGTGCGCGGTCCGCGGGGATCCGCGCGATCCGGTGGGTGACCAGGGTTTCATACCGCGGGGGCGGCTCCTACCGGAGCCGCGCGGGAGCGCGGGTTCACCTGCCCATGCCCAGCCCGTCGGCGCGGCGCCCCGGCTGAGCACCGCCGCACGGATCGCCTTGCGCACGTCCCGGTGCGCCTGGGTCCGGGCGAGGTTGCGCACCCGCAGCGGCGACCCCAGGTCGGTGAGCTGCGTGAAGGCTCCCAGCCGCATCGACTGGGAGCCTTCACGTCGGACTTCGGGTTCAGCCGATGCCGACCTTGGACAGGGCCGTGGTCCAGTCGGTGGCTATGGCGCTGCGTGCGGCGTCGAGTTGGACGCGGCCGTCGCACACCGCAACCTTCAGCTTGTTCTCCACCTCGTCTTTACTGGCGGCTGGTTTGTCGCCGTTGCGGGGCTCGGGCCACAGGTTCTTGGGGTCCTTGGGCGCGCCGCCCAGTTCGAGGGGGACGAGGTGGTCTTCCTCGTAGTCGGCGGTGCTGGTGTCGGAGTAGCCGTACTCACCGATCTGCTGGACCTTGAGGGCGTCGGTGTACGAAGCCGGCGGGCGGACGGTCTTGGTCCAGCCGGGCACGCAGATCGTCGAGTTGATGGTGGACTGAGTGACGTCCGAATTGTACGCGCCGGGCTGGCAGGAGGCGTCGGGCAGCGGCAGGTGGGACTGGGAGCAGGTGGATGCGGGGGAGACCGCGCCTGCGCCCGCCGCGCCTGCGCTTCCGGTGGTGAGGATCAGTCCGGCCGCGCCGAGCGCAATGGCGGTAGTCGCGGCGGCGAGTCGTTTCGTTCGCATGGGGGGCTCCGTGTGGGGGAATGGGCTCGGCAATCCCGAGCACTTGTTCCCATGCCACCAGCCTCGGATCTATGCGGGTAGAGCCTGGCGGTGAATAAGAGGTGTCCATGTCAAATACTGACGCGCAGGTGGCTTGTTCTTGGCCAACTCCTGGCCCACAGAATGCATTTGGCGCCATGGACGCAGACGCCTGACGGTGAGTCAGCTAAACAGAACGCCCAACTGGCTTAGGTCGTGTCCGATGGGTCGCGCGACTCGCCTCGCGGTGGATCAGTCCCATCGATGTGGGGCGGAATGATCTCGCGTTCATCGCGTTCATCGCGTTCATCGCGTTCATCGCGGCCGTCAAGGACGACGCGTTCTGCCCCTGAAGCATGCCGTGAAGAGCAGAGCGGCCCCCTACACCGCGATGGTGAAGGGGGCCGCTTGTATCAGGTGGCGAGGTAGGCCCCTGGCCGCCGAGCCCTCCGCGCTCGACTTCCGCGCGTGACGTCAACGGCGCAGCGCCTGAAGATTCACCGCGTCGTGGTCATCGCCCGGGACGACGTGGTCCACGTCCGTGGCCGGCGCCGTGCACCGCGCCGGCGCGGGTCAGTCGGTGACCGTCGATGCGTGACAGGTCCGGGGCCAGTTGCCGGGAAGAGCGCATGACGGTCAGGCCGTACGGTGCCGCCGAGAGCCACGTTCCTCGCTCGCGGGAGAGCAGATCGCCTGCGCCCTTGCGGGAGAACCGCGACAGGTCGAAGCACCAGAGCGTGCCGATCTCGCCCGCTGCGAGCGCGGCCGGCGCCTGGCCGAACTCGTCGCACCGGCGCTGCTGGGAGGCTGAGCCGAGCTCGGTCAGATGTGACCCTGCGATACGCCTGCGCCTCCTCGCTCCGCGCGTCGGCTGCCCTGAGCTATCTGTGCGTCGGCGGAGAGTTCGCGCCGTGCGTCGCCCCCTCCCAACACCTTGGACTTGCGAGCGAGGACCCCCAGAGCGGGCGATTGCCGGGTATTGCCACGTTGTCCATTTTGCCGTTACCTACCCATGGTCAATCCGTCCTCGCCTGCACCCCGGCTCAGCACCATCTGTCGGATGCGTCGGCGAATAGGCTTGAAGTCGGACCACCCAGCCTTGATCGCCCTGGTCACGTTCACCACACGATGCTCCTGGGCATCCCACCAAAAGGGGATGAACTGAGCCTTGGTGATCTCCCAGCGACCGCCAGGTCTGGTCGGGGGCGTGAAAGTGAACCGAGCAGTAGTGCTCATCTTCCCGCGCTCGTCGCGTGTGCCGCCTCCCATGAGGTCACCCAGCCCGTAGGCAACCCACGTACCGCTACCGCGCATATCGGCCTCGTTCCGTCGGCCGTCCCGTGTACGACCGACCCAGGTGCCGTTGACCTTCTCGTACGGCTGCGGGGTGTGCGCATGGGTGCCGAGGATCAGGTCGATGTCCGGGCGGCCGTTGGTCTGCGAGGCGGTGAGCGCGCGGGCGAGGGTGAGCTGCTCCTTGGTGGGCGCCGTGCGGTACTCCGGGCCCCAGTGCGGGCTGACGACCACGACATCGGCACCGGCCCGGCGGGCGGCCCGCGCATCGGCGATGATCTTCTGCACATTGAGCAGGTTCACCGTCCAGGGGGCGGAGGCCGGGCGGCGCTTCTGGTCGGTGCCGTAGGTGTACGCGAGTTGGGCCACCTTCGCCCCGCCCTCGGCCCGCAGCAGCGCCGGCCGCATCCCCTCGGCGGCATCCCGCCCGGAGCCGACATGCCGCAGGCCGACGGTGTCCATCGCCTCCAGGGTGCGGCTCACCCCGGGAACGCCCTGGTCGAGCACGTGGTTGGAGGCGGTGGAGCAGGAGTCGTAGCCGGTGGCCTTCAGGGCGGTGGCGAGCTGGGGCGGCGCCTGGTAGACGGGGTAGCCGGTGAAGGGGCCGGACAGCGGGCCGAGCGGGGCGTTGAGATGACACAGCGCCAGGTCGGCGCGGGAGACGATCGGTTGCACCTCCGACAGCATCGGCCGGAAGTCGTAGCCCGGGCCCGCCGCATCGCGCCGCGCCGTGCGGAGCACGTCCGGGGAGGACGGGATGATGTCGCCGGAGGCGACGAGGGTGAAGGGGCGGGCGTCCTTCGCCGGGCCGGCTCCGGCCGGGCCGCGCGGCTGCGCCTTGGCGAGCGGCTTCCGGACGGGATACGGCGCCGGATGCGGGATGGGATGCGGGGACATGGGCGGACCGCCGCACCCTGCGGCCAGCGCGGCGACCAGGGCGACGGCCGGATAGCGTGTGCGTGCGCTCATGCCGGGACTCCCCCAGTCTCCGACCGGGGAGACCCCACGCTTCGCTCGGCCTCGCATGCGCGAGGCGCGCACCTCTGCATGATTCGCTCGCTGTGCTCGCTCATGCCCGACACACATACCATCGCTTACCGGGCCATTCCGCCCGAGCCGCCGGGACGTCCGGCGCTCTCCCCCGTACGGCCCTCCGCCGGCGCCGTCACACCGTACGGGCCGCAGGCGGCCGGAGACCGTCCGCGGCCCGGGAGTTGGTCATCCCCGCGCGCTGATGCAGAACGGCTGCCCGGACGGGTCCAGCAGGACGGTCCAGCGCTCGCCGCCCGGCTGGTGGTCGGGTTTGGTCGCGCCCAGGGACAGCAGCAGTTCCTCGGTGGCGGCGACGTCGTCGCAGGCCAGTTCCAGGTGGAAGACGAGCTCGTCCGCCGGCCAGTCGGGGGCGCGGAAGTCCTTGGCCGTGTAGAAGACATAGCCGGTGGTGCCGTCGCTGATCATGGCCGCCGTGTCGCCGTAGGTCTGCGTGACCTTCCAGCCCAGGGCGGCGGCGTAGAAGTCGGCCAGCGCCTTGCCGTCGTGCCCCCAGAACGCCGCCCCGCTCAGCCGTGCGGTCGCGTCGGCCGTGGTCTTTTCGCTGCTCATCGCGCTGCTCCTCCATACGGTGCCCGGGTCACGCCACTCGCGACCCGCGCCGCCGACGCTATGAGCCGTCTAGGACAGATAGTGTCCTCGACCCTCCACCCGCCGCGCCGCCCTGCTCCGGCCCTGCTCCGGCCCTGCTCCGGCCCTGCCTCCCGCCCTACTGCTGCCCGCCCCGGCCGCGCATCGCGGCCGCCGTCCGGGTCGCGTCGTAGTCGTCGGCGACGCCCGGCACCAGCACCAGATCGCCCTCGATGTGCCGGGCACGCAGCGGCAGGATCTCCTGATAGGCGGGCGAGTCGTACCAGGCGCGGGCCCGTTCGATGTCCGGGAACTCGAGCACCACGAGGGCACCCGGCCACTCCCCCTCGCGCACCTCGACCTCGGCGTTGTGCACCCGGAACCGCCCGCCGAACGGGTCCATGGTCGCCTGGATCTCCTCGATGTAGCGGACGACATCGGGGTGCGGCGCGGCCGGGCGAAGGTGGGCTATGGCGTAGGCGGTCATGGGTCTGCCTTTCTCCGGGGACGGGGGCGCGGGGTGCGCCGAGGTCCACGGTGGCAGCCGGGGTCGTACGGGGCGATTACCTCCGGGGTCATCGCGTGCCCGGAGCGGAAGCGGGTGACGGCGTAGGGAGTGACGGCGCTCTTCATGAGTGACGGCGCACTTCATAAGTGCCGGCGTTCCACGGGATCACCTCTCGGCGGATCGATCCCAATACGGTTCCCGCAGCCGCCGTTTGAAGAGCTTGCCCGACTCGTCCCGGGGCAGCCGCTCCTCGAACACCACGGCGCGCGGCACCTTGTATCCGGCCAGCCGTTCGGCGACATGGGCGCGAACGGCCTCGGCGCCGAGCACGACACCCGGTTCGGTCTGGAGATGGGCGGCCAGTACTTCGCCGAACTCCTCGTCGGGGATGCCGAACACCGCCGCGTCCCGGACTCCGTCGAGGGAGAGCAGACAGCCCTCGATCTCGGCGGGGTAGATGTTGACCCCGCCGGAGATGACCATGTCGTTGCGGCGGTCGCTGAGATAGAGATAGCCGTCCGCATCGAGATGGCCGATATCGCCGAGGGTGACGTATCCGGACAGGCCCGGTGCCTCCATCGCGGCGCGCTGTCCGGAGTCGCCGAGATAGGTGAAGCGGGGCCAGTTGTCGGAGGGTTTGAGGTAGATCTCGCCGGTGGTGCCGGCCGGAACCGGGCCCCCGTCGGGCCCGAGGACCGCGACCCCGCAGGTCCCCTCGGCCCGGCCGACCGTGCCGGGATGGGCGAGCCATGCGGCGCTGTCGCACCAGGTCACGGCGCCGGTTTCGCTGCCGCCGTAGTACTCCCGGAGGACCGGTCCCAGCCAGTCGATCATGGCGTGTTTGACGTGCGGCGGGCAGGGGGCCGCGGCATGGACGACGGAGGTGAGCGAGGTCAGGTCGTAGCGTTCGCGGACATCCTTGGGCAGCCGCAGCAGCCGCACGAACATCGTGGGCACCATCTGCACCTGCTGGATGCGGTGCCGCTCGACCAGGCGCAGGAATTCCTCGGCGTCGAAGCGCGGCATCAGCGTGATGTCCAGGCCGACGGCGAGGGCGAGGACCGCGTGCTGGCTGGGTGCGGCGTGGTAGAGCGGGGCGGGGATGAGCGTACGGCCGCCGGGGGCGACGGCGAAGTACTCCAGGAAGGACTGCACCGCCTCGGCGAGCCGGTCCTGGGGGACGGGTTCGCGCAGCACCCCCTTGGGGCGGCCGGTCGTCCCGGAACTGTAGATGACCGTGGGCGGACGGTCCGCGACGGGGCGCGCCAGCGGCTCGTGGCCCGCCAGCCAGGAGTCCAGGAGGGGGTGGGCACCGGTGACGGGCGGTGCGTCGATGCCGCAGGCGGCGGCGACACCGGCGGGGACGGGGGCCTCGATGACCCGCACGCCGTCCGGCAGTACGGAGGTCACCGCGGGCAGCAGGTCGCTGTGGACGAAGACGGCCTTGCTGCCGCTGTCGGCGAGCACATGGCCCAGATCGTCGCGGCGGAAGTGCCAGTTGACGGGCACCGCCGAGGCGCCCAACTGGGCGGCCGCGGCGGTGATCTCCAGATGCGCGGGCTCGTTGCGCATCACGACGGCGATCCGGTCGCCCGGCTCAACTCCCATGCTGTGCAGCCCCGTTGCGATCCGGGCGGCGCGGTCGAGCAAGGCGGGATAGCCCCGCTCATGACCGGCGCAGCGGATCGCGGGCTGGGGAAGCGGGGACGCGGAGGGCTCGGCGGGGTCGTCCATGGTGCCTCCAATGGGGGTCGGCGGCGCCCATTGAATAGCCGGTCGCGGCGGATTACCAGAGTGCCGACGCGATACCGGCGCCCCGCGGCGGCCCTCTTGGCTCCCCGCGTCTCCCCGCCTCCTCGGCCGCAAAAAAACTTTCCGGCCACTGGTCCGACCGGGCATGCGACCGGGTGCCGCTGGCCCGAACGGGTCGTCGCCGCCCCGGAGAAGGCGACTCCGTCCGCGTGCCGTGCGCCGTCGCCGTGGCTGTCAGTGCCCCCTCCTATGCTCGGGGAGCATGAACCATGACGAGATCCTGCGCACCCATGGCGAGGCCCTCCAGCTCTTCGGTTCGCGGGTGCATGCCATCCGTGCCGACCAGTGGGACAACCCCACTCCGTGCACGGAATGGTCGGTGCGCGATCTGGTGAACCACGTCACCGCCGAGCAGCTGTGGGTCCCGCGCCTGGTGCGCGACGGCGCCACCCTCGCGGAGGTGGGCACGGATTTCGACGGCGATCAGCTGGGCACCGATCCGGCCTCGGTCTGGGACCGCGCGGCGGTGGCGGCGGTGGCGGCCTTCAGCGCACCGGGCGCGCTCAACCGCACCGTCCATCTGTCCTACGGCTCCAGCCCGGCCGATGCGTACTGCGCGCAGATGATGGCCGACGCCGTGGTGCACGCCTGGGACGTGTCCCGGGCGATCGGCGCCGAGGAGGAGCTGCCCGGCCATCTGGCGACGGCGGCCCTGCGCGAGGTCGAGCCGTATGCCCCGGGCCTGGGCGCCTCCGGGCTCTTCGCCCCCGCGATCGAGCCCCCGGCCGACGCCGACGACCTCATCCGGCTCCTCTGCCTCTTGGGCCGTCGGCCCTGACGCTCCGTCCGAGGCCCGGTGGTTTGACGGGGAGGCGCCGCTGCGTGACGGGGAGCGGCGGCCGAGGCCGCCGCTCTCGTCCCTTCGCTCTCAGTCGATCCCGCGGAAGATGTGGGGCTCGGCGGGGTCGTCGTCACAGCCGGCGAGGCGCACGGGGACGCAGCGGCCCCAGACCTCGAGGTTGCGGACTTCCTTGATACGACCTGGCCGGTCACCCTGCTTCGACCGGGGCTGCTTGTACTGAGCCTTGTGCAGTGCCACCACGCACTCCTTCATTGAGGTAACGGTCCGACGCGGTGGCGCCTCATTCACAAACCGGGAGGTCGGCCAGGGTTTGTGGCGGTCCCGCGACGGGCCAATGGTGTTGGCGTCTCCCAGAAGGGTTGTCCGTCGATCACCAGGGTATCGACGTCTTTCCTGGCGCGCTCGCTCTTTTCCGGCGATTACGTCACATCGGGGGACGGCGGAAACCGCACCCCACCAGGCGCGCAGCACCCCGCCCCGCCCGATTGATGCTTTTGTTGCATTTTGTACTTTTTACCTGGCCCTGGAGGTGAGCGGGCGCCCACAGCAGCGCGCCGTGCGCCCCCGGGTGTGGCCGCAGTGCTACCCATGGGCGCGTGGAGTGGTTCGCGGATCCCGGTTACTGGCTCGGGCGGCTTGTGTTCCAGCGGCTGCTGGCGGTGATGTATCTCGTCGCGTTTCTCGCGGCGGCCCGGCAGTTCCGGGCGCTGATCGGCGCACGGGGAATACTGCCGGTGCCCGACTTCGTGGCACGGGTGCCGTTCCGGGCGTCGCCGTCGGTCTTCCAGCTGCACTACTCGGACCGGTTCTTCGCGCTGTGGTCATGGGGCGGGGCCCTGCTGGCGGCGGCGGTCGCGGCGGGGGCGGCGGACGCCGTGCCGCTGTGGGCGGCGATGCTGATGTGGCTGGCGCTGTGGGCGATGTATCTGTCCATCGTCAATGTGGGGCAGACGTGGTACAGCTTCGGCTGGGAGTCGCTGCTGCTGGAGACGGGCATGCTGGCCGTCTTCCTCGGCAACGCCGAGACCGCACCCCCGATCCTGGTGCTGTTCCTGCTGCGCTGGGTGCTGTTCCGGGTGGAGTTCGGCGCCGGGCTGATCAAGATGCGCGGCGACCGCTGCTGGCGCGATCTGACCTGTCTCTACTATCACCACGAGACCCAGCCGATGCCGGGCCCGCTCAGCTGGTTCTTCCACCATCTGCCCAGGCCCCTGCACCGGGTCGAGGTCGCCGCCAATCATGTGGCCCAACTCGCCCTGCCCGTCCTGCTGTTCACGCCCCAGCCGATCGCCGGCTGGGCGGCCTTCGCCATGGTCGTCACCCAGCTGTGGCTGGTCCTGTCCGGCAATTTCGCCTGGCTCAACTGGCTCACCATCACGCTGGCCATGTCGGCCATCTCCCCCTCGTGGTCGCGGCCGTCCGCACCACCCCCGCCGTCGCCGCTGTGGTTCGAGATCGTCGTCCTCGTGGCCACGGCGGCCGTCGTTCTGCTCAGCTACCGTCCGGCCCGCAATCTGGTGAGCCGGGAGCAGCGCATGAACACCTCCTACGAGTCGCTGCATCTGGTCAATTCCTACGGGGCCTTCGGCAGCATCACCCGGGTCCGCCGGGAGATCGTGGTCGAGGGCACGGCGGACGAGGTGACCGGCCCCGGCACGACCTGGCTCGCGTACGAGTTCCACGGCAAACCGGGCGATGTCCGCCGGCTGCCGCGCCAGTTCGCCCCGTATCACCTGCGGCTGGACTGGCTGATGTGGTTCGCCGCGCTCTCCCCGGTCTACGCCCGGGCCTGGTTCGTCCCCTTCGTGGAACGCCTCCTGGAGAACGACCGCGACACGCTGCGCCTGCTGCGCACCAACCCCTTCCCCGACACCCCGCCGGCGCGGGTGCGGGCCCGGGTCTTCCAGTACCGCTTCACCACATGGCGGGAGCTGCGCGAGACCGGGGCATGGTGGCACCGCCGGGAAATCCGCGATTTTCTGCCGCCGCTGGCGCTGTCGCCGCTGGACCGGCCGCGGTCGCGGCCGTCGGAGCCGTCGCGCTGATACCGGACGGGCTGAAACCGGGCGGGCTGGAGCCGGACGAGCCGCACGGGGCCGGACCGTGGGGCGATCGGGGGCGGCGGGGCGCCGGCTATGCCCCGGCGGGGACCATGCCCCCGGACGCCTCGGTGCGCTCCGGTATCCCGGCCGCCTCCGGCCGCCCGGGTATCGCGTCACCACCAGCCGCTTCCAGCAGTTCGGTGCGGAAGGCGAGGACCATCTCCCGGGCGTGCCGCAGGCCGATGCGAGTGAAGTCCCGTTCCAGTTCGGCGAGTTCGGCAAGGGTGGCCTCCGCGTCGCGGCCCAGGCGGGCACGGGATTTGGTCAGGCCGAGGCGGGAGAGGGCGACGCCGCGGGGTTCGTGCATATCGCTGAATTCGGCCAGGGCCAGGGCGTAGGTGTCCCGGGCCGAGGCGTAACGGCCCGCGCGGTATTGGACGTTGGCCTGCATTTTGTGGTTGTAGGCGAGGGCGCTCGCCAGGTCCATGGTGCGGCAGATGGTCTCCGCCTCGGAGAGCAGGGCCAGCGCGCGGTCCGGTTCGCCCTGGACGGAGAGCACATCGGCCACCCCGCGCAGCGACCAGGCGCGGCCCCGGGCGTCGTCGGCGTCGGTGGCGATCCGGACGGACTCCTCGAACAGCTCCAGGGCCTTGGCGTAGTCGCCGGTGTTGCGGTGCATCTGGGCGATCCCGGACATCGCCCAGACCATATGGCGCGCCTCGCCGTGCGCCCGGCCCTCTTCGAGGAGGCGCTCGTGGAGCTCGGCGACCGCGGCGTAGTCGCCCTGTATGCGGCCGGTCTCGGCCAGGCCGGCGAGTGAGTAGCCGTGGGCGAGGCGGTCGCCGCTGCCGTCGGCCAGCTCCACGGCGTGGGTGAGCAGTCGGCGGGCGAGCGGAAGCGCGCCGCACTGGCGGGCGAGGGTGCCGCCGCTCCACAGGGCCCACGCCATGGCGGCCGCATCACCCGCCTCCCGCGCGCTGCGGTAGCTGTCCCGCCAGGCCCGGCCGGCATCCGACACCCGGCCCAGCCGCCGGTTGGCCTCGGCGACCGCGAGGGCGGCGCGGGCCCGCTCCAGCGCCGTGCCCGCGGTGTCGTGCGCGCGTCTCGCCGTGGCCAGCACCTCCTCGTAAGAGGAGTTCACGCCCAGCGCCGCGCCCAGTTCGCCCTGGTACTCCGGGGCGAATGCCTTGCCGTACATAGTTCCGTGGCCTTCCTTCATCCGCTCGTCTCCCTGCCTTGATCACGAACGTACGTTCCGTGCGGGGTGCCGCGAATCAACCCGTGTATGGGTTTGTGCCGTACGACCCGAGTGCTACTTCGGGGGGTGTGGTCATCATCTGGATGTAGGGGGATGTCAGGGTCGGGGCGGCGTACCGAGCCGCGTTGCGCAGTGCGCAACGGGAGTTGCAGGTCTTGCCAGGGTGCTGGGGACGGGTCACGCTGGCTGCCGGATCCGCGATCACCGAGACCGAGGTGGGGCATGAGCGCAGGACGGGACGGAGCGAGCGGAGCCGGGGCCGGGGTGGGGCGCCGGCAGTTCCTGGGACTCGCCGCGGTCGGGGTGGCGGGTGTCGCCGTCGGGGATGCGTCGCCCGCGCGGGACCGGCAGGTACGACGGGACCGGCAAGTACGACGGGACCGGCAGGTACGACGGGGCCCTGCCGGAGACCCCCCGCGCGCCGAACGGCCGCTCTTCCTCGGGACGTACACCTCGAAAGCGGGCGGCGGCACCGGCATCGGCCTGGCGACGTACGACCCCGCGCAGGGCCGCATCGCCGCGACGGGTGTGGTGGCGGGCGTCGCCGACCCCTCCTACCTCGCGCTCGCACCGTCCGGGCGGGCGCTCTATACGGTCGACGAGCAGGAAGAGGGCGGCGTGACGGCGCTGGGGCTGCCCCCCGGCGGCGGGCCGCCCGAGGTGCTGGGCACACAGCCGGCCGGCGGCGCGGGCCCCTGCCATCTGTCGGTGCACCCCGGCGGACGCTGGCTGCTCAGCGCGCACTACCTCTCCGGCAGCGTGGCGGTGCATCCGGTCGATCCGTGCAGCGGCGCCCTGGGGGCGCGTACGGACCTGGTCGTGCACACGGACCCTCCGCCCGGCCCCGGCCAGGACGGACCGCATGCGCACCAGATCATCACCGCACCGGACTGCCGCCATGTGCTGGCCGTCGACCTCGGGAACGACACCGTGTACACCTACCGCCTGGACGAGCGGGCCGGGCGGCTGCGTCAGGTGTCGTATGCGACGCTGCGGCCGGGCGCCGGGCCGCGGCATCTGACGTTCCACCCGTCCGGCGCCTTCGCCTATCTGGCGAACGAGGTCGACAACACCGTCGTGGTCTGCGGCTACGAGCGGTGGAGCGGCCGGCTGACGCCCGGTGCGCCGCAGTCCACCGGTACGGGTGCGGGCACCAACTACCCGGCGCAGTTTCTGGTCACCGGTAACGGCCGCTTCGCCTATCTGGCCAATCGCGGGCACAACAGCCTGACGCGGTATGCGGTGGAGGCGGCCGGGGCGCGGCTCCGGCTGCTGGACACGGTGCCGGTGGGCGGGGACTTTCCGCGGCAGATCGCCTTTTCGCCGGACGAGCGGCTGCTGTTCGCGGCGAACCAGAAGTCGGGGTCGGTGACGGTCTTCTCGGTGGACCCGGAGACGGGGGAACTCTCCGGGACGGGCGGGCCGTTCGCCGCACCGATGCCGGTGTGCGTCCTGCCCCTGTGACGAGGGGCAGCGACCGGCCCCGCCGCGATGACCCCGCGGGAAAGCCGACGCCTGCAACAGGAAATGCGGGCAGGCCGTCCGCGGCGCCACGGACGGCCTGCTATCCCCTCAGCCGCATCACCCTCGACTGAATTCTCCGGCGGCACTCAAAGGTGCCGGAATGCGGTCGGCTGCTGCCTCAGCGCCGGACGGAGAGCCGCATTCCCGGGAAAATGAGATCCGGGTCCGCGCCGATCACCGCGCGGTTCATTCGATAGAATTCCCGCCATTCCCAGCCGTGCGCGGCGGCAATTCCGCTCACCGTGTCGCCCAGGTTGACGACGACGGAAGGGCCGGTACTCCGGTGGCGTGTCGCTTTCCACCGCTTTCCCTGGGCGGGGGCGGTGTGCGGGGTCGTGGTGCGTGGAGTGGTGGTGCGCGGGACGGCGGTCCACGGTGCCGTGCTGCGCGCGGCGGCCGATCCGTGCAGGCCCAGCGCGGCCGAGCAGGCGGGCCAGGCACCCCAGCCCTGCCGTGCCAGCACCCGTTCGGCGACATTGATCTGCTCGGGCCGACTGGCCAGCGACGCCCGCGCGGCATAGCTGCCGCCGCCGAAGGAGTGCCAGGTGCGGTGGGCGAACTGGAGCCCGCCGGAGAAGCCGTTGCCGGTGTCGGCGTGCCAGTTGCCGCCGCTCTCGCATCCGGCCAGCCGGTCCCAGGTCCCGGCGCTCGCCGCAGCGGCCGGGCCGTCGGCCGTCACGTTCAGCGCGCCGGCCGCCAGCAGGACCGCGGCCGCCGTGACGCCCCGGACCCCCAGGCCGCGGAATTCTCCCCGGCTTTCCGACTCCGGTGCCTGCTCCGCCCCCCGGTCCGACGTCTGCCCCGACACCTGTTCCGTCATCTTCGGATGTGCCATTTTCCCCTCCTGTCGCTCGCCGCGCAGTTACCTGGCGGTCATTCAGGAAACGTGGCACCCTTGCGTATATCGCCCAAAGAGTCCTTCGGGATCGCCGAATTCCCTCTTCTCTGGCGAATTCACCGGGTGCCGCGAATTCGACGGGTCAGACACAACCACGCCCACAGATCGCATCGACAGAGCGCGCGGTAGCGCCTGCACCGACCGGCTTGCCCCCTTGCCGCCACATCGGGGACAGCGGCCGTCGCATGGTGCACACCCCTGCCGGGTAGGGGCGCACCCTTCATGCCGGAGGCACGCGCTCCGCGGAGAAATCGCCCATCCGTTCCCCTCGGCCGTGCCCGCCGGGCGCACTCGGGGGACTCGGTGCATACGCGCGGCGCAGGTCCGCACGCACCGCGCACGGCCCGTTCGGCCGTGCCACGGTCAGTCGGTGCGGTGGGGCGTGACGTACTGCCGGAGCAGATCACGTAGTTCGGCCTCGAACGCGTCGTAACGGCACCGGAGTTCGGCGCCCGGCCAGTCACCAGGCAACAGCGGGTCCGGGAGCAGCGGATCGGTGAGGAGGTGGCGCAGAACAGCAGCCGAGACCGTGAAGCGTTGCGCGGGGGTGGCGGCTCCGTCAAGGGCGCCCAGCAGGGCGCGCGCCCGCGCCGACCATCCGGGCAGATCCCACAGCGTGCGCGCCAGCGCCGCCGGGTCGCCGTCCGGGGTGCCGGTCAGCCAGGTGCACTGCCCGGTGGCGACGGCGGGGCGGGGCCGTTCGAGGTTGCCGGGCCGCAGCCAGGTGCCCTCGCGCAGCTCGGCCAGCCGCAGGGCCGCCATCGCCTGTCGCAGCGCGGTCCGCTCGGCGGCCGGCCGCCGCTCCACGCTGACCACGGCGATCTCCCAGTCGCCGGACCAGGTGCGGGTCCGGGGCGTACGGCTCTCGTCCTGCCGGGCCTGGCGCGCCAGCAGCCGGGCGGTGAGCTCGTACGAGCCGTCGCTCTGGCGGAGGTCGCCGGCGGCCACCATCCGGGAGAGCGCGACGCGGACGGTGCCCTCGGCGATGTCGAACAGTTCGCCGACCCGCACCAGGGCGCGCGCCGGCATCCGGGGCGGATGGTGCCCGAGGAGGGTGCTCAGCACGATGGAACGCGCGGTGAGCGGCCGCAGGGCGAGGGAGTCGTCGTTCATATGTGCCCGGAATTCTACTGGCGCCGCGCCCGGCCCCCGGGTCGCACCTTACAGAACTACAGCAGGTGTTCCGAATCTGTAAGACCGCCGGTACCGTCGACACCATGACGACCGTCACTCATGAAGTCCTGAACCAGGCCCCGCCGCTGACCGACTTCAGCACCGCGGACGAACCGGCCCTCCTGGAGGCGCTGCGCCGCGAGGGCTGCGCATGGGGCGAGGCGGAGGTGTCCGCACTGGGGGCGCTGGCCGGCACGCAGGCGGTGCAGGACCAGGCGCGCTGGGCCGAGGAGCAGCCGCCCCGCCTGCACACCCACGACCGCTACGGGCACCGCATCGACGAGGTCGCCTTCCACCCGGCCTGGCATCAGCTGATGACCGTCGCGGTGGAACACGGTCTGCACGCCGCGCCCTGGTCCGACGACCGCCCCGGCGCCCATCTGGTGCGCGCCGCCAAGTTCTACGTCTGGTCGCAGGCCGAGCCGGGCCACGGCTGCCCGATTTCGATGACCTACGCCGCCGTCCCCGCGCTGCGCGCCACCCCGGACCTCGCCGCGCAGTACGAACCGCTGCTCGCGGCCCGTACCTACGACTTCGGGCTGCGTCCGCCGCTGACGAAGGCGGGCCTGATCGCGGGCATGTCGATGACGGAGAAGCAGGGCGGCTCCGACGTACGGGCCAACACCACCCGGGCGGTGCCGGCCGGCGACGGGACCTACCGCATCACCGGCCACAAGTGGTTCACCTCGGCGCCGATGAGCGATGTGTTCCTGGCGCTGGCCCGGACGGCGGAGGGGATCGGCTGCTTCCTGGTGCCGCGGGTGCTGCCGGACGGCACGCTCAACGGGATGCGGCTGATGCGGCTCAAGGACAAGCTCGGCAACCGCTCCAACGCCTCCTCGGAGATCGAGTACGACGAGGCGGTGGCCTGGCCGGTCGGCGAGCCCGGCCGCGGAGTGCGCACCATCGTCGAGATGGTGAACATGACCCGGCTGGACTGTGTGCTGGGCTCGGCCGCCGGGATGCGGGCCGGGCTGCGGCAGGCGCTGCACCACACCGCGCACCGCCGGGCGTTCGGGCGGGAGCTGGACCAGCAGCCGCTGATGCGCGCGGTGCTGGCCGATCTCGCCGTCGAGTCCGAGGCGGCGACGGTGCTGGCGATGCGGCTGGCGGCGGCGGTGGACCGGGCGCAGGCCGGGGACGCCGGGGAGGCGGCGCTGCGGCGGCTGGCGCTGGCGGCGGGCAAGTACTGGGTGTGCAAGCGGGGCAGCACCCATGCGGCGGAGGCCCTGGAGTGCCTGGGCGGCAACGGCTACGTCGAGGAATCGGGCATGCCGCGGCTGTACCGGGAGGCGCCACTGCTGTCCATCTGGGAGGGCTCAGGCAATGTCGCCGCCCTGGACGTCCTGCGGGCGCTCGGCAAGGAACCGGCCTGTCTGGACGCCTTCTTCGCGGAGGTGGACGCGGCCGCGGGCGCCGACCGGCGGCTGGATGCGGCGGTGGCGTCCGTCCGCGGGATGCTCGGCGCGCTGGCCGTACCGGAGCGAGCGCAGCTGATGGCGCGTTCGCTGGCGGAGCGGATGGCGCTGGTGCTCCAGGGATCGCTGCTGGTGCGCCACAGCCATCCCGCGGTGGCCGATGCCTTCTGCGCCTCGCGGCTGGGCGGGGAGTGGGGCCATGCCTTCGGCACACTGCCGACGGGGGTGGATCTGGGCGCGATCCTGGAGCGCGCCCGCCCGAAGGCCGCGGGTGGGGTCTGATGTCCGTACGGGTGGAGCGTACGGGGCCGGTCACGACGGTGGTGCTGTCGCGACCGGCCGTCCGTAATGCCGTGGACGGCGCCACGGCCCGCCAACTGGCCGATGCCTTCCGGGAGTTCGAGGCGGATGACAGCGCGAGCGTCGCGGTGCTGTGGGGTGCGGGCGGGACGTTCTGCGCGGGTGCGGACCTCAAGGCGATCGGCACGGAGCGCGGCAACCGCGTCGCACCGGACGGCGACGGCCCGATGGGCCCGACCCGGCTGCGGCTGAGCAAGCCGGTGATCGCGGCCGTCGCCGGGCATGCGGTGGCCGGCGGGCTGGAGCTGGCGCTCTGGTGCGATCTGCGGGTCGTCGAGGAGGATGCGGTCTTCGGGGTGTTCTGCCGGCGCTGGGGAGTGCCGCTGATCGACGGCGGTACGGTGCGGCTGCCGCGGCTGATCGGGGCGGGCCGGGCGATGGACCTGGTCCTGACGGGCCGTCCGGTCCCCGCGGACGAGGCGCTCGCCATCGGGCTGGCCAACCGCGTGGTGCCGACCGGTACGGCGCGGGCCGAAGCGGAGCTGCTGGCGGCGGAGATCGCCCGCTTTCCGCAGGCGTGCCTGCGCAGCGACCGGGCCTCGCTGCTGGAGCAGGAGGGACGGACCGAGGAGGCGGCGATGGCCGGTGAACTCCGTTATGGACAGGGCGTGTTGACGGAGGCACTGGCGGGCGCGGCTCGGTTCGCGGCGGGGGCGGGGCGGCATGGGGAGGCGGATGCCCTTCCCTGAGCGAGGGAACGAGGGAACACGGAACGAGGGGCCGGCGGGCCGCCTGCCGCACATGGCAGGCGGCCCGCCGGTCGTTGCCACCCCGTCGGCGCCACGCGGCGGTTACAAGGGAAGGATGGTGATGTTGGCCTCGCCGTCGTTGTGATCGATCGCGCCGCCTGCCGCGCACACCTTCCCGTTGGTCACCGAGGAGTAGAGGCCGTTGCCGTTGAAGCGGTGACCCCGGAACCACGTGCCGCCGGTGACGGTGCCGGTCCACTCGTAGAGACGTGAGCCGTCCTCACGCGGCAGTGTCGAGACGGTTCCGGTCAGCGCGCTGCTGCCGATCCGGTCATCGCCGCCGGACGCGAACCAGTTGTCGTTCTCCGTGAGACCTTGCGCAAGGATCTGGTTCGCTCCGGTCTGAAGGCACCCCGTCGTGGACTGCACCGAGCCGCCGAACTCGCCGTTCCAGGCCCGGGTGACGGAGGTGCAGGAGTAGGTGCCCGACCACGTGATGGTCGTGGGCCGGGGGGTCAGTTGCAGCGGTGGGCTGAAGGTGTAGTGGATGTTTCCGAGGCAGACCCCGTCCGGAGGGGAGGGGGCGCCACCGTCGGCGTGGGCCGGTTCGAGTCCGAGGGCGAGGAACAGGGCCATGGCGACGGCGGCCACCAGGGCGAGGACACGTGATCTCATGCCGGACGTCCTTCCACTGTGCTGCCAGGCAAAGGGCCGAGCACCACCAGGGCAACTCCGATGCCCGCGCCCTGCCTGCGGACCCGAGTATGCGCCCGAGCCGGGTTGTCACCGTCCGGCACGGAACAGCGCTCGGGAGCACTGATCCGGCGTGTGAACGCATGGTGCGGCGCGCCACGAGAATCGCTCTGTCCGTCGGCTGATATCCGGTCAGGACGCTGCACACAGCGGCCTTCACGCCCCGGGGGGCCATTATTTGAACGTGTTCAATTCTGCGGTACTGTCGGCCTCACCACGTCCGGACCACGGGAAACGGGGTCCGGACCGTTGCGAAAGGGGGCTGAGATGACCACAGTGGTCCGACTCGTCGTCATGCTCGGGATGTTCGTGGTGATCCCGTTGGGGGTCGCGCTGATCGACGGGTCCGGTGTGGCCCGGGTCCGGCGGGTCTGGCCGGTCGCCGCCGCCGCGGGGGCGGTGGCGCTGTGGCTGCCGCGCGGGGCGGTCGCCACCGGGTGCGCCGCCGTCTACGCGGCCGCCACGCTGGCACTCGCCGCACAGGCGCCCCGCCGCCTCGCCCGTACGCGCTCGCTCGCGCCGTCCGAGATCGCCGTCCTGACCGCGCTGGCCACACCGGCCGTCGCGGGGCTGGCGCTGGTGGCCGAGCGCGCCGGACACCGGCTGTTCGGCTTCGATCTGGACATCCTGGCGCTGACCGTGCCGCACTTCCACTTCGCCGGATTCGCCGCCGCGCTGATCGCGGGCCTGGTCTGCCGGGGCAGCGGCGGCGGCCGGGCGGGGCGATGCGCGGCGCTGAGCGTGCCGCTCGGCACCCTGCTGGTGCTCGCCGGTTACTTCGTCGACGACTGGGCCGAGCTGGCCGGTGCGCTGGTGCTGACCGCCGGGATGTGGCTGGTCGGCCTGCTCACCTGGCGGGATCTGCGGGCCGCGGGGCCCGACCGGACGACCCGTGCGCTGCTGGGCTGCTCGGCCGTGGTCCTGGTGGCGACCATGCTGCTCGCACTGAGCTGGGCGCTGGGCGAGGCCACCGGCCTGCCGCACCCCTCGCTCGCCTGGATGGCCGCCACCCACGGCCTGGGCAACGCCGTCGGCTTCGCCCTGTGTGCGATCCTCGCGAAGCGCCGTCAGCACGCCGCGCCGTGGCGGGCCGGGGCGGGAGCCGTTGTCGGTTGCGCCTGACGGATTGCCCGTCGCCGCCGCCGTCACCCCGCGACGTGGCGGGCCAGGACAGGAGCCGACGCCACTACCCCACCCCACCGCCCACCCTCCAAGGAGCGTCACGCATGAACGCCGCCCAGCCCAAAGACGTCAACTACCCCGAGAAAGGCGCCACTTACCCCCGCGAGGACGGCGCCGCGCGGATCCGGCTGCCGGAGGGCTACGCCCATCTGCGGGTGGCCGTGCCGATCGGCCGGGGACGGGACGCCCTGAGGGCGGCCGGCGAGGCGGTCACCACCTTCCGGATGCACCGCAGTTCGGGCACCGTCATCCGCGCCGAGGCCACCCGCGCCGCGCCGGGCGTGGCCGTCGAGGTCGGCCTCGGCGCGGGGCCGCTGGTGCTGCGGGTGCCGTGCCGGGTGGTGTGGACGGTGGCCGACGAGGACCGAATCGGCTTCGGATACGGCACCCGCGACGGCCACCCCGAGTGCGGCGAGGAGGCGTTCCTGGTCGAGCGGCGCGCCGATGACTCGGTGTGGTTCACCGTGACCGCGTTCAGCCGCCCGGCCGTGTGGTTCACCCGGCTCGCCGGACCACTGGTGCCCGTACTCCAGCGCTCCTACGCCAGGTACCTCGGCCGGACCCTGCGACGACTGGTCCGACGGGCCGTCGAGAGCTCCCACGGCTCCTCGATCACGCCCTGATGACGTGCGGAAACGCCGCGCTACCGACAAGTAGGCATGGAGTCCGTCGATCTCCATACGTCCACCTGCGCTTCATCGTTTCGTCACCAGCGTCCCTGCCGGGCGTGAGAGAACACCAGGCATGTGCGATGACGAACTGATCCCGCCGCAGGCGGACATGACCGAGCGGGAGTGGCTGCGGGCCGGCGCCGAGGCGGCGCCGGAGGGGCCCGCGATGCCCACCACGGGGCGGGTGCCGAAGCCGGTGAACCGGCGGACGCTGCTGGGCGGCGCGATGGCCGGCGCGGCGCTGACCGTACTGGCGTCGGGCGCCCGCCCGGCCACCGCGTCCGCCGCGCCCCGCCCGGGGGCGCCGGGAGCCTTCCCGTTCCCCGAACACCCCAACGGGAAGGGCGAGTTCGCCGTCCTGGTCACCGGCGACGCGGGCACCGGCGACGAGGCGCAGTACGCGGTGGCGGCCGCCGCCCGGGACGTCTGCCGGGCCGAGGACATCGGCCTGGCGATCGGCCTCGGCGACAACATCTACGAGAACGGCCCGGAGTCCGCCCATGACTCCGATTTCCAGGACAAGTTCGAGAAGCCCAACAGCGGCATCGATGTGCCCTGGCTGATGGTCCTGGGCAATCACGACTGCTCGGGGCTGATCCCCGGCAGCGGCGGCGACCCCTCCCGCGGGGACCGCGAGGTCGCCTACGCCACGACCTCGAAGCGCTGGTACATGCCGGCCCGCCACTACAGCGTGCCGCTGCCGGCCGCCGACCCGCTGGTGGAGTTCTTCGCCATCGACACCATTCCCTGGTCGTCGTACGTCGCCCAGATCGACCCGTACTTCCGCTGGGACGGCCCGTACATGCGCGAACAGCGGGCCTGGCTGGACGGCGCGCTGCGCGCCTCGCGGGCCCGGTGGAAGGTGGTGATCGGCCATCACCCGTACCTCAACAACGGCAAGCACGGCAACGCCGGTGCCTACGACGGGTTCACCATCGGGAACTACACCAGCGGCGTCCACCTCAAGGACCTGTACGAGAAGGTGGTGTGCGGCCGCGCCGATCTGATCCTTTCCGGGCACGACCACTGCCTCCAGGTGCTGGAGCCCACGGCGCGCACCGGCGGCACCCGGCAGGTGGTGTGCGGGGCGTCGGCGAAGACCGAGGACGGCAAGGCGCACTTCGCGAACCCGGCGGCCTGGCAGAACTTCTCCGACCACGGCTTCATGGTGCTCAAGGTGGCGCGGGCGCGGCTGACCATCGACGTCTACACCGTCGATGTGGCGACGCGGAAGGCCACCCTGGCCCACCGCACGCGGCAGACCGGGCCGGTGTCCGGCCGCACGCCGTCCCTGGCGGCCGCTACCAGGTGAAGGTGGCCGAGGCGCGGGGCGGCAGGCGGTAAGTCGCCTGCTCTCCCTGCCAGTTGATAGTGACGGAACGGGCGGCGGCGGAGTCGTTGTAGGCGATCAGCGCGAGGGATCCGTCGGGGTTGCGCCAGGCCACGTTGGGGACGGCGGCCGAGGCCGTGGAGGCGATGCGCCGGGCTCCGGGGCGTACGAACTTGGTGAGATGACCCATCGTGTAGTACTCGATGGTGTAGTCGACGGTGCCCTGCGCCGCGTCGCCGTGGTGCACGGTGAGCAGACCGGTGCAGGAGCCGCAGCCGCCGTGGTGCGGGCCGCCGTTCTGGTCGACGGCCAGCGACCAACGGATCCAGCTGCTCCCCCAGTTGCGGGTGTAGTCGATGAGGTCGTGCATGTCCTCGCGCTGCTGGTCGGCGATCCACCGGCCGCCGGAGTGCTCGGTGTCGTACATGACGAGGCCGGGATAGCGGCGGTGGACCCGGGTCTGCTCGCCGACGTCGCCGCCGTAGCCGTGCCAGGCCACGCCGCCGAAGTTGGGGTGGCGGCGGATCGCCGGGTCGTCGACGGTGGGTGCGCCGAAGGCGGGATAGCGGTTCCAGTTCCAGTCCAGGGCCAGGACCTTGGTGGGCAGACGGGCGCCGGCCAGGGCGGGCAGCAGATCGCGCTTGGTGAAACGGGCCAGGTCCCGGCCGGTCCAGCGCATGGACGGGTAGCCGGCGCAGCAGGTGGGTTCGTTCTGCACGGAGACGTAGTCGACGGGCACGCCGTGGGCGCGGTAGGCGCGCAGAGAGGCCACGAAGTAGCGGGCGTAGACGGCGTAGTACTGCGCCCGTAGCCGGCCCTGGTCGAGGGAGCCGTTGTCCTTCATCCAGGCGGGCGCGCTCCAGGGCACCGCCATGACCCTGAGGGCGGGATCCAGGCGGCGGGCCTCGGCGGTCAGGGGCAGCACACCGGCGAGATCGTGCCCGATGCTGAAGTGCTTCAGTTGCGGGTCGGCCCGCCCGGCCGGCAGGTCGTCATAGGTGTAGTCGAAACGGGCGAGGTCGGAGGCGCCCATGGGGTTGCGGAGGAAGCTGAGGCCGATGCCGTCGCGGGGGTCGAAGAGCCGTTTCATCGTCGCCTCGCGCGTGGCCTTGCTCAGGGCGCCGCTACCCTTCAGCAGCCAGGCGGCGGTATCGGTGAAGGAGGCGCCGCCGCCCTGGAAGGTCTGATACGTCGTCGACCCGTCCACGGTGAGGGTGACACCGCGGTGCGGGGGTCCGCCGCGGGTGAAGCGCAGCGGGCGCTGGCTCTCCAGTCCCTTCACGACATGGCGGCCGCCGGGGTCGGAGGTGGTGGTGAGATGGACCTGCACCGGCCGTTCCCTGGCTGCGGGCGGCGGGCCGCCCGGGGGCCCGGCGGCCGTGAACGCCAGCGCGAGGACGGCTGCCAGCGCCCCGGCCGCGCCGTTCAGGG